>JAFIEG010000005.1 GCA_020832665.1 Pararhodobacter sp. | reverse complement strand
GCTGACGCGGCGCTTGGCGCTGTCGATTTCCAGCACCATGACCTCGACTTCCTGGCTGGTCGAGACGATCTTGCCCGGGTGGACGTTCTTCTTGGTCCAGCTCATCTCCGAGACATGGACCAGCCCTTCGACGCCCGGCTCCAGCTCGACGAAGGCGCCGTAATCGGTGATGTTGGTCACCCGGCCCTTGTGCACCGAACTCAGCGGGTAGTTGCTCTCGACCGCATCCCACGGATCGGCCTGCAGCTGCTTCAGGCCAAGGCTGATGCGATGGGTTTCCTTGTTGATCTTGATCACCTGCACCTTGAGCGTCTCGCCGATGGAGACGATCTCGGAGGGGTGATTGACGCGCCGCCAGGCCATGTCGGTGACATGCAGCAACCCGTCCACGCCGCCCAGATCGACAAAGGCGCCGTATTCGGTGATGTTCTTGACCACCCCGTCAATGACCATGCCTTCGGCCAGCTTGGCGATGACCTCGGCGCGCTGCTCGGCGCGGCTTTCTTCAAGGATGGCGCGGCGCGAGACGACGATATTGCCGCGGCGGCGGTCCATCTTGAGAATCTGGAAGGGCTGCTTGAGGCCCATCAACGGGCCGGCATCGCGCACCGGGCGCACATCGACCTGGCTGCCCGGCAGAAAGGCCACGGCGCCGCCCAGATCGACGGTGAAGCCGCCCTTGACGCGGCCGAAGATGGCGCCCTCGACGCGCGCCTCGTCGGCATAGGCCTTTTCCAGGCGGTCCCAGGCGGCCTCGCGGCGGGCCTTGTCGCGGCTGACCACGGCCTCGCCGCGCGCATTTTCAACGCGTTCGAGATAGACCTCGACCTCGTCGCCCACGGCCACTTCCGGGGCCTCGCCCGGGTTGGCGAATTCCTTGAGATCGACGCGGCCTTCCATCTTGTAGCCGACATCGACGATGGCCTGGCCCGCCTCGATGGCGATGACCTTGCCCTTGACGACACTGCCTTCCTGCGGCGTGTCGATTTCGAAGCTTTCATTGAGGAGGGCTTCGAATTCCTCCATGGTTGCCTTGGCGCACATGGCGAGTGTTTCCTTTTCGTCGTGCTTTTCCGGCCTGGCGGTTGGTTCCGCCGGTCTTTCAGATCATGCCCCGCCCGAAACCGCCTTCGCTGCCGTTGCAACGGCCAGCGGCGCAGCGCTCGGGTGAGATGGGCGGGCTATAACGGCAAGCGCGCAGGCTGACAAGGCTTGAATGGGCGCCTGAACGGGTGCGAGCGTTGTGCCGGGGGGAATCCAGCCTCGCATGCGTGGCTGGATTCCCCCCGGAGTTTTTTCGGCAAGATGAAGTTGCGGCGGAAGGGATCAGCCCCTGGGCGCGGCGGGCAGGCGCCCGGCGACCGTCTGCAGGGCGCGGGCGACGGCCTCGTCGATGCTCAGATGCGTGGTATCGAGGATGAGCGCATCTTCGGCCGGGCGCAGCGGCGCATCGGCGCGGCCCGTGTCGCGGGCATCGCGCGCGCGCACCTGATCGAGCACGGTGGCAAAGCTTTCCGGCGCGGCCTCGCCGCCGGCTTCCATCCAGCGGCGGCGGGCGCGGGTTTCGGCATCGGCGGTGACGAAGATCTTGACCTCGGCCTCGGGGCAGATGACGGTGCCGATATCGCGCCCGTCGAGCACCGCGCCGCCCTCGCGCCGGGCGAAGCGGCGCTGGAAATCGGTAAGCGCGGCGCGCACTTCAGGCATGGCGGCGACACGGCTGGCGGCCTCGCTGGCGGCAAGGCTGCGCAGATCGCCGCGCGCCAGATCGGCGCCGGTGAGGGCCTGCGCGGCGGCGACGGGCTCGGCGCCCCCGGCCACCAGCGCGCCCACGGCGCGGTAGAGCAGGCCGGTATCGAGATGGGCAAGGCCGAAATGCGCCGCCAGCGCGCGCGCGATGGTGCCCTTGCCGGCGGCGGCGGGGCCATCGATGGCGACCGTGAATTTCATGGCAGCGTCGTCGTGGTCAGGCGGGGATCGTCGCCCTCGGCGCGGGGCAGATGATCATCCGGGATTTCGTAATAGGCGCCTTTGTCGGCGCAGTAGATATGCCCGGCCAGGCGCAGACCCGCATCGCCATCGAGCGTGCCGGCGAAGATCGACAGATGACTGCCGGGGCCGTCCCAGAACAGGTTCGAGCCGCAGACCGGGCAGAAACCGCGCCGCGCACCAGGCGAGGAGCGAAACCAGCGCACAGTGCCGCTGATCTTGATATCAGTGCGCGCGGCCCCTGTCGCCGCGACGTGGTGACCGCTGGTCTTGCGGCACTGGGTGCAGTGACACCCGATCACCGGGCGCAGCATCCCCGAAACCGTGTAGCGCACCGCGCCGCACAAGCAGCTGCCGGTGATCATGCGCTCTCTCCCCGCGTTTGCCCCCCAAGCCTTGCGCCGAGCCCTGTCATCAGCGCCTCGAAGGCGGGAAAGGAGGTGGCGATGGGCGCGCCGTCATCGACGGTAACCGGTGCCTTGGCGGCCATGCCCAGCACAAGAAAGGCCATCGCGATGCGGTGATCGAGCCGGCTTTCCACCGTGGCGCCGCCGGGCACGCCACTGGGCCCCATGCCGTGCACGCTCAGGCTGTCCTCGCTTTCCTCGATGCGCACGCCGCAGGCTTCCAGCCCGCGCGCCATGGCGTCGATGCGGTCGCTTTCCTTGACGCGCAGCTCCTTCACGCCGCGCATGACCGTCTTGCCCTCGGCAAAACCCGCCAGCGCCGCCAGCACCGGGAATTCATCGATCATCGAGGCGGCGCGTTCGGGCGGGGTTTCCACGCCCTTCAGCGCGCCGGTGTAGCGGATGCGCAGATCGGCCACTGGCTCGCCACCTTCTTCGCGCGGGTTTTCAAAGGCGATGTCGGCGCCCATCTCCGCCAGTGTGACATAGAGCCCGTCGCGCGTGGGGTTGCGGCTGACGCCGGGCACGGTGATTTCAGAGCCCGGCACGATCAGCGCCGCGCAGACCGGAAAGGCCGCCGAGGAAGGATCACGCGGCACGGCCACGCTTTGCGCCACCAGCTCGGGCTGGCCGGTCAGGGTGATGACGCGTCCCTCGGCGCCATCCTCGATGCGCAGTTCGGCGCCGAAGCCGGCGAGCATGCGTTCGGTATGATCGCGCGTGGCTTCGCGCTCGATGACAACGCTTTCGCCTGGCGCGTTGAGCCCGGCCAGCAGCAGCGCCGATTTCACCTGCGCCGAGGCCACCGGCAACTCATAGCACACCGGCACCGGATCAACGGCGCCAATCACGGTCATCGGCAGGCGCCCGCCGGCGCGGCCAAAGGCGCGCGCGCCGAAGAGCGCCAGCGGCTCGGTCACGCGGCCCATCGGGCGGCGGTTGAGGCTGGCATCGCCGGTGAAGGTGGCGGTGATGGGGCTGGTGGCCATGGCGCCCATGATCAGGCGCACGCCGGTGCCGGAATTGCCGCAATCGATCACCTGCTCAGGCTCGGCAAAACCGCCGACGCCGACGCCCTGCACATGCCATTCGCCAGGGGCGTGCCTTGTGACGGTGGCGCCAAGCGCGCGCATCGCCTCGGCGGTGGCGAGCACATCCTCGCCCTCGAGCAGGCCGGTGATGCGCGTCTCGCCCACCGCCAGCGCCCCGAGGATCAGCGCGCGGTGGCTGATCGACTTGTCGCCGGGCACTTCGGCCACGCCCCTGAGCGGCCCCGAGGGCGAGGCGGTGATGGCAAGGGGGGTGCCGTGCTGGGACATGCGCGCCTCGTCGAGATTGGCTTCGGCGGCGGTGATAGCGCAGCCCGGCGGCGGCGTCCATGCCGGCAAGCGCCGGGGCGGATGACGGGCCTTCGAAGGCCCGTATGCACGCGCTTTTCAAAGCGCGTCTTGCCCGCCCGTTGTGCCTGGGTCACCTTTGCTTCAACCTTCGGCGGCAAGGTCTTGCAACACCCCCGGCAGCGTCTCGGGCAAATCCTCTGCGATCAGCCCGGGGCCGAAGCGGCGCGCGGCCTCGACATGCAGCCAGGCGGCATCTGCGGCGGCGCGGTCAGGCGGCCAGCCGCGCGCCATCAACCCGGCAATCAGCCCGGCCAGAATATCGCCCGCCCCGGCCGTGGCCAGCCAGGGAGCGGCGCGTTCGCGCAGCGCTGCATGGACCTGCGGCCAGCCATCGGGCGCGGCGATCACCGTGTCCGCGCCCTTGTGCAGCACCACCGCGCCGATCCCGGCCGCCGCCCGCACCGTCGCCTCGAGCTTCGATTCGGCACCCGCCAGATCAGGCCAGAGCCGGGCGAATTCGCCCGCATGCGGGGTCAGCACACAACCCGCATGCACCAGCTTTCGCAGCGCTTCATTCTGCGCGATCAGGCTCAGCGCGTCGGCATCAAGAACCGTCGGGCGCTTGCGGCGCAGCGCGGCGCCGACCAGCGCCGCCTCACGCGCGCCCAGCCCCAGCCCGGGGCCCAGACACAGCGCGCTTATGCGCTCATCCGAGAGCAGGCGCATCAACGCCTGGTCATCGGCGACCGGGCGCAGCATCACTGCATCGAGCCTTGCTGCGTTCTCGATCAGCGCCGAGGGCGGGCAGCACAGCGTTGCCAGCCCGGCACCGACCCTGAGCGCGGCGCGCGCGGCCCGCCATGCGGCGCCGCCGCGCCCCCCGCCGCCGGAAAGCACCACCGCGTGGGCGGGCTCGCATTTATGCCCCCCCGCCATTGCCCGCGCCCCGCCCGGCGGCGCCACTGCGGTGGCGATGGCCGCCTCGTCGGGGCCATGGCACAGTGCCGAAAGCCGCGCGCCCAGCCCGATATCGACAACCTCCAGCGCGCCGCTCATCGCCCCGCCGGGCAACAGCGCATGCCCCAGCTTGGGCGCCTGAAAGGTAACGGTGAGATCGGCGCCCCTGTTCAGATAGCCCCCCTCGGCGCGCACCCGCCCGCTATCGGCGCAAAGCCCCGAAAGAATGTCCACGGCAACCAGCCGTGCGCCCGCTTCCTGCGCCATTGCCAGCGCCCCCCAGACCGGCGGCGCGACATCGCGCACCAGCCCGGTGCCGAACATCGCATCGACAACCACCCCGCCGGCCAGCAAGGCGGGGTCAAGCTCGGCCTGCACCGCGCCGAGGGAAGCCCAGCGCCCGGCATTGGCGATGGCATCGGGCGAGACCGGCGGCGCCAGCGCCCAAAGCGCAACCTGCCAGCCGCGCCCGGCCAGAAGCCGCGCCACCACATAGCCATCACCGCCATTGTTACCCGGCCCGCACAGCACCACCGCGCGCCGCGCACCCTGCCCCTCACTCTGCCCCGCCACCTCGGGCCAGCGCCGGATGATCGCCTCGACAACCCCTTCCCCGGCGCGCTCCATCAGCGCCAGCCCGCTCATCTCGCCCGACTCGATGGCCGCGCGCTCGATGCCGCGCATTTGGGCAGATGTCAGTAATTCGCTCACCACAGACGCCCCTTTCGTTCAATTTCAGCCCGAATTTCGCGCTTTTCGCCCGTTTTTTGTGCAATGCTTGCGTTTCACCCGCGCCGGGCCGAAAATCCGGCGCGAGCCCCAAGCTATTCGATTGAGACCGCCCTGTGAACGTGGTCAGTGGGCCACGGCCCGGCTGGTACCGACAGGCGGGGGCGACGAGGCTGAGGGCAGCAGGCGCGGCTTGCCACTGCAGCCGCGTTTCACCCGGCGACGGCCACAGCGAGGAGAGAGTGACGTGAAGAAGATCGAAGCCATCATCAAGCCCTTCAAGCTCGACGAGGTGAAGGAAGCGCTTCAGGAAATCGGCATCCAAGGGCTGTCGGTGATCGAGGTCAAGGGCTTTGGCCGGCAGAAGGGCCACACCGAGCTGTATCGGGGCGCGGAATATGTGGTCGATTTCCTGCCCAAGGTGAAGCTCGAGGTCGTGCTGTCCGACGACATGGTCGAAGCCGCCGTCGATGCCATCATCGCCGCCGCGCGCACCGACAAGATCGGCGACGGCAAGATCTTCGTCACGCCCGTCGAACAGATCATCCGCATCCGAACCGGCGAGACCGGCGAGGACGCCATCTGAACAACCGAAAACCCGTTTCCAAATTCAGGGGAAGGAACACCATGAGCATCGACAAGGTTCTGGCCACCATGAAGGAAGAGGATGTCAAGTATGTCGACATCCGCTTCACCGATCCGCGCGGAAAGATGCACCATGTCACCGTCATTGCCGATGAGGTGAACGCAGACTTCCTGGAAGAAGGCTTCATGTTCGACGGCTCGTCGATCAATGGCTTCAAGTCGATCGACCAGTCCGACATGAAGCTGATGCCCGATCCCGAAACCGCCTATATCGATCCGTTCTATGCCGAAAAAACGCTGTGCCTTCATTGCAGCGTGCTCGAGCCTGATACCGGCGAGCCCTATTCGCGCGACCCGCGCGGCACCGCGATCAAGGCCGAGGCCTATCTGAAATCCTCGGGCATCGGCGATACCGCCTTCTTCGGCCCCGAAGCCGAGTTCTTCATCTTCGACGATGTGCGCTTTTCGGTGACCACCAACAAGGTTTCCTATGAGGTCGATGCCATCGACGGCTCGTGGAACACTGACAGCGAATACGAGAGCGGCAACATGGGCCACCGCCCCGGCCTCAAGGGCGGCTATTTCCCGCTCAACCCCATCGATGCCGGCCAGGACATGCGCTCTGAAATGCTGTCCACCATGAAGGCAATCGGCATGAAGGTGGACAAGCACCACCACGAGGTGGCCTCGTGCCAGCACGAGCTGGGGCTGATCTTCGGCAGCCTGACCACCCAGGGCGACGAGCTGCAGAAATACAAGTATGTCATCCACAACGTGGCCCATGCCTATGGCCGCACCGCCACCTTCATGCCCAAGCCCATCAAGGGCGACAACGGCACCGGCATGCATGTCAACATGTCGATCTGGAAGGACGGCAAGCCGCTCTTTGCCGGTGACAAATACGCCGATCTGAGCCAGGAGGCGCTGTGGTTCATCGGCGGCATCCTCAAGCACGCCAAGGCGCTCAATGCCTTCACCAACCCCTCGACGAACAGCTACAAGCGGCTGATCCCGGGCTTCGAGGCACCGGTGCTGCTGGCCTATTCGGCGCGCAACCGCTCGGCCTCGTTCCGCATTCCCTGGGCCGAAAGCCCCAAGGCCAAGCGGGTCGAGGCGCGCTTCCCCGATCCCTCCTGCAACCCCTATCTGGCCTTCTCGGCGCTTCTGATGGCCGGGCTGGACGGCATCCAGAACAAGATCGACCCGGGGGAGCCCTCGGACAAGGACCTCTATGACCTGCCGCCCGAGGAACTGGCCGACATTCCCACGGTCTGCGGCTCGCTGCGCGAGGCGCTGCAATCGCTGGAGGCCGATCACGAGTTCCTGCTCAAGGGCGATGTCTTCACCAAGGACCAGATCGACGCCTACATGGCGCTGAAATGGGACGAGGTCTATGCCTATGAACACACCCCGCACCCGATCGAGTATCAGCTTTATTATAGCTGCTGAGCGCATCTGACGCCGGCAACCACGCGCCACGCATGGCGCCGGAATGAGGGGTGCCCCGGCATATGCCGGGGCACCCCGCGCCATTGTGCAAGCCGATGCTGAGAGCACGCATCGAGCCCGGGCGCATTGACCCGTCGACCACCCTCAAATACGCAATTTTAAGTATTATCTACATGCTGGATACACGCCAAGCGGGTAGAATGGCCGCAGCCAGGGGAAGGTTGAAATGCTGCCATGCGCCACAGAATGGGCATCTCCGGGGCAACGCTGATCTATGGGCCGCAGCCGGGCCCGCCGGATCTGATGCTGGCCTCGCAATTCCTGATCGACGATCTGCGCCGGGATGGCCGCACCATCACCGGGGTACGGCTAAGCCGGCATGCGCTGCGCCTGCGCGCCGACGGCTTCGATCTGGCACTTTCGCTGAACGATGCCCCGCTGCCGCTGCAAGCCTTTACCGGCGCGGCGCGGCCCGTGCCCGATGGCAGCGATCTTGCCCGCGGCCGGGTTATGCACGCGCTGCGCCATCACCGCTGGGTGCTGGGTGTGCTGATGCGTCTGCGCGGCGTGCAGCCAGGCCAGAGCATGGATGAACGCCTGGATGTGCTGCCCGGCGAATGCCGGTCGCTGATTGCCACCGTGGCCGAGGCGGCGCCACCGGCGCTGGTGATCTGGCAGGCCAACGGGGCGATCTGCACCGCCAGCGAATTTCCGCGCCTTCCGGCCGCCATGCTCGACGGGCCGGCCAGTGCGCTGGACCCGCTCTGCCTGACAGGGGCGATGTCGGGGCCGCGCGAGCGCCCGGCGCCGGTGGCCGGCGTCGGTCATGCGCCGATCACGCCACGCCGCGCGATCCCCGCTCAGGCCGCGCCCGCCGAAGCCGACGTCCAGCAACCAGCCGCCACCGGGCGCCCGGCTTTCGCCGATGGCTCACCCCAGTCCGGCCTGCCCACCATCCAGCCGCTCGTTGCCAACGCGGCGCCGGCGCGGCCAGGCAAAGCGCCACCCGACAGCCGAGCGGCCCGCGCGCAGCGACAATCAGCCGGGCGGCTTTTCGGCGGTAAACCCGGCACGCGTCAACACCAGATCACCAGCGCCACCGGCCTTGCCCGCCGGAACGACCAACTGGCCCACGCACTGCGCATCGACAGCCCCCCTGCCACCCATGCCGCTGCCGTCACCCGGTCACCCGCCCCAAGCCGCGCCGGCGCCGGTCTGCGAATCGCGATCATGTGCATGGCGCTCGCCGTCATCGGGCCATCGGCGGGCGGACCTGACACTGCCAGCAGGGCATCGCAAGTCCCGCTTTCGGGCGCGTTGTCGGTGATCCTCGCCCTGCCCGCCCCCTGATACCAGATCCAATTGATCGATTTCGGTGCCTTGGCCTGCTTTCCCGCCCGTGCTGCCGGCAAGGGCGGTGCCCGCAAGCTGCACGGGCGCGCATCGGCGCCACTAGCTGCGCGTCCTTTCGCGAATGGCCGCCCCGGAATGATCGCCCCGGCGCGCGCCGTTTTCCTCGTCGCCCTCGTCGGGCAGATTGGCCATTTCGGTGATCGCCAACAGTCGCGCCTCGTGCAGATGTTCGGCCAGCGCAGGCATCCCGTTCTTGCCGGCATAGGCGGCGAGATCGTCGATAACGCGGATCATCCATTCATGCTTCACCGGCAATCCTCCTGCCCCGGGCGCGAACGGGGCGATCCTAGACATGGCCGGGTTGACAAAGGCTGAAGCGAAAAAGGCTTTAGCGCGCGCGCCGGAAAAGGAAAGGCGGCGCCGCCGGTCTGGCAGCACCGCCTTGCTGCATCGGGCACAGGCCCGTTCAGGCCGGCGTCAGCGCCGCCGGCCGGTCTCGAGCGCATCTTCGAAGGTGCGCAAGCCCGTTACCGGCGCCTGCACCAGCACCGCCATGTTACCCGGCTTGTGCTCGTTGCGGCGCATCATCATATGCGCGGCCGGAATCTCGTCCCAGGGGAACACCTCGGACATGCACGGGTCGAGCCGGCGCTCGATCATCAGCTGGTTTGCCGCCGAGGCCTGCTTGAGATGCGCGAAATGGCTGCCCTGAAGCCGCTTCTGGTGCATCCACATGTAGCGCACATCGAAGGTACAGTTGTAGCCCGAGGTGCCGGCGCAGATCACCACCATGCCGCCCTTCTTCACCACCAGCGCCGAGACCGGAAAGGTGGCCTCGCCGGGATGTTCGAACACCATGTCGACATTCACACCCTTGCCGGTGATGTCCCAGATCGCCTTGCCGAACCTGCGCGCCTCTTTAAGCCACTCGTTATACTCGGGCGTGTTCACGGTGGGCAGCTGGCCCCAGCAGTTGAAATCCTTGCGGTTGATCACACCCTTGGCGCCCAGCCCGAGGACGAAATCGCGCTTGTCCTCATCGGAAATCACGCCAATCGCATTCGCCCCGGCGGTGTTGATGAGCTGGATCGCGTAAGAGCCAAGCCCTCCCGAAGCGCCCCAGACCAGCACATTCTGGCCCGGCTTAAGGTCATGCGGTTCATGGCCGAAAAGCATGCGATAGGCGGTGGCCAGCGTCAGCGTGTAGCAGGCGCTTTCTTCCCAGGTCAGATGCTTGGGGCGCGGCATCAACTGTTGCGCCTGCACGCGCGCGAACTGGGCGAAAGAGCCGTCATGCGTCTCATAGCCCCAGATGCGCTGGCTGGGCGAATACATCGGGTCGCCGCCATTGCAATGCTCGTCGTCGCCATCGTCCTGGTTGCAGTGGATCACCACTTCGTCCCCGACCTTCCAGCGCTTGACCGCCGAGCCCACCGCCCAGACGATGCCCGAGGCATCGGACCCGGCGATATGATAGGGGGCCTTGTGCACGTCGAAGGGCGAGATCGGCACGCCGAGCGAGGCCCAGACGCCGTTGTAGTTCACCCCGGCGGCCATCACCAGCACCAGCACCTCGTGGCTGTCGAGCTGCCAGGTATCGACCACCTCGACCTGCATCGCGGTATCGGGCTCGCCATGGCGCTCACGGCGGATGGCCCAAGCATACATCTTCTTGGGCACATAACCCAGCGGCGGCATCTCGCCGATCTCATAGAGATTCTTTTCGGGCGCGTCATAGGGGGCAATGCCGGTCTGCTGGTCGAGGGCCATGTCTCACTCCTGCTGCTGCTTTGCCGCAACGCAGAATCGATGCGGCACTTGCAGCAGAAATAAAAGTGGCCGCGCAACATTGCAACCACCATTGTAGCAGAATTGAAATTTTATGTCTCGCCCGCTTCAGGGAGTTCCATCTCGTGCTGCTCTGGCGGCGGGTCGGCCGGGTCGGCCAGCTCGGAGGCTTCGGCGAGACGTTGCAGCACCGCCGCGGCATAGAAGCTCAACGCCGGCTCCTGACCGGGCGCGATGTGCAGTGTTTCCTCGCCACCCCCCCCCTCGCGGGACAGGATTCCGCGCAGCAACAACGCCTCCAGCCCCTCTTCCAGCGCCTGGCGCGCGCCCCCGCCGGGCAGATGCAGCCAGGCACCCTTTTGCTGCAGCGCGGCCGCCATCGCCTCACCGCGCGCGATCAGCGCCGCGCGGGTCAGATTCCCGCCCGCCTGCGCCACCACCGCCGCCACCAGCGGCACCGGCAGCACCGGCACCGCGGTGCGGATGCGGTGCATCAGCACCTCGGCCAGCGCCTCGGTGCTGGCGTCAGGCCGGGTCTGCATGAACTCGCGCAGCGAAAGCGGCTTGCCGTAGCAGACGGCGGCATAGCCGAAATGGCGGAAAGTGCCGCGCAGCTTCTGCCATACCACGCGCGCGGCAAACCCCATCGCCACCCCGAGCCGGACACGAAACCGCCGCCGCCCCTCCTGCGCGGCCTGGATAAGCACCCGGTCTTCAAGCACGCGGTCGTAATTCAGCGCCACCGGCACGAAGACGACATCGCGCCCGTCGCCGAACTGGAAATCGCGCACGATGTAATGCAACAGCCCCTTCCGGGCCGGGCCGACGGCGCCGTTCAGGCTGAGCCCGCCCTCGGGGAACATGGCCTGGGTGACGCCCTCCTGGATCGACATCTGCACATAGCGCGCCAGCACCGCGCGGTAGAGCGGGCTGGAATAGCGCCGGCGGATGAAATACGCCCCCATCGCCCGGATCAGCGATTTCAGCGGCCAGACCTGCGCCCATTCGCCGACCGCGTAAGAAAGCGCCGAGCGGTCGGCGGCCAGCCAGGTGACCAGCACATAATCCATGTTCGAGCGATGGTTCATCACGAACACCACCGCCGAGCGCTCATCGATGTTGCGCAAGGTGCTGTCATCGCCGCGCCCCAGCCGCACCCGGTACAGCCCCTGGCTGAGCCGGCGCGCCACCCTGATGGCAAAGCCGAAATAGGTTGCGGTGGAAAAGCCCGGCACGATCTCGCGCGCATAGGAGCGCGCGCGCGCAAAGGCCACGTTGTGCGGCATCCCCTCGCTGCGGGCGTATTCGGCCACGGCCTCCATCACCTGCGGGTCATGGATCAGGCGGATCACCTGATCCTGCCGGCGCATCAGGCGAAAGGGCCGGATCGGGCGTTCGAGCCGCTCATTGAGCTTTTCAACCGCACGCTCCATCCGCCGGCGAAGAAACCAGCGCAGGCCGGGGCCGATGATGCGGTCAAGCGCGCCGATGGCGGCCAGCACCAGCACCAGAATCACCAGCCACATCGGCATTTCTACGGTCGCAGACATTGCGGCACATAACCAGCAACGGCGGTGGGGGGCAATGCCATGCGCGCGCCGTCGGCTTCTTGCCCCGACCCGTTGCCGCATGCAGGCCGTGTCTTGCATCGGGGCGGATTTTCCGATCCTTTCATCACCATGAGCGAACCCACGCCCGAAACCCTGCGCAGCCGCTACCGCGCCCGCCTGCTCACCGAGGCCGAAACGTTGCGTGCCGCTTCGGGCCAGACCGGTGCCGACCGCAAGCCGGTGGCGCTGGATCAGCAAAGCGTGGGGCGGCTCAGCCGCATGGACGCGATGCAGCAGCAAGCGATGGCCGCGGCGCAAGAAGCCCGCCGCGCTGCCCGGCTGCGGGCCATCACCGCCGCGCTGGCCCGGCTGGAAGATGGCGATGAATTCGGCTGGTGCGAAGATTGCGGCGAATTCATCGGCCTGAAGCGGCTCGACCTCGACCCGGTGCTCACGCGCTGCGTCGCCTGCGCGCGCTAGCTCAGCGCCGATGCGACAGCTTGCCGATTTCCTGCGGCTGAATGCGCCCTGGCTCGCCGCCGGCTTCCTGCTGACCTTTGCCTCAAGCTTCGGGCAGACCTTCTTCATCTCTGTCTTCGCCGGCGAGATCAGGGCCGAATTCGGCCTCAGCCACGGCCAGTGGGGCGCGATCTATGCGCTGGCCACCACCGCCTCGGCCGCCACCATGATCTGGGCCGGCAGCCTGACCGACCGCTTCCGCGTGCGCCATATCGGCATCGGCGTACTGGCCGGGCTGGCGCTGACGGCGCTGGCCATGGCGCAGCTTTCCCATGTCTGGGCGCTGATCGGTGCGATCTACCTGTTGCGGCTTTTCGGTCAGGGGCTGATGGGCCATGCCGCGATGGTGGCCATGGCGCGCTGGTTCGTGGCCTCGCGCGGGCGGGCGGTGTCGGTAGCCGGGCTGGGCGTGGCGATGGGCGAGGCGTTCCTGCCGCTGGGTTTCGTGGCGCTGATGGGCGTGTTCGACTGGCGGCTCTTGTGGGTTTTCGCGGCAATGGCGCTGTTCGCGCTGGCGCCGGTGCTGTGGGCGCTGCTGCGGCGCGAGCGCACGCCGCAATCCTTCGCCGCCGAGACCGGCAGCACCGGGCTGCACGGCCGCATGTGGACCCGCGCGCAGGTGCTGCGCCACCCGGCCTTCTGGCTGATGGTGCCGGTGATCCTGGGCCCGGCGGCCTGGAACACGGCCTTCTTCTTTCACCAGGTGCATCTGGCCGAGGCCAAGGGCTGGGGCCATGCCGCGCTGGTGGCTCTGTTTCCGCTGTTCACCGCCACCAGCGTGGCCAGCATGCTGGCCGGCGGCTGGCTGGTCGACCGCTTCAGCGCGCGCCGGCTGGTGCCATACTACCTGCTGCCGCTGGCGGCGGGTTACGCCGCTTTTGCGCTTGCCGGCGGCGTGCCGGCGGGGGCGGCGGGCATGGTGCTGATGGGCATCTCGGTGGGGCTGAATGTCACCATGATGGCCACGCTCTGGGCTGAACTTTACGGCACCCGCCACCTGGGCGGCATCCGCGCGCTGACCGCGGCAGTGATGGTGCTGGGCACTGCGCTGGGGCCGGGCATAACCGGCGTGCTGATCGATGTGGGCCTGGATTTTCCGCAGCAAGGCTGGGGCATCGCCGCCTGGTTCCTGCTTTCGGGGCTTCTGGCCGCACGGGCCATGCGCGTGGCCTGACGCAGCGTGGCTCGGCAGATCGCGCCACCGCAGCGCCGATACGGCCTTGACATTAAGTTACGTTGCCATATTCCCTGCCGTAAGATAATTACGCTGCACCTGCACAGTCGGGCCGCGGTCTATCGGATGGAGGCGCAAGCATGACCCCGCAAGAAATCCCCGGGCAAGAAACCCCGCGGCGGGACAAACCCTGGCTTTTCCGCACCTATGCCGGCCACTCCACCGCTGCCGCCTCGAACGCGCTTTACCGGGGCAACCTGTCGAAAGGGCAGACGGGGCTGAGCGTGGCCTTCGACCTGCCAACGCAGACGGGCTATGACAGCGACCACGAACTGGCGCGCGGCGAGGTCGGCAAGGTCGGCGTGCCGGTGGGGCATCTGGGTGACATGCGCATGCTCTTCGAGGGCATCCCTCTGGAGCAGATGAACACCTCGATGACGATCAACGCCACCGCACCCTGGCTGCTGGCGCTTTATATCGCGGTGGCCGAGGAGCAGGGCGCCGACACGCGCAAGCTGCAAGGCACGGTACAGAACGACATCATCAAGGAATATCTCTCGCGCGGTACCTATATCTGCCCACCAAAGCCCAGCCTGCGCATGATCACCGATGTCGCGGCCTATACGCGCGAGCACCTGCCGAAATGGAACCCGATGAATGTGTGTTCCTACCATCTGCAGGAAGCCGGCGCCACGCCCGAGCAGGAACTGGCCTTCGCGCTGGCCACCGCATGCGCCGTGCTCGACGATCTGAAAGGCAAGGTGGCGGAGCAGGATTTCCCGGCCATGGTGGGGCGCATCAGCTTCTTCGTGAACGCCGGCATCCGGTTTGTCACCGAGCTGTGCAAGATGCGCGCCTTCACCGAGCTGTGGGACGAGCTGTGCCTCGAGCGCTATGGCGTGGAAGACGGAAAATACCGCCGCTTCCGCTATGGCGTGCAGGTCAATTCGCTGGGGCTGACCGAACAACAGCCCGAAAACAACGTCTATCGCATCCTGATCGAGGCGCTGGCGGTGACGCTGTCGAAGAACGCCCGCGCCCGCGCCGTGCAACTGCCGGCCTGGAACGAGGCGCTGGGCTTGCCCCGGCCCTGGGATCAGCAATGGTCGCTCAGGATGCAGCAGATCCTGGCCTATGAGACCGACCTGCTGGAATATGGCGACCTGTTCGACGGCAACCCGGTGGTGGCGGCCAGGGTGGAGGCGTTGAAGGACGGCGCGCGGGCGGAACTCAAGCTGATCGATTCGATGGGCGGCGCGGTGGAGGCCATAGACTACATGAAAGGCCGGCTGGTGGAGTCGAATGCCGAACGCATCGCGCGCATCGAGGCGGGCGAGACGGTGGTGGTAGGGGTGAACCGCTACACCACCACCGAGCCCTCGCCACTGACCACCGGCGAAGGCGCCATCATGGTGGTGGACGAGGCCGCCGAGCGCGACCAGATCACCCGGCTGCAGGCCTGGCGCGCTGGCCGGGACGAGGCCGCGGTGCAAGCCGCGCTGGCCGATCTGCGCGAGGCGGCGGCGAGCGGGGCCAATATCATGCCCGCCTCGATCGCGGCGGCAAAGGCGGGTGCCACCACCGGCGAATGGGGCCTGATGGTGCGCAAGGCCTTTGGCGAATACCGCGCACCGACGGGGGTAAGCCGCAACCCCTCGAACCGCACCGAGGGGCTGGAGGAAATTCGCGCCGCGGTGGATGCGGTGTCGGACAGGCTGGGGCGGCGGCTGAAATTCGTGGTCGGCAAGCCGGGGCTGGACGGGCATTCCAACGGCGCCGAGCAGATCGCGGCACGCGCACGCGATTGCGGCATGGATATCCATTACGAGGGCATCCGCCTGACCCCCGCCGAGATCGTGGCGGCGGTGAAGGACGAGCGCGCGCATGTGGTGGGGCTGTCGATCCTTTCGGGCAGCCACATGCCGCTGATGGAAGAACTGATGAGCCGCCTGCGCGAAGAAGGGCTGGGCGAGGTGCCGGTGATCGTGGGCGGCATCATCCCCGAGGATGACGCGGCACGCCTGCGCGCGATGGGGGTGGCGGCGGTCTATACGCCCAAGGATTTCGAACTCAACCGCATCATGATGGATATCGTCGCGCTGGTCGATGAAAGGCCGGTGGCGGCGGAATAGGGCGCTGAAAGGCTCCCGCCCCCGGCCCGCGCCCCTGAAGGGGCTTGCCCGGCCTTGTGGGCCACGCCGCGCGGCTTGCGCGCGCGGCGGCTGCGCACCCCACCGCCGGCGTCAGGGCACCTCGCCGGCCGCTTCCTCGATCCGCACCACGGCGTCGCGCAGCGTCTCGCGAAAAGTTTGAAGTCCATAGAGATCGTTGTGGCCGGCCTCGACCTCGCGTGAAAACACCACCCCCGGCACCGCATCCGCCAGCAAGGCGGCGAGGGCGGCAGCACGGGCGGGCGGGATGATCCGGTCATGCGCGGCCACGATCAGCGCCACCGGCACGCCGGCGTCGGCCAGATCCTCGGCCGGCTCCATGCGGTGGCGAAACAGCCAGCCGACCGGCAGCCACGGGTAATGCTGCCGCGCCACCTCATGCAGCGATTCGAATGGCGTGACCAGCACCACCCCGGCCAGTTCCCGCTCTGCGGCCAGACGCGCCGCCGGCCCGGCACCGATGGAAAACCCCACCGCCAGCACCGGTCGCGGCCCGGCCATGGCCTGAAGATGATCATGCACCGCCAGCGCGTCATCCTTCAGCGCCGAGGCAGCGGGCCAACCCGTGCTGGGCGCATAGCCGCGATAATGAAAGCTTGCCACATCATGGCCTGGCAGCACATCGCGCAGATACAGCGCCACCGAAACCGCATCCCAGGCATTGCCGCCAAAACCCAGCACCAGCGGGCGCTCGCCCCCTGCCCCGCCGGGAGCCGGCAGCAGCTGGCCGTGCAATACTTCGCCGCCCTCGAGCGCCAGTTCCAGCCGCTCGGCGCTTTCGGGCAAATCCGGCCCCGGCGCCATCGCCCAGCGCGGAAACAAGAGCACCGTCTGCCCCGCCGCCATCAGCAACACGAGCAGAAGATACGCGCCGGCGAGTACACCCAGAATTTTCAGGAACACGGCCATGACCGGCAGCATGACAAGCTAGGCCACGCCCGGCAAGCACTGCTACGTCATCTTGCCTGAAATACGCCGGGGGGGTTCCTTCGCTGAAATCGCTCCGGTGGAGCGATTTCAGCGAAGGAACGGGCAGAGCCCCGGGCGCAAGCGGACGGGGGGCAGCGCCCCCTGCCCTCAGACCAGCGCCGACAGCCGCGACAGCGCCTGATCCAGCCGCGCCGCCTCGTCTTCCTTCTCGGCAAGGTTCGCGCGCGCCTCGTCCACCACCGCCTCGCCGGCCTTTTCGACAAATTGCGGATTGGCCAGCCTTCCCTGCAACGCGCCGATCTCGCGGCCCAGCTTCTCGCGCGCCTTCTCCAGCCGCGCGGTCTCGGCGCCGACGTCGATTACCCCTTCCAGCGGCAGCGCGAAGCTGGCGCCCTCGACGGCGATGCTCAGCGCGCCGCGCGGCAGGCTGTCGGCCTCTTGCAGCCCGTCGATGCGCGCCAGCTTCTCGATCAGCGCGGCATTGGCCGCATAGGCCGCGCGCGCCGGCGCGTCGGCATCGAGTTGCAGCATCGGCAGCTTCAGCCCCACCGGCACGCGCATCTGCGTACGCGCCGAGCGCACGGCCTCGATCAGCCCGATCACCCAGCCCATCTCACGATCGGCAGCCGCATCGGCGACATCGAGGCCGTAAGAGGGCCAGTCGGCATGGGCCAGCATCTTCGTGCGCTCGCCGGTCAGCGCCCACAGCTCTTCGGTGACGAAGGGCATGATCGGATGCAGCATGATGTAGCACTGATCGAGCACCCAGCGCATGGTGGCGCGGGTCTCGGCGGCATCGTCACCATCCAGTAGCGGCTTGGCGAACTCCACATACCAGTCGCAGACCTTGCCCCAGACGAACTGATAGAGCGCCAGCGCGGCATCGTTGAAGCGATAGCCTTCCAGCGCAGCGTTGACCGTGGCCAGCGTGCGCGCGGTCTCGCCCACGATCCAGCGATTGGCTGTGGCCGTGGCCGGTGGCGGCAGCGCACCGGGGGCGGGCACATCGGCGCCGAAAACGCCGTTCATCTCGGCAAAGCGGGTGGCGTTCCACAGCTTGGTGGCAAAGTTGCGGTAGCCGGCAACGCGCTGCGTATCGAGCTTGAGCACGCCGCCAAGGCTGGCCATGGCGGCATTGGCAAAGCGCAGCGCATCGGCGCCGTATTCGTCGATGATTTCCAGCGGGTCGATGACATTGCCAAGGGATTTCGACATCTTCTTGCCCTTGGCGTCGCGCACCAGCCCGTGCAGATAGACATGGCGGAAGGGGATTTCATCCACCACCGCAAGCTGCATCATCATCATGCGCGCGACCCAGAAGAACAGTATGTCCTGCCCGGTGACGAGCACCGAGGTGGGGAAATACTTCTTCAACTCCTCGGTCTGATCGGGCCAGCCCAGCGTGCCGATGGGCCACAGGCCCGAGGAGAACCAGGTGTCGAGGACGTCGGGGTCGCGGTGAAGGCTAGCCGATACGACCTGGCCAGTCTCATTCGGCACTTCTGACGCAGGCACAACAGAACGTGCCACCATCGTATAGGCCGCTTCCCGACGAAAATCAGGTTCACCGACTCTTATTTCGACGTCTGGGCCATACCATTCTCTTGCGAGCGCCAACGCGGATGCTTCATCCGGGGCGCAGAACTCCTTAAAGGCACCGGAATGTTGAGCCTCGTCAGTGATCAAGCCGCCCTTGGGAATATCCGGCCCATACCAAACCGGTATCTGATGCCCCCACCACAACTGCCGCGAGATGCACCAGGGCTCGATATTTTCCAGCCAGTGGAAATAGGTCTTCTCGCCGCTCTCTGGCATGATCTTCACGCGCCCGTCGCGCACCGCGTCCAGCGCCGGAACGACAACCTTTTGAGCATCGACGAACCACTGATCGGTCAACATCGGCTCGATCACCACCTTTGACCGATCACCGAAGGGCTGCATGATCTTCTTGGCCTCGACCAGCGGCACAAGCGCCGCCGGGTCATCCCCCTCGCCCGGCTTGAGCCCCAGCCGCGGGTCGTCCGCGCGGGTCATTACTGCCAGCCCCTCACCGGTGATTTCCTCGACCACGCGCTTGCGGGCCTCGAGCCGGTCGAGCCCGCGCAGGTGGTCGGGCACCAGGTTCAGCGCGTCGGCCTCGGCCTCGCTCAACAACTGCTCGCCGCGCGCCACCGCGCCAGCCACCTCGGCGACCTCGGCATAGGGGGCGCCATCGGCGCGCATATGCGCCTTCATGTCCATCAGCCGGTAGCAGGGAATGCCGCCGCGCCTGGCCACCGCGTAATCGTTGAAATCATGCGCGCCGGTGATCTTCACCGCACCCGAGCCGAAAGCCGGGTCGGGGTATTCATCGGTGATGATGGGGATCAGGCGGCGGTGCTCTTTCGGCCCCACCGGGATTTCGCACAGCTTGCCCACGATGGGCGCATAGCGCGCATCATCGGGGTGCACCGCCACCGCGCCATCGCCCAGCATGGTTTCGGGTCGCGTGGTGGCGATGGAGATATAATCGCGCTCTTCATCGACGGTGATATTGCCGTCTTCATCCTTCTCGACATAGCGATAGGTCACGCCGCCGGCGAGCGGATACTTGAAATGCCACATATGGCCATCGACCTCGACATTCTCGACCTCAAGATCGGAAATCGCGGTCTCGAAATGCGGATCCCAGTTCACCAGCCGCTTGCCGCGATAGATCAGGCCCTTGTTGTACATGTCGACAAAGACCTTGATCACCGCGTCGTGGAAATTGCCCTCCTCGCCCGGCGGGCAGCCCGGCGCACCCGACATGGTGAAGGCGTTGCGCGACCAGTCGCAGGATGCCCCCAGCCGCTTGAGCTGGTTGATGATGGTGCCGCCCGATTGCGCCTTCCATTCCCAGACCTTTTCGAGAAATTTCTCGCGCCCCAGCTCGCGCCGGCCCTGGTTGCCCGCCTTCGCCAGTTCGCGTTCGACCACCATCTGCGTGGCGATGCCGGCATGGTCCTGCCCGGGCTGCCACAAAGTGTCAAAACCGCGCATCCGGTGCCAGCGCACCAGGATATCCTGCAGCGTGTTGTTGAAGGCGTGCCCCATATGCAGCGAACCGGTGACATTGGGCGGCGGGATCATGATGCAGAACGGCTCGGCGCCGGGCCTGGCATTGGCCCCGGCGCGAAAGGCACCTTCGCGCTCCCAGGCATCGATCAGCCTTGCCTCGGCGCTGGCGGCGTCGAAATTCTTTTCCATGGCCATGGGCGGCGGTCCTTTTCGGAGCAACGGATCGCGCGTTGTTTAACCCGCGCCGGGGCGAAGGAAAAGGCCGGGGCGGGCGGTTGACCCATGAGATGATGTCTTTACCCTGCCGCGCAGAAAAACCGGCCAGCAAGAGGAGTTCAGCCCATGCGAAACCCCATCATCACCGGCGCCGCCGCAGCACTGGGCGCGGCACTGGCCCTGCCCGCCGCGGCCGATCTCGGCCCCTGCGGCGAGATCGACGATGAAGCGCTTTTCGAGCAGGCGGTGAATTTCTACACGGTGCAGGATTTTGCCGGCTTCGTGAGCATTCAGGGCATGGGCAACATGCCTGCCGGCGCCTCGGGCGATATCCAGCGGGCGGTTTTCTGGATGGATGATGGCGTTCTGGTGGCCTCGAATGACGGCGCCGGCGCCAATTTTCACATCGAGTTCGAGCGCGCTGAGGGTGGCGATTTGCTGGGCCAGTATTTCGAAGGCACTAGCCCCGGCCCGTTGGACAGCGACGAGATCGCGGTGCTGATGAGTTGCGACATCGAAGATCTGCCACGCCTTGTAGGCAGCGCGCAGGTTACCGTGCCCGAAGGCACGATGGATCTGACGCTCGATCTTCTGTTTCTGGGCTCGGTCGGCATGCATGGCGTCATGCAGTGGGAAACCGTGCAGCAGGGCCGCCGGGCGGTGATCCGCAAGCCGGTGACGCTGACGCCCGACGACTGAGCGCCGGCCATTCTGCCGCGCCGGGCACGGCACGCCTGAGAAGCAATCGAACAGACAAGCGAGGTAACGGGCATGAAGCGACCCGGGGTTTCGATATACGCCATTCTGATGCGCCAGCGGGCCTGGCTGCTGGCCTTCGGGCTGGTGTTCACCGTCGCCTTCGGGGCGGTATCGCTCATCCTGTCGGCAGAGGCGCGCCAGCTCGCCCAGCACGGGGTCGAGGCCGAGGCCACCATCGTCAGCCTCGACACCCGCACGCGGCGCGATTCCGACGGTAACCGGCGCACCACCTATCTGGTGACGTATCGTTTCGATCTTCCCGGCGGTGAAACGCAGCGCAACCGCGATACCGTCTCGCGCGGGTATTACCGTTCGGTCTCGCGCGGTGATCAGGTGACGATGCGCTACCTGCCCGACGACCCTGCCACCGCCGAGCTGGAGCGGGGCAGCGCAAGGCGCAATTCGATCCTGTTCGGGCTTGTCGCACTGGTCGCGGCCGGGGGGACCGGCGGTGCCGCCTGGTGGTTCTGGCAGCGCAGCGCAGCGATGATCCGCGCGGCGCGGCGCGGCGCGAAGCGCACGGCAAGGGTGATTGCCCATGTCGATTCCAGGGCGCGCGTGAACGACCGCCCCCTCTTTCAGCTTCACTGGATGGACAGCGCCTATCAGGAGGGGCACAGCCTCAAACACCGCGCCGAGGAACTGGCCGATTGGCCGGCGGGCAGCGAGATCACCGTCTATGTGGACCCGCAGACCGGGCAGGCATTCTGGGAAGAAGACCTCGCCCCGGGCTGAAGGCGCAGGGCAGGAAAGGCGAGCGCCATTGCGCGCCGCCCGATTCCTCCGGCACATCTGCAGAGCGAAAAACCGGTTCCCGCCCTGTCGCTTCATGCCTCGGCCCCGGCTGCCATACCCGATCCGGTTGATTGCCTCGCCGGCACAGGCTGGCACACAAGCCAGGGTATCAAAGCCGGTCAATCGGATCTGGTATCAGGCGGTTTTGCCGCGGAGCTTTGCGATTGCGGCGCGGTTGGCGCGCCATCCACATCCCGGGCCGCCGCCGAACCGGGCATGATGCTCTCTTCCCAGAAGCCGCGCCCGGTGCGCGGGTCATACCAAAGCCTGATCGGGCTGCCCGGCGGAAAGCGTTCGGCCAGCGCGGGCTTCAACCCCCCGGTCGAGCCCAGCAGGTTGCGCCCTTCGTCACGCCACTCCATGATCCGATGCGGCGGCTTGCCATCCTTGCGCGGCTTTTCATTCACATCGCGCCAGCCAACCACCCAGGCCTCGCCCGGCTCGCCCTTGCGCACCGCGCGCAGCATGGCGCGCCAGTCACCCCATACCGCCCAGGCCGTAAACGCCGCGAACATCGCCAGCAGGCTGGAGCCGATATTGAGCAACAGCCTGACCCCGATGGTGCTCTCGCGCTCGACACGGTTGACCGAGGGGCGCGATGACGCATAGCGCACCGTGATCGGCATATTGACACGCACGCGGTCATGCAGTGCCTTGCTGACCTGCTGCCTGCCGACGCGTCGCTGGCCATCCAGGGGGGTAAACTGGTAGCGCAGATAGTAACGGATGCTGGTGCCGCCATCGCTTGCGCTACTGCGGCGCTGCTCGCGGCCGATCACCTGCCCTGTGGTCTCGATCCCCTCGCTAGCCATCAGGCGCGCCTCGATCGACATCTCGCGGGCATAGGCAAACATGCCAAGCGCCACGATCGCCACCAGAACGGGCACCCAGAGGCCTTGACGCACGGCCAGGCCGAAGGCCGATACCCTTGGACGCTCGATCATCATGCACACCACCCACAGACACCCCGCCCCGGGGGCGCGAATGGCCCGCCGCCTGATGCAGTGACGCAACCGGGCACTGGCGTCAACGCCTCGCGGGCCGAAGGGCAAGCGTGATCGCATGCCCCGGCGTCGCTGCACTGCCTTGCCAGAGCGCGCGGCTAGCGTTCGGGCTGCGTGCGCAGCGGTTGGGCCGATTCCGGCGAGAATGCCGATGCGCTACCAGCGGCCTCCCCATCCTGTAGGCCGGCGGCGAAGAGGGCGCTTGCGGCGCAGATACCAGAACAAGACAACGCCGCCGATGAACAGCAGGCTCGAGCCCAGATTCATCGCCAGCCGGACCAGCCCGGTGCGCTCGGGCTCGACACGGTTCAGTTCAGGGCGCGAAGGCACATAACGCACCGGAATCCGGCTGCATGTGCTGACGCTGTCATGTAGCTGCCGGCTTACCGAATGCGTGTCATGCCATATCTGGCCAGCGCTGGTGGTGAAGCGATAGCTCAGATGATGCGAATAGCTCACCCTGCCATCGGTGTCGGTGTGGCGCCTGCGTTCCCTTCCGGTGACCTCGGCGATGGTCTCCCCCCCCTCGCTGGCCATCAGCCGCGCCCCAAGGGCCATCTGCCGCGCCGCACCGAACAGCCCGATGGCGACAACCAGCATGATGACGGGCAACCAGAGCGCCTTTCGTATCAACAGATCGAACGCGGATACCTGTGGACGCTTTCTCAGCGCACACTCCCTCATCGGCACGGCGCGGTCGGCAACCAACCGCTTCACCCAGCGCTGGGCCAGTAGCGGCGCCCAGGCGAACAACCGCAACAGGTCATGAAGCCCCAGGCGGCATGTCGAAACGCGCACCCGCAGCACGAAAGCACGGTGCGACAGATCGTCATATTATGGATACTGAATGCTAATTTATCCTGAAGTCCGCGCCCATCCATGAAGCAGGCCAGAAAACGCCTTCGGGGCGCGCGTATCATCAGTGCCACTCAGGGCAACCCGAAAAGGAAGCCAGCATGAACAACCGCCAAACCGCTCTCGCCACGTTCCTCGCCGCCGGCCTGACCGCCGGTGCGGCCCTGCCCGTTTCGGCAGAAACCGCCAACACGCAATCACCGGCCTCGCTGGTCACCGTGCTCACCGCCGCCGATGCCCAGACCCAGCTCATGGCCATGGTGCTGACCACCCAGGCGGTCGAACAGGGCGAAACCGTGCATATGCTGCTATGCGGCCCCGGCGGCGACATCGCCCTCGCCGACGCCCCCGAAAGCGCCACCGCCCCGCAACCGCCGCGCGAGATGAGCCCGCAGGGCATGCTGCAAATGCTCATCGGGCGCGGTGTCACCGTCGAGGTCTGCGCCATCTACCTGCCCGGGCTGGGCGCCGATGCCGAGGCGCTGATCGAGGACGTGGGCGTCGCCCAGCCCCCGGCCATGGCCGCCACCATGCTGGCCGAGGGCGCCAGCGTCTGGTCGTTCTGAGCGCTGCAGCCCCCCCTTCATCTTGCCCCAAAATACGCCGGGGGGAGTCCAGCCTCGCCCGCGCGGCTGGGAGGGGCGCACCCCCCCCCCCCCCCCCCCCCCCCCCCCCGGGGGCGGCGGCACGGCCCAAGCCCGGGCAAGCCCCGAAAAGGGGCGCGGGCCGGGCGCGGGAGCACGCCCTGGCCCGTTTCGCGGGCGCGCGCGCGGGTATCCGTAGCAGGCATCAGGCGAACGCGGTCGGACAGGGTGGGCAGATTGCCCACCCTGCGGCGCGGCCCCTATTGGGCGGCTTCGGCGTAATCCTCGACCGGCGGGCAGGTGCAGATCAGGTGCCGGTCGCCATGGACATTGTCCACCCGGCCCACCGGCGGCCAGTATTTGTCGACCCTGAAGCTACCCGGCGGGAAGCAGCCCTGCTCGCGCGAATAGGCGCGGCTCCACTCGGCGACCAGATCCTCGACCGTATGCGGCGCATGGCGCAGGGGGCTGTCCTCGGGCGAAATCTCGCCGCGCTCCACAGCCGCGATCTCGTCGCGGATGGCCAACATGGCGGCGATGAAGCGGTCGATCTCGGCCTTGGTCTCGCTCTCGGTGGGTTCCACCATCAGCGTGCCGGCCACCGGCCAGCTCATGGTTGGTGCGTGAAAGCCGTTGTCGATCAGCCGCTTGGCAATGTCCTCGACCGTCACGCCCGCCTTCGCAAAGGGCCTTGTATCAAGGATGCATTCATGCGCCACGCGGCCGCGATTGCCCATGAACAGCACCTCATAGGCGCCCTTCAGCCGCGCCGCGATGTAATTGGCGTTCAAAATCGCCACCCGCGTCGCCTGGGTCAGCCCCTCGCCGCCCATCATCAGACAATAGGCCCAGGAGATCAGCAGGATCGAGGCCGAGCCCCAGGGCGCCGCCGCCACCGCGCCGGCATCGCCCGTACGCGGATCACCGGGCAGGAAGGGCGCCAGATGCGCCTTCACCCCGATCGGCCCCATGCCGGGGCCGCCGCCGCCATGCGGAATGGCGAATGTCTTGTGCAGGTTCAGATGGCTGACATCGCCGCCGATCTCGCCAGGCTTCACCAGCCCCACCATGGCATTCAGATTGGCCCCGTCGATATAGACCTGCCCGCCATGCTCATGGGTTATGGCGCAGACCTCGCGCACAATGTCCTCGAAAACGCCATGCGTGGACGGGTAGGTGATCATGCAGGCCGCCAGCTTCTCGCCCGCCTTTGCCGCCTTGTCGCGGAAATCGTCGAGATCGATATCGCCATTGGGCGCCGATTTCACCACCACCACCTTCATCCCCGCCATCTGCGCCGAGGCCGGGTTGGTGCCATGCGCCGAAACCGGGATCAGGCAGATATCGCGGTGCCCCTCGCCGTTTGAGCGGTGCCAGGCCTGAATCGTCAGCAGCCCCGCATATTCGCCCTGCGCCCCGGAATTGGGCTGCATCGACATGGCGTCATAGCCGGTGATCTGGCACAGCTTTGCCGACAAATCTTCGATCGCCTCATGGTAACCCTGCGCCTGCTCTGTGGGCGCGAAAGGATGCAGCCCGGCGAATTCTGGCCAGGTGATCGGCATCATCTCGGCCGCGGCATTGAGCTTCATCGTGCACGAGCCCAACGGGATCATCGCACGGTCAAGCGCCAGATCGCGGTCAGACAGGCGGCGCATGTAGCGCATCATCTCCGATTCGGCGCGGTTCATGTGAAAGACCGGATGCGTCAGATATTCGCTCTCGCGCAGGAAGAAACCGGGAAAGCCCAGCCGGCCCCGGTGAGGCGGTACCCCTTCGATGCCAAAGGCGCGCAGCACGCGCATCAGCACCTTCTCGTCGCTGATCTCGTCAAGCGCGATGCCCACCCGGCTTTGGCCCACCTTGCGCAGGTTCAGCCCCTCCAGTCGCGCGGCGGCCAGAATGCCGGTCTGGCCAACGCCGACATCAACGGTGATGGTGTCGAAAAACGCCTGTGTTTCCACCTTCGCGCCGGCCGCGCGCAGCGCGCGCGCCAGCCGCTCGGTGAGGAAATGCACGCGCTCGGCAATGGCGCGCAGCCCGGCGGGGCCATGAAACACCGCATACATCGAGGCCATCACCGCCAGGAGCGCCTGCGCCGTGCACACATTCGAGGTGGCCTTTTCGCGCCTGATATGCTGCTCGCGCGTCTGCAGCGCCAGCCGGTAGGCGCGGTTGCCGCGCGCATCGACCGACACCCCCACCAGCCGTCCCGGCATCTGGCGCTTGTAATCGTCGCGGCAGGACAGGAACGCCGCATGCGGCCCGCCATAGCCCATCGGCACGCCGAAACGCTGCGCCGAGCCCACGGCGATATCGGCCCCCATCGCGCCGGGCTCGCGGATCAGGCACAGCGCCAGCAGATCGGTGGCCATTACCGCCACGGCATTGGCCGCATGCAGCGCCTCGATCTGCGCGGTGAAATCGCGCAGATCGCCATGCGTGCCCGGATACTGGAAGATGGCGCCAAAGAAGATCTCGGGTTCCAGCGCCGCCGGGTCGCCAAGGATGATCTCGATCCCCAGCGGCGCGGCGCGCGTCTTCATCACCGCGATGTTCTGCGGGTGGCAGTTTTCATCGACAAAGAAACCGCGTGCCTTGGATTTCGCCACCCGCTGCGCCATCACCATCGCCTCGGCGCAGGCCGTGGCCTCGTCGAGGAGCGAGGCATTGGCCACCGGCAGCCCGGTCAGATCGGCGACCATGGTCTGGAAGTTCAGCAGCGCTTCCAGCCGCCCTTGCGCGATTTCCGGCTGATAGGGTGTGTAGGCGGTGTACCAGGCCGGGTTTTCCAGAATATTGCGCTGGATCGCCGGCGGGGTGATGGTGCCGTAATAGCCCTGCCCGATGAGCGAGGTCATCACCTGGTTCTTCGCAGCCACCTGCCGCATGCGCGCCAGCAATTCGCCTTCCGAGAGAGGCGCCCAGTCAAGCAGCTCGCGCTGGCGGATGGCCGGCGGCACCGTCTCGTCGATCAGCGCCTCCAGCGAGGGCGCGCCGACGGCTTCCAGCATCGCCTCCATCTCGGCCGGCGAGGGGCCGATATGGCGGCGATTGGCGAAATCATAGGGGTTGTAGGTGGAAGGGATAAAACTCATGGCTCCGGGTCCGTTTGGGAAGCAAGGCCGGGGGGTGCAGGCAAGGCGGGGTTCACCCCGCCGCCGCCCTCACTCGATGAAATCCTTGTATTCGTCCTCGGACATGTATTCCTCGAGAAGTCCAAGTTCGGCGATCCGCATCTTGAAGAACCAGCCATCGCCCAGCGGGTCCTCATTGACCAGCGCCGGGTTTTCGATCAGCGCGGCATTGACCTCGACGATCTCGCCATCGAGCGGCGCCAGAATGTCCGAGGCGGCCTTGACGCTCTCGATCACGCAGACCTCGTCGCCCCTTGCCACCATTGTTTCGGGCTCGGGCAGCTCGACAAAGACCACATCGCCCAGCTGCTCGGCAGCATGTTCGGTGATGCCGACGACAACCAGCTCGCCCTCGGCGCGCAGCCATTCATGCTCTTCGGTGAATTTCATCGCTTTGCCTCATTTGCGGTAGTTCACGGAATGAAAGGGTAAGCCCGCCACGCGCGCGGGCAGGCGCCGGCCGCGCACATCGCCCCAAACCGGCGTGCCCGGCTCGGCCAGGGCGGCGGGCAGATAGCCCATGGCGATTGGCGCCTCCAGCGAGGGGCCGAACCCGCCCGAGGTGACGCGGCCCACCGGCTCGACCTCATCCTCGCCGGCGAAAAGCGCCACCCCCTCGCGCATCGGCGCGCGCCCTTCGGGGCGCAGCCCGACGCGCCGCCGCGCCGGGCCCTTGACCAGCTCTTCAAGAATGCGCCCGGCGCCAGGAAAGCCGCCCTCGCGCGCCCCGCCCAGGCGGCGCACCTTCTGGATTGCCCAGCCCAGACCGGCCTCGACCGGGCTCGTCTCGGCATCGATGTCATGGCCATAAAGGCACAAACCCGCCTCCAGCCGCAAACTGTCGCGCGCGCCCAACCCCGCCGGCGCCACGCCGGGCTGCGCCAGCAGCACGCGCGCGAAATCCACGGCGCGCGCCTCGGGCAGCGAGATCTCGTAACCATCCTCGCCGGTATAGCCCGAGCGGCTGACCCAAAGCGCCGCGCCCTGCCAGTCCAGCACCGCCACATCCATGAAGCGCATCGCCGCCGCGCTCGGAACCAGCGCCGCCAGCGCCGCCTCGGCGCCCGGCCCCTGCAGGGCCAGAAGCGCGCGGTCGGTCACCGCCTCGACCCCGGCCATGGCGCCCTCCAGCAATGCCAGATCGGCCGCCTTGCGCGCGGCATTGACCACCAGAAACAGATGATCGCCACGATTGGCGATCATCAGATCATCCTCGATCCCGCCGCTCTCATTGGTGAAGAAACCATAACGCTGGCGGCGCTCGGCCAGGCCTTGCACATCCACCGGCACCAGCGCCTCCAGCGCCTGCGCCGCGCTGCGCCCGCCCAGAATCACCTGCCCCATATGGCTGACATCGAAAAGCGCGGCCTGCGCGCGGCAGTGCCGATGCTCGGCCAGCACACCCTCGCGATACTGCACCGGCATGGCATAGCCGGCAAAGGGCACCATCCTCGCCCCCAGTTCGAGATGCAGATCATGAAGCGGAGTTCGCAGGAGATCATCCATCGCCGGCCGCCTTTCCTTGCTCAAGCCGGTCAGCCCGGCACCTGCCCGGCACATAAGTGCCGGCCCGTGCCCCCTCTGTCCCTGCCCGTAACGGGCGCCTGAGATCGCTATCCCTTCGGCGGGCGCTCAGTGGCGCCACTCTCCAGAGTTTCAGCGCGAATACGGTCCCTTGCGCCTGAGAGTTTACCGGGGCGGTTGCTCCTTCGGCACCGGCGCGGCCCGAGCGGGCGCGCCGGATTCTCCCGTATCCGACCCCGCATGCATAGCAACCCGCCGGCACATAGGGCAAGAGCCAAGCACCCCTTCATCTTGCATCAAATACGCCGGGGGTTCCGAGAGCCCGGAAATCGTTCCAGTGGAACGATTTCAGCGAAGGAACGGGCGGAGCCCGATCAATTGGCCGCAGGCCAAGAGGGGGCAGCGCCCCCTGCCCCGCACCGCAAACCAGCCGCCGCTCAGAAACGCTCGATCAGGCGGTTGAGATAGTCGCGCTCATCCTCGGGCCGCTCCAGCTCGCCCGAGCGCCGGCGGATCTCGTCCATCAATTCGCGGGCGCGCGCGCGCGGGTCGCCGCCATGCTCGAGCGCGCCCAGATCGCCGCCGGTATCGGCCTCGCCGCGCCGGTCGCGGCCCAGCGGGTCACGGCCTGTGCCCTCGCCCTCGGCGCGGTCACGCTCGCCGGCGCGTTCGTCGCGATCGGCTCGCATGGCGTCATTCATCTGCCGCAAACCCTCGCGCAGCTGCTCCAGCGCCTCGGCCTGGCGCTCGAGCGCGTCGCGCGCATCGCCATCGCGCAGCGCCCGAGCGGCCTCGTCCATGGCACGCTCGGCCTCTTCCAGCGCGTCCAGCGCGGCGTCGCCCTCGGGCGTGCCCTCGCCGGGCAGGGCCTGCAACTGCTGCTCGCGCAGCCGCTCGCGCAGCGCCTCCTGGCGCTCGGCCAGCCCGTCGAGGCGACCCTCGCCCTCGCCCTCGCCGGGCTCGTCCCCCGGCGCCGGCAGGCCGCGCCCGCCGAACTGCTGCTGCAACTCGCGGAATGTCTCGTCGGCCAGACCCTGCTGATCGCTCAGGGTGTCGCCCAGCCCCTCCATTGCCTCAGAGCCCGGCATCGGCTCGCCGCCCTCGCCCTCGGTGACCTGAAGGTTCTCCAGAAGCTCCTGCAGCCGTGCCATCAGCTCGGCCGCCTCGTCCATGCGGCCCTCTTCCATCAACTCCTGGATGCGGTCCATCAACTCGCGGATCTGATCGCCGGTGATGTCGAGCGATTCGCCCCCGCCGGCCTCGCCGCGCTCGCGCGGCTGCTCGGCGAGCATGCGCATGTAGTCGCGCGTGGCCTCGCGCAGCTCGTCCATCAGCTCGGCGATCTCGTCGTCGCTGGCGCCGTCGCGCATGGCTTGCTCCAGCCGCTCTCGGGCGCGGCGCAGCCGCTCGCGGGCATTGGCCAGCTCGCCCTCTTCCATCAGGAGCGCCAGATCCCACATCTCGTTGGCAACCTCGTCGCGCGCCGCCCCGTCCCAGCGCCCGTTTTCCAGCCGCGCCTCGATGAAATCAACCGCACCGCGCAGCCGCTCGGGGATCTCTTCATCGCGAAAGGCGCCATCGGGGCGGTGCAGCATGGCCCGCATCAGCCGCGCGGCGCGGCGGGCATTGTCGCGGTGCCACAACAGGTCGCGGCGCAGCTCGGCCACGGCCATGGCGCCGGGCTCGAAGAAGCGCCGCGCCGGCAGCACCTCGCGGCGCTCGCCGCCTTGGCCTTCCTGCCCCGCCGCGTCGCGCACGCTCAACGAAATTCGCACCGGCAGATGCGCCCAGGGATGTTCCGACAGATCCTCGCGCAGCACATCGGAGAAGCGCGCGCGCGAGGCGGTCATGGGCAGCGGCAAATCCAGTTCCAGCGCCTCGCGCGGCTCGGGCTCGCGCGCCAGCCCGTGGCGGCGCTCGACGGCGGCAAGATTCAGCTCGATGGTAGCGGTGCCGCCGGTGACGCCGTAATCATCCTCAGCCAGGAAGGGCTGTTCCATCACCCCACCGCGCCCGCGCCGCATCTGCCCGTCAAAGCGTATGCGCGGCGCCTCGTCGGGCAGCACCTGCACGAACCAGCTGCGGCTCGACGGGCCGATGATCGACAGCCGCCCCGATTGCATGGCGGCGAACTCCAGGGTCTGGCTTTCCTCTTCTGTGCTGACCTCTTCGGCGATGGTCTGGCCCAGATGATGCGCGCCGGGCGGGCCGTAGAAGCGCAGCACCACGCGCGAGCCCTGCGGCACGTCGAAATCGTTCTGGCGGATCTCGTTGAGATAGAGCGCCGGGCGGCCGGTGTAGGCGGGCGGGGTGATCCAACCCTCCCAGACCGGCGAGATCGCCGCGCCGGCCGGAGAAGGCATGCCGGGCAGTTCGCCCACGCGCTGCGGCGCGCCGAACAGAAGCGCCAGCGCCACGGCGGTGAGCGCGATCAGCCTGAGCGCGTAAGGGTCGCGCCTTGCCAGGCGCGGGGCGGGCGGCACCGGGCGCGCACTGGCAGCGGCGGCAGCCATGCGCGCGCGATGCGCCTGCCACAGCGCCACCGATTCGGAATCCTGCGCACCGATCGCCTGGGCATCGGCCAGCGCCGCCAGTGGCCTGCCCGGCAAGGTGAGGTCAAGCCGCGCCACCGCCTCGGCGCGCGAGGGCCAGTGAAAGCGCCACAGCCCGACGCCAAGCGCAACCAGAAACACCAGCGCAAAGCCCGCCCCCAGCCAGAAGCCCCAAAGCGGTGAGATATGGGCGAAAAGATCAAAGCGCATCGCCGCAACAGCGATCAGCGCCATGGAAGCAGGCAGCCAGAAGGCCCGCGCCGCGCGCTCGGCCACCATCGCCGCGCGCGTCAGCGCCAAGGCGCGGGCACAGGGCGCGTGCGGGTCGGGGGCCTTGCGGCGTATCATGCGGGGCGCACCTTTTCCTTCAGCCTTCTGTCACCTGCGCCTGCCCGGTTTCCGGTTCTTCGCCTGCTGGCGGCTGCATCCATGCCGGCAGGCTATCGCGGGCAAGCATCTCGTCATAGCTCGGCCGGCGGCGAATAACCGCGAATTGATCGTTCTTTACCAGCACTTCGGGAATCAGCGGGCGCGAATTGTATTCCGAGGCCATCACCGCGCCATAGGCCCCGGCCGAGCGAAAGGCGACCAGATCGCCCGATTGTAAAAGTGGCATGGCGCGCTGGCGCGCGAAAGTGTCGCCGCTCTCGCAGACGGGGCCGACGATATCGACCGCCACCGCCGGCTCGCCCGGCGCGGGCTCTACAACGGGGATGATATCGTGATGCGCGTCATACATCGCCGGGCGCAGAAGATCGTTCATCGCCGCGTCGATGATCAGGAATTCGCGTGCGCCGCCGCTCTTGCGCCAGATAACGCTGGAGACAAGGATACCGGCATTGCCCGCAATCAGCCGCCCCGGCTCGATCTCGATCTCGCATCCCAGATCGCCCAACACGCGCCTGACCATGGCCCCGTAATCCGAGGGCAGCGGCGGGGTTTCGTTCGAGCGGGTGTAGGGAATGCCAAGGCCCCCGCCCAGATCCAGCCGCTCGATGGTGTGGCCGTCCTCGCGCAGCTGGCGGGTGAGTTCGGCCAGCTTGGTATAGGCCGCCTCGAAGGGCGCCAGATCGGTGAGTTGGCTGCCGATATGCATGTCCACGCCCACAATACGCAGCCCCGGCATCTGCGCAGCGCGGGCATAGATGTCGCGCGCGCGCTCGATGGGCAGGCCGAACTTGTCTTCCTTGCGCCCGGTCGAGATCTTGTCATGGGTGCGCGCGTCGATATCGGGATTGACGCGCAGCGCGAAGGGCGCCTCGATGCCCATTTCCGAGGCCACCAGCGACAGCGCCTCCAGCTCGGGCTCGGATTCGACATTGAACTGTCGGATGCCGCCGCCCAGCGCGATGCGCATCTCCTCCACGGTCTTGCCGACCCCGGAAAAGACGATCTTCTCGCCCGGCACGCCGGCGGCGCGGGCGCGCAGATACTCGCCGGCCGAAACCACATCCATTCCCGCGCCGAGATCGCCCAGCAGCTTGAGCACGGCGATGTTGGAATTGGCCTTGACCGCAAAGCAGACCAGATGCGGCAGCGGCTCCAGCGCCTGGGTGAAGAGCTGGTAATGGCGGGTCAGCGTGGCCGCGGAATAGCAATAAAACGGCGTTCCGAGCGTTTCGGCGATATCGCGGATATCGACATCCTCGGCATGCAGTTGCTTGTTCTTGTATAGAAAATGGTCCACCAAGCCCCTCGCAGCGCGGTTTACGCGCTTTCAGAAATTCGACATTGCGCCGCAGCTTCGCCACGCAGGAACAAATACAGCGGCAGCCCGCAGCTGACCCCGATGCAGAAGGTCGCAGGTATCGCCCACAGCCCCCGGAGATTGCCCGTGCGGATGCTTTCCGTCAGCACCCACACCGTCAGCACCACCGCCGCCACCGTCAGATCCCACACCAGCCCCGAGGTGGCGGCATTGGCGTGCCAGGCATCGACCATGGCCAGGATCGACCATTCATTGGCCATGAACCAGGTGACGAACCAGTACATCGGGTGCAGCGTGCCCCAGATGGCCAGCGCCAGCCACAACATGCGAATGGGGGGCATTGCTCAGCGCCGCCAGAATTCGCTCAGATCCACCCCACCATCCACCGAGGGCGCACCCGCCGCCCCGCAGGCGGCCAGCAGCGCCAGGGCGCCCAGTACGAGCGCGGCTCTCTTCAGCGCGTGTGTCATGCCAGAACCTCCTTCCAGCGTGCGATCTGCTCACGCACCCGCTCGGGCGCGGTGCCCCCGTATGATTTGCGCGAGCGCAGCGAATTTTCCACCCCCAGCACGCCCAAAACATCATCGGTGATGCCCGCATGGACCGATTGCATCTGCGCCAGCGTCAGATCGGGCAGGTCGCAGCCGGCCTCCTCGGCCATGCGCACCAGCGTGCCGGTGATGTGATGCGCCTCGCGAAAGGGCAGCCCCAGCGCGCGCACCAGCCAGTCGGCCAGATCGGTGGCAGTGGCAAAGCCCGCCCCCGCCGCCGTCGCCAACGCCTGGCGCTGCGGGGCCATGTCGCGCACCATGCCCTCCATCGCCGCCAGCCCCAGCATCAGGTTGTCGGCGGCATCAAAAACCTGCTCCTTGTCTTCCTGCATGTCCTTTGAATAGGTCAGCGCCAGCCCCTTCATCACCACCAGAAGCGCCACATTCGCCCCCATGATGCGCCCCAGCTTGGCGCGCAGCAACTCGGCCGCGTCGGGGTTCTTCTTTTGCGGCATGATCGACGAGCCGGTGGTGAAGGCATCCGACAGTTGCACGAAGCGAAACTGCGCCGATGACCAGATCACCAACTCTTCGGCAAAACGCGACAGATGCATGGCGCATATCGAGGCCGCGGCCAGGAATTCCAGCGCGAAATCGCGGTCCGATACCGAATCGAGGCTGTTTGCCGTGGGCCGGTCAAACCCCAGCGCCTGGGCGGTGAAATCGCGATCGATGGGAAAGGAGGTGCCCGCCAGCGCCGCCGCGCCAAGCGGGCATTCGTTCATGCGCCGGCGCGCATCGTGAAAGCGGCCGCGATCGCGCGCCAGCATTTCCACATAGGCCAGCATGTGATGGCCCCAGGTGACGGGCTGGGCGCTTTGCAGATGGGTAAAGCCGGGCATGGCCCAGTCAGCGCCGGCCTCGGCCTGGGCCAGAAAGGCCCGAATCAGCCGGGTCAGCCCGTCGATGGCCGCGTCGCATTGCTCGCGCACCCACAGGCGGAAATCGACCGCCACCTGATCGTTGCGCGAGCGCGCGGTGTGCAGCCGGCCCGCCGGCTCGCCGATCATCTCGCGCAGACGCGCCTCGATATTCATGTGGATGTCCTCGAGCGCGGCGCGAAAGGGAAATTCGCCCGCCTCGATCTCGCCCTGCACGCGGGTGAGCCCCTCATCGATGGCGCGCGCGTCCTCTTCGGTGATGATGCCCTGGCGCGCCAGCATGGCGGCATGGGCGCGCGAGCCGGCGATATCCTGCGCGAAAAGCCGACAGTCGAAGCCGATCGAGGCGTTGATCGCCTCCATGATCGCATCCACCCCGCCGGCAAAACGCCCGCCCCACATGCTGTTCGCGCCCTCGGCCATCCCGCTCTCCTGCCGCTTCGCCGCCATTCAGCCCGGCTGAGGCCCCTATACGCGCTGGGGCAATGCCGCGCAATCGACGCCGAGCGGTGGCGGATGCGTCCATCTCTTCACCGGCTGTTAATCCTTACCGGGCAGATTGGGCGAAAGCACAGTGGAATCAGCCCATGCACGCAACCTACCGACCGAGCCAATCCACCCCCGTCATCCTGCCCGAGCCGGGGTTGGAAAGCCCCTTCGCCGCAGCCATGGATATGCGACGGCACGAAACCGCCGAACTGGTGCGTGCAGCACTCGACGAACGGCGCGCGCTGCTGGCCTATCAGCCGGTCGTACAATCGCGCATGACCAACCGCGTGGCTTACTACGAGGGGCTGATCCGCATTATCGACGATCAGGGCCGCGTGCTGCCGGCACGCGATTTCATCGATGCCGTCGAAACCAGCGAGCTCGGCCGGCGGATCGACTGCATGGCGCTCGAACTGGGGCTGGTCGCGCTGGCGCGCGAGCCCGGCCTGCGGCTGGCGGTGAACATGTCGGCACGCTCGATCGGCTATCCGACATGGCTGGCCACGCTGGAGCGCGGGTTGCGCGGCGATGCCACCATCGCCGAGCGGCTGATTCTCGAGATCACCGAACATTCGGCGATGTTGATGCCCGATCTGGTGACCGTCTTCATGGCCGACATGCAGGCACGCGGCATCTGTTTCGCGCTCGACGACTTCGGCGCCGGCTACACCGCCTTTCGCTATCTGAAGGATTTCTATTTCGACATCGTCAAGATCGACGGCCAGTTCATCCGCGGCATCAGTAACAGCCCCGACGACCAGGTGCTGGCCCAGGCACTGGTCACAATCGGGCGCCAGTTCGACATGTTCACCGTCGCTGAATCGGTCGAGACGGCCGAAGACGCCCGCTATCTGATCGATATCGGGGTCGATTGCCTGCAAGGTTATCTTTTCGGGGTGCCCACCACGGAAGCACCCTGGCAGCAATCCCCGCTGGCGAAATACGCCTGACACACCGGCGCCGGGTCCGAGGGGGCTTTCAGGGGGCGGTGCAGGGGTCCGGATGGCTGCGGCGCGGCCCCGACGCCTGGTCAGGAAGTCTTTGCCCTTGTTCAAGAATCTGACCGGAAACTGACACCGGCATGGGCGCTTCATTAGCGGGCAACTGGCCCCGGCCTGTGTGTTTCGTTGGTGGGTAAAAGGCCCCGACCTTTCGGTTTCATCGACGGATTAATGGCGCCGGTCAGCAGCCGGGTGACAGAGGGCCGGCCTGCTCCATGGCCGCGTTCCCGCCAATGCCGCCGACACATCCCCACCCGCCTGTATCGGGCGGGCTGCAAGGCATGCTTGCGCTGGGCCCCCACAAATCCAATGGCGACGGGTTTCCGCACGCCATTTCCTGGCGACACCTTCAACGGCAAGTCATGCCGGATTCGGTTGATTGCTTCGCCTGAAACACCGGCAGCGACTGCCCGAGATGGGCAAAAAAAACGCCCGCAAGCCGTGCGGGTGGATGGGTGGGAGCGCGGCTTGCGGGCGCTTCCCGTGCCGGCCGGGCGGGCGGGCAACGCTGCCATGGCATCGGAACCGGTCAAACGGGAAATTGGTATCATGCCCCTCCTGCAGGTCACATCCTGCCGGCTTTGGCAACGCCCCTGCCCGCCCTGCTTCGTCGCGCCGTTTGCGGCGGCGCAGCATTGCCTTGAAGCCGCTGCGCGCGTAAGAAGTGCATGGTCCTGACGCGGCGTCGCCGCCGCCTGGAATGCGAGAGGAGCAGCAATGACCGATGTCGTGATCGTATCCGCCGCCCGCACTGCCGTGGGGTCTTTCAATGGCAGCTTTGCCAACACACCCGCCCATGAATTGGGCGCCGCCGCGATCGAGGCGGCCGTGGCCCGCGCCGGCATCGACAAGGCCGAGATATCGGAAACGATTCTTGGCCAGGTGTTGACCGCCGGCCAGGGCCAGAACCCGGCGCGCCAGGCGCATGTCAATGCCGGGCTTCCCGCAGAATCGGCGGCCTGGGGCATCAACCAGGTCTGCGGCTCGGGGCTGCGGGCGGTGGCCATCGGCGCGCAGCACATCCAGCTTGGCGACGCCGCCATCGTGATCGCCGGCGGGCAGGAGAACATGTCGCTGAGCCCGCATGTCGCGCATCTGCGCGCGGGCACCAAGATGGGCGATACCAAGATGATCGACACCATGATCAGGGACGGGCTGTGGGATGCCTTCAACGGCTACCACATGGGCCAGACCGCCGAGAACGTGGCCGAGCGCTGGCAGATCACCCGCGAGATGCAGGACGAATTCGCCGTCGCCAGCCAGAACAAGGCCGAAGCCGCCCAGAAGGCCGGCAAATTCGCCGACGAGATCGCCCCTTTCACCATCAAGACCCGCAAGGGCGAAGTGACCGTCGATCAGGATGAATACATCCGCCACGGCGCCACCCTCGATTCCATGACCAAGCTGCGCCCCGCCTTCGCCCGGGATGGAAGCGTCACCGCCGCCAATGCCAGCGGCATCAATGACGGCGCCGCGGTGGTGCTCCTGATGTCAGCGGCCGAGGCCGAGCGGCGCGGGCTGGAGCCGCTGGCGCGCATTGCCGGCTATGCCACCGCCGGGCTCGACCCGGCAATCATGGGCGTGGGCCCGGTGAATGCCAGCCGCAAGGCGCTGGAAAAGGCGGGATGGTCGGCCGCGGATCTGGATCTGGTGGAAGCCAACGAGGCATTTGCCGCCCAGGCCTGCGCGGTGAACAAGGAGATGGGCTGGAACCCCGAGATCGTGAACGTCAATGGCGGCGCCATCGCCATCGGCCATCCGATCGGCGCCTCGGGGGCGCGCATTCTCAACACGCTGCTGTTCGAGATGAAGCGCCGCAACGCGAAGAAGGGGCTGGCGACGCTGTGCATTGGCGGCGGCATGGGCGTGGCGATGTGCCTGGAGCGCTGAGCCGGCCAGATTGCGGGCGCAATATTGTTGCGCCCGCAATCCGCCATCTGTAACAGAATTACGAGGACACCGAATCCAAGGAGGGATCATGGGACGGGTTGCACTGGTCACCGGCGGCTCGCGCGGCATCGGCGCGGCGATATCGAAGGCATTGCAGGCGGCGGGCTACACGGTCGCGGCCAGCTATGCTGGCAATGACGAGGCGGCGGCGAAATTCACCGCCGAGTCCGGCATCAAGACCTACAAATGGGATGTCGCCGATTACGAGGCATCAAAGGAAGGCATCGCCCGGGTCGAAGCCGATCTGGGCCCGGTCGAGGTGGTGGTGGCCAATGCCGGCATCACCCGCGACGCGCCCTTCCACAAGATGACCCCCGAACAGTGGAAAGCGGTGATCGACACCAACCTGACCGGCGTGTTCAACACCATCCACCCGCTCTGGCCGGGGATGCGCGAGCGCAAATTCGGCCGCGTGGTAGTGATTTCCTCGATCAACGGGCAGAAGGGCCAGTTCGGCCAGGTCAATTACGCCGCCACAAAGGCCGGCGATCTGGGCATCGTGAAATCGCTGGCGCAGGAAGGCGCGCGCTTCGGCATCACCGCCAATGCCGTCTGCCCGGGCTATATTGCCACCGAGATGGTGATGGCCGTGCCCGAGAAGGTGCGCGAGAGCATCATCGCGGGCATCCCCGCCGGCAGGCTGGGCGAGCCCGAAGAGATCGCGCGCTGCGTGGCCTTTCTGGTGGCCGACGATGCGGGCTTCATCAATGGCTCGACGATCAGCGCTAACGGCGCGCAATTCTTCGTCTGAGCCGCATGGTGCAGGCGTTGCAGGGGGGCCTTTGCGGCCCCCCTCTTGCCCGTGCCGGGCAATTTACCCCCCGCAGACTATTTCGGGCAAGATGAAGCGGGCGCGGGATTTTCGAGGCAACGCGCAATGAGCCAGGGCGCGGCAACCGCGGTGGGGTTCAGCGCCGTTCTGATGTGGGCGTTGCTGGCGCCTCTGACCGTGGCCTCGGCGCCGGTGCCGCCCCTGTTGCTCAATGCGCTGTGTTTCGGCATTGGCGGTGGTGTGGGGCTGGTCTGGCTGGCAGCGACGGGCGGACTGAAGAAGTTACGCAACGTGGCACCGGCGGTTTATGTCTTTGGCACCGTTGGGCTTTTTGGCTATCATTTCCTGTATTTCTCGGCGCTCAGGCTGGCGCCGCCGGCCGAAGCCGGGCTGATTGCATATCTCTGGCCGTTGCTGATTGTGTTGGGTTCGGGGCTGATGCCGGGCGAGCGGTTGCGCGCGGGGCATGTTCTGGGCGCCCTGGCGGGGTTTGCCGGTGCGGCATTGCTCATCGCCGGTGGCATCGGGCAGGTCGAGGGGGCGGGCGCGGGTTATGCGCTGGCGCTCATGGCGGCGCTGACATGGACGAGCTATTCGCTGATCTCGCGCAGCCTGGGCCATGTGCCCACCGCCGCCGTGGCGGTGTTCTGCCTGGCCTCGGCCGCGCTGGCGGGGCTGACGCACTGGCTGCTGGAAACGCCCGCCTGGCCCGAAGAGGCCGTGGGCTGGGGTGCGGTGCTGCTCTTGGGGCTGGGCCCTGTCGGGCTGGCCTTCTTTACCTGGGATATCGGGGTGAAGCGGGGCAATATTCAGCTTCTGGGCACAGCCTCTTACGCCGCGCCGCTGTTGTCGACGCTGATACTGGTTGCCGCCGCCATGGCGCCCCTGACCTGGTCGCTGGCGCTTGCGGCGGTGCTGATCACCGGCGGCGCGGCGATGGCCGCGCGTGCCGGGCGGGGCTGAGGGCGTTCGCGCTCAGCTGGCCGAGAGGCGGCTGATCTCTTCTTTCAATCGAAGCTTCTGCTTCTTCATCTCGGCGATCGCCAGATCGTCGAATCCGGGCGCGCGCTGCGCTTCTTCAACCTTTTCCGAGAGGGCCTGATGTTTGCGGCGCAGTTCCTCGAGATGCGAAGTCAGCGACATGTGATACCTCCTCTTGGTGCGGTTGATATGTCGATTGCATCACAGCTCGCGGCATTTGTCACACAAAAGTCGCACACGATTTCGGGATATTCCGTCGCAGGCGAAACTCTCATCTCCATGCCAGCGGCGCCATCTCGCGCAGCACCGCATTTGCGGTGGCGGTGAAGTGGTCGTGATCGCCCGGATGTGCCGGGCCTTCATGCATCACCAGCGGCGCCAGCAGCCGGAAGGGGCTGCGCGCGCCCTTGCGTGCCAGCACCAGCACGCGCCCCGCCGCGCGCCCCTGGCGCGCCGCCAGCGGGCGCACCGTTGCCGCGGCGCGGCCATCGAGCGTGGCAAGGATGGCCGGAAGGCGCTCGGCGCGGTGGATGAGAGTGAGATGGCCGCCCGGTTTCAGCCGCCTGAGGGCGCAATCGATCCATTCGGCGAGCGGGGTTTGCTCGCGTTGCGCGCTATCGCGGCCGGCATCGCGCGCTGCCGGATCGCCGGGGGCGAAATAGGGCGGGTTCATCAGCACATGGTCGAAACTGCGCGTCCGCAGCGCCGGTGGCAGGCCAGTCAGATCGGCAGTGACGATCTCGGCGGCGATGGCGTTTTGAGCGGCGTTGCGCCGGGCGAGATCGGCATAGGCGGGCTGGCGCTCGACCCCGGCAAGGCGCAGCCCCGCCACCCGCCGCCCCAGCGCCAGCAGCGCCACCCCGGCCCCGCAGCCAAGCTCGAGCGCCGAATGGCGCGCAAGCGCCGGCACCGCGGCGGCCAGCAGCACCGGATCGGTGGCGGCGCGGTAGCCTGCCAGCGGCTGCCAGACAGCCAGCGCCCCGCCAAGGAAGGCGTCCTGGCGCAACGCCGCTGCGGGAAAGAATTCGCAAATGGCGGCGCCGGCCTGGCTGTCCTGGTTGTTCATCCGGTTGCCGAACTCAGCTTTCCAGCGGAACATTGTTGTCGCGCATGATGGCGCGGGCCATGAAATGATCCTTGTCGCGCACCATCAGCCGCTGCGGCACGAAGCCCATGCCGCTTGTATGGACGTCAACGGCAAAGGCTTCTATACCCTCGGCTTCGAGGAGCATGGTTGCAAAGGGGATGATCGTCGGATCGTTCGTGCGCAGAAGTTCCTTCATGACGACAGTAAACGGCAAGCACAGCGACTTGTCGAGACGCAGCAGGACAGGACCTCTCTCCAATGACCGTCACTGACCCCGTGGCCCTTCTCGGCGAGCATCTGCGTGATGACATGGAACAGGTCAACGCGCTGATTCGTCGCCACATGCAATCGCAGAACGCGCCGCGCATACCCGAGGTGACGGCGCATCTGATCGAGGCCGGGGGCAAGCGTATCCGACCGCTGCTGAACCTGGCCGCGGCGCGCCTGCTGGGCTACGAAGGCAATGCGCATCTGGGGCTGGCGGCTACGGTCGAGTTCATTCACACCGCCACGCTTTTGCATGACGATGTGGTTGACGAAAGCACCCAACGCCGGGGCCGGCCCACGGCAAATCTGCTGTGGGACAACAAATCGAGCGTGCTGGTGGGCGACTTCCTCTTCGCACGCTCGTTTCTGATGATGGTCGAATCGGGCTCGATGGAGGCATTGCGGATCATGGCCGAATCGGCCACGGCGCTGGCCGAGGGCGAGATCCTGCAGATGGGCGCGGCGCAGAACCTGGCCACCGACGAGGCCACTTATCTGCGCATCATCCGTTACAAGACCGCGGCGCTGTTTTCGGCGGCCACCGAAAGCGGCGCGGTGATCGCAGGGGCGACGCCGGCGCAGCGGCGCGCGCTGGCAGAATTCGGCGATGCGCTGGGCATCTGCTATCAGCTTGTCGATGACTATCTGGATTATGCCGGCAGCGCCCCCAGCCTGGGCAAGAAGGTCGGCACCGATTTCGCGGGCGGCAAGGTGACGCTGCCGGTGATCCTGGCCCATGCTGCCGGCAGCGAGCAGGAGCGCGCCTTCTGGAAGCGCTGCATCGAGAAGGGCGAGCGCGGGAACGATGAACTGGAACACGCAATGGCACTACTGCACCGCCAAGGCGCGCTCCAGGCGACCCGCGAACGCGCGCAGGAATGGTCAGACCGCGCCCGCGCGGCGCTGGCAGAATTGCCCGCGCATCGGCTGCGCGATCTTCTGGATGATCTGACCGTGATGCTGGTGACGCGGATCAATTGAGCCTGGGGCTCATCGCGTTGGCGTTGAAGGCAGGCTGCGCGTGGCCGCCACGAAGCGCCCCGGCAGCGCCAGCGCCGCGCGGGCGGCGCGCAGGCTGCGGCGGCTGTCGAACAGGCCGAAACAGGTGGCGCCCGAGCCGGTCATCCGTGCCAGCAGGCAACCGGGTTGGCGGGCGATGTCATCGAGCAGCGAGCCGATTTCGGGCATCAGCGCGCTGGCCGGCTGTTGCAGATCGTTGCGCGTGTGCTCGCCCAGCCAGGCGCAGAAGCGCCGCGCATCTTCCCGGCCTTCGGGCAGCGGCGGCAGCGGCGGGTTCTCGGGCCGCTCCAGCGCCCGGAAAACCGATGGCGTGGCCAGCGGCAGGCCGGGATTGGCGAGCAGCATCCACAGCGCCGGCACGCCGGCAAGCGGGGTGACAATCTCGCCCAGCCCCTGCATGCGGCTGGGTGCAGGCGCGGCCATGCAGACCGGAAGGTCAGCGCCCAACCGCATCAGCGCCTCGGTGCCGGGTAACTCGAGCCCCTGCGCCCTCGCGGCCAGGCGCAGCGTGCAGGCGGCATCGGACGAGCCCCCGCCCATGCCCGATGCCGCGGGCAGACGCTTGCTCAACGTGATGCGCAGACTGTGCGCGCCGATCAGCCTTGCCGCGCGTAGCACCAGATTGTCGTCGCCCGGCGGCACGTCGGTGCCATGCGCGCCGCGCCGCGCCAGGCAAAGCCCCGCGCCCGGCTCCAGCGCAACCCGGTCTCCCAGCTCAGTGAAAACGACGATCGAATCGAGAAGGTGATAACCGTCGGCGCGCCTGCCGGTGACATGAAGCGCAAGGTTGATCTTTGCTGGGGCAAGGGCGGCGACCGGCAGCACCGCCTTCAGCCTTCAGGGTGCAGCGGCGGCGCGCCTTCCTCGTCCAGCACGCGATCGAGCCCGATATCGATCTTGCGGCGCACGCGATCCATGTCGAGATCTTCATGCGGGCCGAACGACAGCGCCCGGCGCCACTGGAAACGCGCCTCGCGGTAGCGGCCCAGAGCCCAGTAGACATCGCCCAGATGGTCGTTGAGGATGGGATCGGCCGGCAGCAGCTCGACCGCGCGCTCCATATGCGGCAGCGCCTCGTCGTAGCGCCCCATCCGGTACAGCGCCCAGGCCAGGCTGTCGATGATGTAGCCGCTATCGGGCTCGCCGGCGACCGCGCGCTCGATCATCTCGAGCGCCTCGTCCAGGTTTTCCTGCCGCTCGACAAGCGAATAGCCCAGATAGTTCAGCACCGTGGGCTGGTCGGGCTCGATCTCGAGGGCACGGCGGAAATCGGCCTCGGCGGGTTCCCACTGGCCCGAACGCTCATACGACACGGCGCGCGAAAACCACAGCCGCCAGTCGGGGCGGCGTTCCTGCTCCTGGTGCAGTTCCAGGGCTCGGTCATAGGCGATGATCGCCTCTTCATGGCGGGCATCGCGGCGCAGGAAATCGCCCAGCACCTGAAAGGCGGAAACCGATTGCGGGTTCTCTGCGGCCAGCGCCTGAAGCACGTCGATGGCCTCGTCGATGCGCTCAAGGGTCTCGAGCGTATGCGCCCGGCCCATCGCCGCCGGCAGGGCGAAGATACTGTCTTCAGGGATCTCGGCATAGGCCTGCGCGGCAAGCAGGGGCTGGTCAAGCTCTTCCAGAATCTGGCCGACAAGCAGTTGCTGCTCGCTCAGTGCGGGGTTCACCAGAATTGCCGCGCGCGCAAATAGCAACGCGTCATGCAGGTTGCGCCCCGATTGCATGGCCCGGGCCATGACCGAAAACACCTCGGCCATGCCCTCGGCGGGATCGGCGATCAGATCGAAGGGCAGCGCCTCACCTGCGGCATAAGCTTCGCGCATCTGTGCAAGCTGTGGGTCGCGGCCCGGGTCAACGAACACCATGTCGATCAGCGCCAGCGCGTCGTCTGGGCGCTCGGCCAGCGCCAGCACCTGCGCATGGGCGATGATGCCGCGACGGTCCAACGCCTCGGAAACGCCCAGCGTGGGGTCTTCGAAGATTTCCAGCGCCCCCTCGACATCGCCCACCATCGCCAGTGCCAGCGCCCGGCAATAGAGCGCGAAGGGGCCCATCCCGTCGCGCCCGGCGACGGTATCGAGCACCGCCAGAGCCTCGGTCATCCTGCCATCGCCCAGATGTGCCCAGGCCCGCGCCAACCCTTCGACCAGCACATGGCCGCCGCCCCCGTTTTCGAGCAAGGACAGCGCGGTGGCATAGTCGCGGCTTTGAAAGGCATCGCCCAGCAGCGCCATCCCCGCGATATGGCTTTCGGGCTCGATCGCGAAAAGCTGCGCGGCCTTTTCCGTGGCCTCTTCGATCTGGCCCAGCGCCATATGGCTGATCACCAGTGTTTCCAGAAAGGCGGGGTTGTCGGGCTCGGCGGCCAGCAGCCGCGAAAGATAGGGGATGCCGGCGGCGAAATCGCTGCGTACGCCTGCCTCGCGCGCTGCGAGATAGGCCCCGGCCTGCCCCTGCGGCGCAGCCATCGTGGGCGACAGCGAAAGCGCGGCAGCGAGCAGGAACGGGGAAAGGCGCTTGGCGTGGGGCAATGTACGCTCCCGAATGTGAGTGTCGCAGCCGCGCAACCACCGGGCGGCGGCTATTGTACCCGTTGTAGTGCGCAGGGGCGGCAAGGGCAATCCATGCACCGGCGCTGCAGGCCATCGCCGGCGCGCCGCATCGGTCACGGCTGCGCGAGATGCCCCGTGACAGCGCCCCTACATGTTGGGGTAGTTCGGCCCGTCACCCCCCTGCGGCGTCACCCAGTTGATGTTCTGGCTGGGGTCCTTGATGTCACAGGTCTTGCAATGCACGCAGTTCTGGAAGTTGATCACGAAGCGCGCATCCTTGCCCTCTTCCTCTACCACCTCGTAAACCCCCGCCGGGCAGTAGCGCTGCGCAGGCTCGGCATATTTGGGCAAGTTCACGCTGATCGGCACCTTCGGGTCTTTCAGCGTCAGATGTGCGGGTTGGTTCTCTTCGTGATTGGTGAAGGAAAAGGCGACATTGGTCAGCCGGTCGAAGGACAGCACGCCATCGGGCCTGGGGTAGTCGACAGGCTTGAACTTCGCCGCTTCGCCAGTGGCGGCGGCATCGGACTTGCCGTGCTTCATGGTGCCGAAGAGCGTGAAGCCCAGCGTGTTCGTCCACATGTCAAAGCCCCCCAGCGCCAGCGAGGGCAGCATTCCCCATTTCGACCACATCGGCTTCACGTTGCGGACCTTCTTCAGGTCCTTGCCGATCACGCCGCCGCGCACCGCTTCCTCGTACTCGCCAAGTTCGTCACCCGCGCGCCCGGCCTTGATCGCTTCATGCGCGGCCTCGGCAGCCTCGATGCCCGAATGCATGGCGTTGTGATTGCCCTTGATGCGCGGCACATTCACCAGCCCCGCCGAACAGCCCAGCAGCACCCCGCCGGGGAAGGCCATCTTCGGAACCGATTGCCAGCCGCCCTCGGAAATCGCCCGCGCGCCATAGGCCACACGCTTGCCGCCCTTCAGCAGTTCGGCCACCATCGGGTGATGCTTGAAGCGCTGGAACTCCATATAGGGGTAAAGATGCGGGTTCTCGTAGTTCAGATGCACCACGAAACCGATCAGGATCTGGTTGTTCTCGAAATGATAGATGAAGCTGCCACCGCCGGCATTCCTGCCCAGCGGCCAACCCATGGTGTGTGTGACCGTGCCCTCGCGGTGCTTGTCGGGGTCGATCTCCCAGATCTCCTTCATCCCCAGGCCGAATTTCTGCGGGCATTTGCCTTTCGACAGATCGTATTTCGCCATCACCTGCTTGGTCAGCGAGCCGCGCACGCCCTCGGCGAGGAACACATATTTGCCGTGCAGCTCCATCCCCGGCTCATAGGCATCCGACGGGGTGCCGTCGGGGTTCTTGCCGAATTCGCCGGCCACCACGCCCTTCACGCGCTCACCTTCCATGACCAGCTCGGATGCCGCCATGCCGGGGAATACCTCAACCCCCAGCGCCTCGGCCTGTTCGGCCAGCCAGCGGCAGACATTGGCCATGGAAACGATATAGCAGCCGTGATTGTTCATCAGCGGCGGCATCGGCCAGTTGGGCACGCGGATCTGGCCCGCCTCGCCCAGCATGTAGAAATTGTCCCGCGCGACCTTCACGCTGACCGGCGCGCCCTTTTCGGCCCAGTCGGGGATCAGCCGGTTCAGCCCCGACGGATCGAGCACGGCGCCCGAGAGGATATGCGCGCCCACCTCCGAGCCCTTTTCCAGCACCACCACATCCAGATCTGCATCAAGCTGCTTGAGCCGGATCGCAGCCGAAAGCCCGGCCGGGCCGGCGCCCACGATGACGACATCATATTCCATGGATTCGCGTTCGATATCCGACATGACGGCTCCTTCTATGGGCTGGGCGGCTGCCGCAGGGCGCTGGCCTTTCCTTCGGTTTCCAGCGGTATAGCAGCAAGGCGGGGAGGGTCAATTGCCCGCCGGCGCCGGCAAGGGCGAACAGGCTGGCGCCGGGCACGCCACGGGGCTTGCATTTGCCCTCGCGCTGGTATCTCTTGATGGAAAGCAAGCGCTCATGCCCCGGCCAAGGCCGAGGGCGTTTTTGGTTTGGGGGTAAGGCAGATGGAAAAGGTTCCGATGACCCGCCGCGGATTCGAAGCGCTGGGGGCCGAACTGAAGAAGCTAAAATCCGACGAGCGCCCGGCGGTAATCCGCGCCATTGCCGAAGCGCGCGAGCATGGCGATCTCTCGGAGAACGCCGAGTACCATGCCGCGCGCGAGAAGCAGAGCTTCATCGAGGGACGGATCAAGGAGATCGAGGGCCTGCTGGGCCGCGCCGAGGTGATCGATCCCGCCAAGCTGTCGGGCGCGATCAAGTTCGGTGCCACCGTCACGCTGGTTGATGAGGATACCGAGGAAGAGCGCACCTATCAGATCGTCGGCGAGGCCGAGGCCGATATCGAGCGCGGGTTGCTCAACATCCGCTCGCCGCTGGCGCGCGCGCTCATCGGCAAGGATGAGGGCGATTCGGTCGAGGTGCGCACCCCGGGCGGCGAGCGCAGCTATGAAGTGATCGGCATAGCCTATCGCTGAGGCTTGAACGGAGGAAGGGCGCATGCCCGCGCGGCAGGGTGCAGACAGCCAACCGCGTGCCGCCCCGGCACGGCGGCGGCCCGAGCGGCTGGCCTTTGCGCTGTCGCTGGCCTGGCTGGCGCTGGTGGTCGCGCTGGGCTGGGCGCTGTCGCGCCGCGGCACGCCACCGGCCGAAACCCTGGTCTTCGTTCTGGTGGCGCTGGCGGTGTTCTTGCCCGTGGTGCTGATCTGGCAGACAGTCTATCTGATCCGCGCCGCAAGGCGCATGCAGGAGGCCGCGGTCAGCATGGCAGCACAGGCCGAGGCCCTTGCCGCGCGGCAGGGCCCGGGAAGCGGTGAGATGGCGCATGGACAGCTCACCGGGCCACAAAACGGCACCGGGCTTCGCTTCACCTCGCGCCGGCATGAGGCGGCGGTGCCTGCCCCTGCCCCCAACCCTGCCGATGTCGCCGGCGCCGCGCAGGGCGCACTGGCGCTCGCCCCGCGCGAACCCGAGGCCATCGATATCGGCCATGACGAGTTGATCCGCGCGCTGCATTTCCCCGAGGATGAGGACGATACCGAAGGCTTCGCCGCGCTGCGCCGGGCGCTGGGCAATCACGCCACGGCCGAGCTGATCCGCAGCGCGCAGGCGGTTCTATCGGGGCTTGCGCTGGAAGGCATCTACATGGATCAGCTTACCCCCGACCGCACTCGCCCCGAGATCTGGCGCGCCTTCGCCCTGGGCACGCGCGGCCCGGCAGTAGCCGCGCTGGCCGGGGTACGCGACCGCTCATGCCTGGCGCTGAGCGCGGCACGCATGCGCGCCGACCCCGAGTTTCGCGATGCCGTGCACCGCTTCCTGCGCGCCTTTGACCGGTGCCTGCGCGCCTTCGAGCCCGAGGCCAGCGATGCCCAGATCGCCCGCCTGGCCGAGACCCGCAGTGCTCGCGCCTTCATGCTGCTGGGCCGCGTGGCCGGCGTTTTCAGGTGATTGCATGACCATTGATTCCGACAACGCGCCCGCCAGCGCCGAAACCTCGCCGCGCCGCGCCTTTCGCCAGGGCATGGTAGCCGGGCTGCCCTTTTCCATCGTCGTGGTGCCCTTCGGCATGGTTTTTGGTGTCATCGCCACCGAAGCCGGGCTCAATCTGGCCGAGACCATGGGCTTCTCGATCCTGGTGATCGCCGGCGCCTCGCAACTCGCTGCCGTGCAGCTGATGGTCGAGAACGCACCGACAGTAGTGGTGGTTCTGACGGCGCTGGCGGTCAATCTGCGCATGGCGATGTATTCCGCCGCGCTGGCGCCGCATCTGGGTGCCGCCCCGGTCTGGCAGCGCGGGCTCATCGCCTATCTGATGGTCGATCAGGCCTATACAATCGCGCATCTGCGCTATGAAACCGGTCCACCAATGACGATGGGCGCGCGCGTGGCCTATTACTTTGGCGTCGTCACGCCAATCTGCCCGCTGTGGTATCTGGCCACGCTGTTCGGCGCGATAGCCGGTACGGCACTGCCGCCGGGGCTGCCGATCGATGTGGCGGTCCCGATCGCCTTTCTGGCAATGATCGCGCCGATGTTGCGCACGCTGGCGCATGTCAGTGCCGCCTTCATCTCGGTCGCGGGGGCGCTGGCCTTTGCCTTCGTGCCGTACAATCTGGGGCTGCTGCTGGCGGCGGCGCTGGCCATGGCCGCGGGCGCATGGGTCGAACTGTGGACAAAGCGGCGGCGAGGGAAAGCGCGACCATGAATTACGGCAGCTTCGAGATCTGGGCCATAATCCTGCTTATCGGAATCGGCACGCTGGTACTGCGCTATTCCTTTCTCGGCATCATCGGGAGCCGTGCGCTGCCGGAATGGGTGCTGCGTCACCTGCGCTATACGCCGGTGGCCGTGATTCCGGGGCTGATGGCGCCGCTGATCTTCTTTCCGCCCGTCACCGATGGCGAGACAGACCCCGGCAGGCTGGCCGTGGCCGCCGCAGCGCTGGGTGCAGGCGTGGTGACGCGCAGCCCGATATGGGCAATTGTTGCCGGCCTTGCCGTTGCCGTGCTGCTCAGCCTGACAAACGGGCTTGCCATGCCGGGTTGAGGCCAGGGCCGGTCGAGCCGCATTCCGCGACCGCCGCCGAAGCGTAGGCAATACGGGCTACCCTACGTCTCTGCCTGACATACAATCTTGCCCGGCCTGCCTGATTCCACACCGGCGGCCAGGCAGGGAAACGCGGCGGTCATCCCTCGAAATAGCTCTGCCGCTCGGTCGGTTCGGCATCGCTGTAGATGCGCTCTTCGCGCACGCCGGGCAGGCGGGCGAAGGCATCGGAAAGACGGTTGGGCTGAAACGCCACCGGCATGTGCTCAAGCCCCGGAATCTGCCGCAGGATCTCGCCAATGGAGCGCGCGCAGAACCCGTCCGAGACGGGGCCGGCCTGCCGCGCAAGCCGCAAGATCAGTTCGGCATGCTCGGGGGGCAGTTCCAGGTAATGCTTGCGCACATGATGGGTGCGCCGGGCATGGTAGTATATGTAACGATGCAGTTGCCGGTCATCGAACCCGAAATGCACGTCATGCTGTTCGGGCGATTGAGGGTGCTGCCAGGTGCCTGCCGGGTCGAACAGCACCCGCTCGCTGGCATTGATCATCAGCGCCGCATGCTCGCCGGTGCCCGTGTCGTTGTTGATCACGTTGAAATAGGTGATCGAGGCGGGGTTGCCATGCACATAGCGCGCCGCGATCACTTCTTCATCGGGCGCCCAGACAGCCGGCTTCGTGCACGCCGCCGCAAGGGCGACGAAGATCAGCAACAGGATACGGATGGCAAGCATGGCTTCACCCTTTCTCCGGTCAGCCGGCGGGCCCTGGCGCTGCGGGCATGTGCCGCTCAGGTGGCGGCAAGCGCCAGGAAAGCCAGAATGACCAGTGAAACCACCGTCACCCAGATCGACCACTTCATGAACCCGGCAAAGGTCTTTTCCTGCTCGGTGATATCCATCGAGCCATGTTCGTGCTTGCTCATCGGCGGCTCCTGCAATGTTGCTTCCTTTTCGGCTTCTTAGCGCAACTCGCTTGGCCTGTCACGCCCCCGGAGCGCGCTCAACCGATCTGCCGCAGGCTGTATTGCAGGTCGTTGCGCGTGCGCAACGCCGCAAGCAGCACGCCGGGAAGCAGCGTCATGGGCAGATCCTCGAAACCCGGCAGCCGGCGCAGCACCGACACGGTGCCCGGCACGCAAAAGCCTGGCGGCACGACCTCGCGCCTGCGTGCCACCGCTACCGCCTCGCGGGCCACCTCATCGGGCACCTCGGTTTCGAACAGATGCAGCTTCCAGCGCCCCGGCATCCCCTGCATCGAACTGCGCGCGAGGTATTGCTCTTCAAGCGCGGGCGTCATGCCATGCGTGACATCGCGAATGCGCCGCGCTTGCGGGTGGTGCCAATAGCCGCCCGGATCGTAGAGGATGCGCTCTTCAGGGCTGTGGATGATGACCCCCGCGTGGAAGGGAAAGCGCAGCGATTCGAGCTCGAATATGGCGATGCGAAGCCGGCTTGGCCCTGGCAGGGCAAAGGGCGGGCCCGGATCGTCGGTGGCGGCGGTGAAAAGCTGTCCGCCGCAGCCTGACAGCGCCATTAGGCCGAAAAGCAGCTTGCGTCGCCCTAGGCGCAAGTCACACACTCCACCTTGTACCCCGCCCGCAACGGGCGTGTCAGCCGCCGGCCGGGGCCGGGCGCACGGGCCGGGTTGTGATCCGTTGCCAGAGCCAGGCACCATCTTCGCCACGCCAGCGCCGCACATTACCCTTGTGCAGCAGGTGATTGAGATGGGCAACCGTCTCGACCAGCGCCAGCCCGTACTCTGCCGGGCCGATCTCACGCTTGAACAACGGGGAAAAGCAATCGGCAGCGCGGCGCGGCGTGGAGAGATGCTCGCCGAGCCGGGACAGCGCGCCGTGATGGTTCTCGGCCATCTGTTCCAGGCGAAGCGGCAGCCCGGTGAAGGGAAGCTTGTGGCCGGGCAGCACCAATTGGTCATCGCGCGCAAAGGCCGAAAGCCGCTCGCAGCTTTCCAGCCAGTCGGCGACCGGGTCGGCATCGGGCTCGGTGGCATAGACCCCAAGATTGGCCGAGATCGAGGGCAGAAGCTGATCGCCGCCGATCACCAGATCGTCGTCGAGGCTCCACAGTGTGGCATGTTCGGGCGCGTGGCCATTGCCCATGCGCACGATCCAGTGCCGCCCGCCCATTGCAATCGCCTGCCCCTCGCGAAGCCGGTGAAAGCCCAGCGGCATCGGCGCCACGACATCGGAAAAGTTGAACGGCCGCTCCTCGGCGCGCGTCGCCAGAAGTTCGGCATCCATCCCGGCATCGCGCCAGAAGGCGATGGCTTCAGGCGAGGCGCGTTCCTGCACATCGAGCGCGAGCATGCGCGCGAAAAGCCAGGCGGTGCGCGTGGTCCACAGCTCGGCGCCATGCTCGGCCTGAAACCAGCCGGCAAGGCCGATGTGATCGGGGTGGTGATGGGTCACCAGCACGCGCTTGAGAGGTCGCCCACCCAGCGGGCCGGCAAGAAGCGACGACCACAATTCGCGCGTGCGCCGCGTGTCGAAACCGGTATCGACGATCGTCCAGCCATCACCGTCGTCGAGCGCATAGACATTGACATGATCAAGCTTCATCGGCAGCGGCAGGCGCAGCCAAAATACCCCCGGCGCCACCTCGATCGCCGCGTCATGCGCCGGCGGCTGCTCGAAGGGATAGCGAATCTGGCCACGCTGCGCGGCTGTTTTCCCGGCGCCGCTCATGAGGCCTCCAGATCATCGGCCGAGAGCGCATAGAGCGCCGCCGCCCCTTCGCGCGCGCGCGCCAGCAGCCCCTGGTGCTCGGGCAGGATACGTTGGATGAACACTTGCGCCAGCCGCGCACGCGCGCCCTCGGGCTCGGCCAACGCCGCGCGCAGGTGGTAATGGGCGCCCAGCACGCGGGCAAAGGCACGCAGATAGGGTGCGGCGCCGGCAAAGCGGTCATTCATTTCCTGCGCCAGCATCCATTCGGTGACCTCGCGCAGCGTCTCGGCCGCGGCCCAGACCTCGCCGGCCATCTCGGGGCAGCAGGCGCGCGCGGCCTCGGCGGCATCCTCGATCTCCTGCAACAGTCGCATCGCGGCCTCGCCGCCATCCATCAGCTTGCGGCCCACCAGATCCATCGCCTGAATGCCGTTGGTACCCTCATAGATGGGCGTGATGCGCGCATCGCGGTAATACTGCGCGGCGCCGGCTTCCTCGATGAAACCCATGCCACCGAAAACCTGCAGCGCCGTGCTCGACACCTCGCAGCCGATATCGGTGCCATGCGCCTTGGCAATGGGCGTCAGCAGGGCGGCGCGCGCCAGCCAGTGCTCGTCACCGGTGGCGCGGCCCGTATCGATGGCCACCCCGCAGGCCAGAGCGATGGCGCGCGCGGCGAAGATCTCGGCGCGCATCTCGGCCAGCATGCGGCGCACATCGGCATGCTCGATGATCGGCCCGTCGCCCTTTGGCGTGCGCCCCTGCCGGCGCTCCTGCGCAAAGGCCAGCGCGTGCTGAAAGGCGGCCTCGGCCACGCCCACGCCCTGAATGCCCACCCCAAGCCTTGCGTTGTTCATCATCGTGAACATCGCCGCCATGCCGCCATGGGGCTTGCCCACCAGCCAGCCGGTGGCGCCGTCGAACTCCATCACGCAGGTGGGCGAGCCGTGAATGCCCAGCTTGTGCTCGAGCGAGACCACGCGCAGGCTGTTGCGCTCGCCCGGCCGGCCCTCGGCATCAGGGATCAGCTTGGGCACCATGAACAGGCTGATCCCCTTGGTCCCCGGCACGCCATCGGGCAGCCGCGCCAGCACCAGATGGCAGACATTCTCGGCCACGTCGTGGTCGCCCCAGGTGATGAAGATCTTCTGCCCCGAAATCGCGTAGCTGCCATCGCCCTTCGGCTCGGCCTTCGAGCGCAGCGCGCCCACATCAGAGCCCGCCTGCGGCTCGGTCAGGTTCATGGTGCCCGTCCACTCGCCGCTGACCAGTCTCGGCAGATAAAGCGCCTGCAGCGCCTCGTCGGCGTGGTGTTCCAGCGCCTCGATCTGCCCCTGGCTCAGAAGCGGGCAAAGTTGCAGCGAGAGGCACGCCCCCGACATCATGTCGTTGACTGCGGTGTTGAGCGCCTGCGGCAGTCCCATGCCGCCATGCTCAGGCGCCGCCGCCAGCCCCAGCCAGCCACCCTCGGCGATGGCGCGATAGCCCTCGGCGAAACCCGGCGGCGTGCGCACCACCCCGTTTTCCAGCCGCGCCGGGTTCTGATCGCCGCCGCGGTTGAGCGGCGCCATCACCTCTTCGGCCAGCCGGCCGGCGCCGGCGAGAATTGCCTCGGTCACATCCGGACCGGCCTCGGCGAAACGCTCGGTCTCGGCCAGCGAGCCATAGCCGACGACATGCTCGAAAATGAATCGGAATTCGCTGACGGGGGCCTTGTAGGGCATGGCATCGTCTCCGTTGGCTGCCCGGGGGGCGTGTCCGGCGCGTATCTGAACCGCAGCCGCCGCGCTTGCCCGTAGCCCGCGGCGGCGTTATGGGCTGTCACGATAGTGGTTCGCCCGATCCGCTCAAACCGAAACGCCACGTCACCCTTTTTGGTCTGCCCTTCAATTCGCCGCAACCCGAAACCCGGGGCCGTCTGCCCACATTCCCACTTTGCCCGCCAGTCGCATCATGCTCAATCCCCCGCCCCACGCCACCGAAACCCGCCTGCTGCAAGGCGACAAAGCCGGCATCGCCCGCGCCGCGGCGCTGCTGCGCGGCGGGCATCTGGTAGCCATCCCCACCGAAACCGTCTATGGCCTGGCCGGCGATGCAGGCAACGATCGCGCCGTGGCGGCCATCTTTGCCGCCAAGGACCGGCCGCGCTTCAACCCGCTGATCGTGCATCTCGCCTCGCTCGCGCAGGCCGAAAGGCTGGCACGCCTCAACCGCCCGGCGCGAGTGCTGGCAGAGCGCTTCTGGCCTGGCCCGCTGACGCTGGTGCTACCGTTGCGCGCCGATGCGGGGCTGTCGCCGCTGGTCACCGCCGGGCTCGGCACGGTGGCGCTGCGCCTGCCCGCGCATCCGCTGGCGCGCGCGCTCCTCAAGCGTGCCGGCATCGCGCTGGCCGCGCCCTCGGCCAACCGCTCGGGGCGCATCAGCCCCACAAGACCCGAACATGTGCTCGCCGGGCTGGGCGGGCGCATCGCCGCGGTGCTCGATGGCGGCGCTTGCGCGGTGGGGCTGGAGTCGACGATCATCGACGCCACCGGCGCGCAGCCGCGCCTCTTGCGCGCCGGCGGCCTGACGACCGAGACCATCGAGTCCGCCCTCGGCGCGCCGCTCGCCAGCCCAGACACTCCGGCCGGAAACACCCCCAGCGCACCAGGGCAGTTGGAATCGCATTATGCCCCGCGCGGGCGGGTGCGGCTGATGGCGCGCCAGCGCCGCCCCGGCGAGGTCTGGATAGGCTTCGGCCCTGACTGCCCCGGCAGTGACGGGCTCAACCTCTCGCCCGGCGCCGACCTGACCGAGGCGGCGGCAAACCTCTTCCACATCCTGCACCGCGCCGACGCGCGCGCCGGCGAGGACGGCACCATCGCCATCGCCCCCATCCCCGACACGGGGCTTGGCCGCGCCATCAACGACCGGCTGTGCCGCGCCGCCGCGCCACGCTGACGCCGCCGCCGAACCGTCAGCCACCGCCCTGCCCCTTCATCTTGCCCGAAATACTCTGGGGGGAGTCGCTGCGCAGGCAGCGACTGGGGGGCAACGCCCCCTAAATACACAACGTCACGCCCGGTTGCAGTTCAGCCCGCCCCCAGAATGATACGCACATACTGCGTTGTCTCGCGAAATGGCGGCACGCCGCCATGGCGGGTCACCGCCTCGGGGCCGGCATTATAGGCAGCCAGAGCCAGTCGCCAGTCGCCGAAGCGCTCATACATCATGCGCAGATAGCGCGCCCCGCCTTCCAGGTTCTGGCGCGGGTCGTCCGGGTCCACCCCCAGCAGCGCCGCCGTGCCCGGCATCAGCTGCGCCAGCCCCCGCGCCCCGGCATGGCTGATCGCCTGCGGGTTCCAGCGGCTTTCCTGATGCACCAGACGCAGGAACAGCTCTTCTGGCACGTTGTGGCGCCGGGCGGCGGCGCGGGCCATTTCCAGATAAGGGCCGCGATAGGCCCCGTCATAGCGCGGCAGCCGCGCCGGGGCCGGGTCGGCCTCGAGCGCGGTCGAATATTGCGATGCCAGCCGGGTTTCCATCAGCCGCGTCTGCTGGGCAAAGACCTCGCTGCGCGAGGGCGCCGCACCATTTCCCAGCCGCAACCCGCTGGCCTGAGCCTGCGCTGCAACCACCACACCCGCGCCTACCAGCCCAGCCGCAACCAACGCCACTGCCCCGCGCATACGCCACCTCGCCTGCGAATCGAGCCCGCCATCCCCTGCGGGCGCGCCATACTAGCCCAAACCCGCGCCGCCACCAAGCCCGCCCGTCGCGCCGCCGCGCGGTAGCGGCGATTATCGGTTTTTCAACCCAGCGCGCGTGGTATAGGCATTGTCGAAAGGGATTCGAACGGGGGCAACAGCCATGGCTGGATCGGTCAACAAGGTCATTCTGATCGGTAATCTGGGGCGCGACCCCGAGGTGCGAAGCTTTCCGAACGGCGGGCGTGTGGTGAACCTGCGCATCGCCACGTCAGAGACATGGCGTGACCGGAATTCGGGCGAGCGGCGCGAGAAGACCGAGTGGCATTCGGTGGCGATCTTTTCCGAGCCGCTGGGCAAGATCGCCGAGCAGTATCTGCGCAAGGGCTCGAAGGTCTATATCGAAGGCCAGCTGGAAACCCGCAAATGGCAGGACCAATCCGGCCAGGACCGCTATTCGACCGAGGTTGTCCTGCGCCCCTATCGCAGTGAACTGACCATGCTCGACGGGCGCGGTGAGGGCGGCGGTGGCAGCGGCGGCGGCGGCTATGGGCGCGATCCAGCCGATACGGGCAGTGGTGGCAGTAGCGGCGGCGATCGCGGCTTTGCCGGCCCGGCCGACATGGATGACGAAATTCCGTTCTAGCACTCAAGCACGCTGATCTCGCTGCACAAGCGGGCAACGGTCACGCCGAAGATCCGGGCGGCCGCCCATATTGGGGTCCGACATTCTCACCAGCGTCGCGGGCACGGTGATTTGGGCACGGTGATCGCGCCGGTCATCGGCATAGCCGCCATCATGATCACCGCCACCACATCCATGTGCAGGCGATAGATGGCGAACATCACCGCCGCCGCCCCAAAGGGCCAGAACCATGGCGAGGGGCAACATCGATGCCCCTATCGTCAGTGCCCGACGCCTGTATGGTTGACCTGCTGTAAGTCTTGGAAAGTAAAAAAATCCGGGCCTTTCGTGCTTGCCTGGAATGCGCCTCATGCTCGGCATCGATCGTTTTTACTGGTGCGTTCGATACCGAGCACTTTCTTCAAACCGGGTTCAACACCATCACGATTATTGAATACACCGCGATGCCGACAAAAAAGGCGAGAACCAGCCACAGGCGCAGAGTGTCCATCTGCACGCTCCATCTTGATGCGGCGAGAAGTTTTTTCGGATTTCAATCGATGGGATTTCACTCAATGGGCGGCGCGCGCGCCAGTCGAACATGATCCAGTTCCCGGCCTCTGACGAGATCACGCTCTCTACCTGCAATTCGGCTCTGCCGGCAGCTATCTGAACGCACCGGAAAGGGCGCGTAAACCCCGCCGAGTTCGTCGCTCATGTCGCGGTCGAGTTCGCAGCGATCGGCCTTTCGCCAGGTCAGCTCGATCTGGATGCCGTGGGCAACGGGGTCGGTCGGCTGATGGGTCGCTTGTGCCGGCGCGTACAGCGGCGGGCTCAATGCCATGCCAGCCATTGAAATCAGGCAGAGCAGAGTGAAGGCAAACGCTCGCATGTGCACGACGCCTCGCTGGGTGCGGGTCTGGGGAAATTCGGAAACGCTTGTCAGGCTATACATATGAGCGATCCGCTGAACCACAATGGATCGGATGCCGAACCGAGAACACACCCCCACCCTCGAGACGCTGACACAATCCGGTGCCATCCGAGAGAGCAGCCTGGCCGTCGGGCCCACCCCAGGGAACAGCCGCTTCACGCCCGACACGCCGCGCGCGACACCGGCGCGACGGGCTCGACCGTCATCACATCAGCGCGCGGCGAGGGGCTGGAGCGCGAACGCAAGTTCCTTGTCCTTGAGGTTGCCTCGCATCACAACCTTGCCTTCTGGCTGGTCGAGGAAGGCGTCGCGCCGAAGGTTCTGGCGGGGATTGCCACCGCCGAGCGCTTCGAGGAAGAGCGCGGGGCGGGCATCGCCTGCCAGATCGACATCGAGGAAGCGGGCGAATTGATGCGTCAGATCAAGGCCATGGAAGGGGATTCGCAGGGCCGGCGGGATTGACGTTCAAGCGAAAAAAACGCATTCAACACAAGGCTTTTCAACCAGCTTTCCTCCATCGCCGCGCCCGCGGCTATCGGCCATGCCATGGATGTCATTTCGCTTGTCGGCATCGTTGCCGCGCTCTTCATCGTCATCTCCCTGAGCGAGCCTTTGGCCGATCGCACGCGGCTGCCCTATACGGTGGTTCTGGCTCTCCTCGGCGGGTTGATCGGAGCGGGCGCCATCTATCTGGCCGAACACGGCGCTGATCTGCTCGGCTGGCCGTTGGCCGTCGAGATCTTCGAATTCAGTATCCGCGCGAATGTCTTTCTTTATGTGCTGCTGCCCACGCTTCTGTTTCAGGTCTCGCTGGGCCTGAATCTGCGCCGAATGGCCGATGACTGGGTGCCGATTCTGGTGATGGCGGTGCTGGCCGTTGTCGTCGCGACCTTTACCATCGGCTATGCGCTGACGCCTTTCACCACGCTGCCGCTTGTCGCCTGCCTGATGCTGGGCGCGATTGTCGCCACCACCGACCCGTCCGCCGTGGTGTCGATCTTTCGCAACATTGCCGCCCCGCAACGCCTGACCCGGATTGTGGAAGGGGAAAGCCTGCTCAACGATGCCGCCGCGATTGCGCTGTTCGGCTTCTTCCTGACCTATGTCATGCTCGGCGTGCCCAACCCCACGCTGCGCGATGCGCTTGTGGGCTTTCCGGTGCTGATTTTCGGCGGGATCGGCACGGGCTGGGTGCTGGCGCGGATGTGCCTGGCCCTGTTCGGCTTGCTGGGCCGCTTTCCGCTGGCTCAGATCTCGCTCACCGTGGCCTTGCCCTATGTCACCTATCTGGTTGCGGACCAGCTTCTGGGCGTGTCCGGGGTGATTGCGGTGGTGATGGCCGGGATGACGCTCAACTATCTCGGGCCGGGGCGGCTTTCGCCGTTGAACTGGTCGAACCTGCGCGAGGTCTGGGACGTTCTGGCGCATTGGGCGGGGGCGCTGATCTTCCTGCTGGCGGCGCTGCTGGTGCCGCGGCTGCTGGGCGATATCCAGCTGCGCGATCTGGCGCTGATCGGCGTTGTGGTGATCGCCGCGACCGTGGCGCGGTTGTTCATGCTTTACGGCGTGCTGCCGCTTCTGACCGCGCTGCGCCTGTCGCCCCGGGTGGACGGGCCCTATCGCGTGGCCATCCTGTGGGGTGGCTTGCGCGGTGCCGTGACCCTGGCCCTTGCCCTGGCGGTCACCGAAAACGCCCGCGTGCCCGCCGATATCCAGCGCGAGGTGGGTATCCTGGCAACCGGCTTCACGCTGTTCACGCTTCTGGTGCAGGGCATGACCCTGCGCCCGGTGATCTCGTTTCTGGGCCTGGACAGGCTGAGCCGGCTGGACCGGCCGCTTTCAAACCAGGTGATCGCGGTCGCGCTGCAGAATGTGCGCGAAGAGGTCTCGGACACCACCAAACGCCATGAGCTGACGCGCGCAATTGTCCGCTCCGAGGCCAAGCGCTTTGCCGAGCGGCTGGACAGCGCCATGGAAAAGGCCGAGGCCACCGACGAGATCCCCGACCGCGACCGGATCACGCTGGGGCTGGTGGCGCTGGCGGGGCGCGAGCGCGACATGATCCTCGATGCCTTCCGCGAGCAATTGATCTCGGCGCGGCTGGCAGAACAGATGCTGTCCGATGCCGACCGGCTGATCGAGCGCACGCGCGCGGGCGGGCGTGACGCCTATCGCGCGGCGGGCCGCATGAGCCTGGCGCGCGGTCAGTGGTATCGCATGGCTGTCTTCCTGCACAACCGTCTGCTTCTGTCAGGTCTGCTGGCGCGGCTGACCGCCGACCGGTTCGAGATCCTGCTCAATCAGCGGCTGATCCTGCGCGATCTGCATGGCTATATCGACGGCAAGATCCGCCGTATCCATGGCCGCCGCGTGGCCGAGCTTCTGCACGAATTGCTCAAACGCCGCGAGGATGAAACCGGTTCGGCCATTGAGGGCCTGCGACTGCAATATCCGGGCTACGCCGAAGAGATCGAGCGCCGTTTCATCCGCCGCACCTCACTGCGACTGGAAGAGCGGGAATATGACATCCTGCATGCGGACGGGCTGATCGGACGCGAGCTTTACACGACGCTCGAACAGGAACTCGCCGAAAGGCGCAAACGCGCCGAAGCCCGCCCGGCGCTGGACCTTGCGGTGCAGAAATCCGAGCTGGTGCGGCAATTCCCGCTATTCGCCGACATGGACGAGGACACACGCCACCAGTTGGCAAAGGCTCTCAGAGCACGCTATGTGCAGCCTGGTGACGTGCTGATGCGCAAGGGCGACACGCCGCGCGAGGTCTGCTTCATCGCCTCGGGCGCTGTCGAGGTCGAGACCGCAGGGCAGAAGCACAAGCTGGGCCGGGGCGAGATGTTCGGCCAACTGGCCCTGCTGGCACGGCAGATGCGCCGGACCCAGGTCACGGCCATCAGTCACTCGACCCTGCTTGTTCTGGATGAAACCCGCTTCCGGAACATGCTTGAGCGTAACGAACTGCTTCGCAGCGCCGTGCATGGCAGCGCAGAGAAACGGGGGGTAAAAATCAGTCTTCCGGAAAACGCCAGTTAACGAGCCCGCGTCGCGATGGCCTGTGCGCTCATTCGAATTCGCTGGACAGCCCATAACCTATTGTTCTCGCATGTCTGAGGAGCGAAAATCGGTGCCCACTTTTTCGCGATATGCTGTAATCTACCCGAGCCTTTCATATCTCGTTGCACCGGAACGGGGTTTCCGTTTGAACCCTGATACCGGACATTCAAGTTCGCGCCGCTTGAACGGCGACTCAGGGCCGAAGGCAACATCTCGTGCTCTGGCAAACTGCCAAAGCATCAGATGATCCATGATGGCGTTTTGCTGAGGGCATTCCGGCTCATCTTGGAATCGAACCAGATCATCAGCGAACCACGGCGCTCGAGCGCTCGCGGCTGGCTCTTACGGGCTGTCTTCGATCTCAACAGATGATATCGGCTCGATCATTCTGCCAAAGGTCAATTCACAGGACATGCGCGACCGGTTCATCGAAAGGATTGAAGAAGGCAAGGCAGGGCAAATGGCGCCTGGCCGTGTTGCCCGCGATGAATTGGCAAAGACGAAGCCTGTCGCCGGCATGCCGCCGCGCTCGTCGCTTCTCGTCGCTTGACGTGCAGGATTGATGCGGCGTTCGGCCTTGGGCAAGCGGAGCGCAGGTAATTTGCGCTTGTGAATTGCAGGCAGCGACGGTATTTCTTTCGCTGCTGCGGGTGTAGCTCAATGGTAGAGCAGCAGCTTCCCAAGCTGACGACGAGGGTTCGATTCCCTTCACCCGCTCCAAGCCGACGACAGCCCGGCTCACCGACACCGTTCAAGAAGGAACGATCAGGGTATCGAAGACATCATCTTCCCGACCTGAACACGCGGGTTCGCTTCCCGCTCCCTTGTCGCCCGCCCTCAAGACAGAGCCTGGATCGTGGGCAATACCGCCCACGACCGTCCCCCGCGGGCAGCCCCGATGCGGCGCTCAGAGCGACATGATGCGCGCCTCACTCGAGGCGTACTGGTAATTGCAGCGCAGATCATAGACCTGCCCACCGCGCGCCACGCGCAGCATGACATCGCGGGCCAACGGCACATCGTCTTCACCCCGCTGCACGCGCGAGCCGACGACCGACTGCACTTCAAGCCCCTGCGATCGCCCCTGCGCCACGCAGGCCGCCTCGGCCTCGCCGGTGGTGGGCACCGCGCCACCAGAGGGCTCGGCTCTGGGAAGGGCGGCAGCGGGCGCCGGCGCGCGGCCTTCGCTTGCGCCCGGGCGCCAGTCCCCCGGCATGGGCAACTGGCAACCGCCAAGCGCCAGGGTGAGCGCCGCAAGCCACACCACCCGCCCCAAGCGCGCCGTCACGATCGTCTTGTGCATCGCTCTCTCCTCTCAAGCCCCTGCCCGGTGCCATCCGCCATCTCAGACCCGCGCGCCTGCCGACAGAAGCGCCTGCGCCGCAGCGCGGGCGGCATCGGTGATGGTATCACCGGCAAGCATGCGCGCAATCTCGTCTATGCGCGATTGATCGCAAAGTGACGTGACCCGGCTCAGCGTCTGGCCATCCTCGATCTGCTTTTCCACCCGCCAGTGGCAGCTTCCCAGCGCCGCCACCTGCGGGCTGTGGGTGACCACCAGCAGTTGCGCCCCGTCCCCGGCATTGTCGCCGCCCGCATTGTCGCCCCCGGCCAGCGCCCGCAGCCGCCGGCCCACGGCATCGGCGGTGGCGCCGCCCACGCCGCGGTCGATCTCGTCGAAGATCAGGGTCTTGGCATCGCCGCCACGGCTGAGGCAGACCTTCAGCGCCAGCAGAAAGCGCGACAGCTCGCCACCCGAGGCAATGCGGCTGAGCGGGCCAGCAGGGGTGCCGGGGTTGGTGGCGACCTCGAAAACGACGCCATCGGCACCGTCGGGGCCCGGCTCGGCGGGCTCGACACGGGTGACGAAGCGCGCGCGTTCAAGCTTCAGCGGCGCCAGTTCCGCCGCCATCGCCTCATCAAGCCGCGCCGCCGCCGCCTGGCGCGCCGCGCTCAGCGCCGCGCAAACGGCCTCATGGTCGGCACGCGCCTTCGCCTCGGCCGCAGCCAGCGCCGCCAGATCGTCATCGCCGGCATCCAGCGCCTTGAGCCGCGCGCGCAACACCTCGGCATGCGCGCCCAGATCGTCGAGCAGCACCCCATGCTTGCGCGCCAGCCCGCGCAGCGCGAACAGGCGCTCTTCCACCGCTTCCAGCGCCATCGGATCGGCGTCAAGCGCATCGAGGCACAGATCGACCGCCATCTGCGCCTCGCCCAGTTCGGTCAGCGCACGCTCCAGCGCCGCCAGCGCCTCGTCCAGCCGCCCCTCGACGCCCTCTGCGGCGCCTTCCAGCCAGCGGATGGAATCGAGCATCAGCCGCTCGGCACCCTCTTCGCCCATCGCCTCGCGCGCGCGTGCGACATCGCCGCGCAACCGCTCGGCGGCCTGCATCAGCCGGCGGCGGCTGTCGAGCGTGGCTTCCTCGCCCGGCTCGGGGGCAAGCTTGTCAAGCTCGTCAACCGCGTGGCGCAGGTAGTCTTCCTCGCCGCGCAGGGCGTCGAGCCGCGCCTGCGCCGCTTCGCGCTCGGTGCGCGCGGTGCTGACCTTGCGCCACGCGGCGCGGCATTCGGCCAGCAGCGCCTCGCTTCCGGCAAAGGCATCGAGCAGCGCGCGGTGGCCGCGCGGGTTCAGCAACCCGCGATCATCGTGTTGCCCATGCAGTTCCACCAGCGTGTCGGAAAGCGCGCGCAGAAGCTCACCATTGGCGCGGCGGCCATTGACCCAGGCGCTCTTGCGCCCCTCGGCGCTGTTGACCCGGCGCAGAATCAGATCGTCCTCGGCGTCAATCCCGGCCTCGGTGAGCAGCGCGCGCGCCGGGTGACCGGCGGGCAGGTCGAACACCGCCTCGACCTCGCCCTGGCTGGCGCCGGGGCGCACCAGATCGGCGCGCCCGCGCCAGCCCAGCACGAAGCCCAGTGAATCTAGAAGGATCGACTTGCCCGCCCCGGTCTCGCCGGTCAGCACGTTCAGCCCGGGCCGGAAATCGAGCGCCAGCCGGTCTATGAGCAGCATGTCACGGATGGTCAGGTTGCGCAGCATGGGCCGTCCGTCAGCGCCGCCTCGCCTGCCGATCTGCCACCCTGCCCCGCCGCGCTCAGAGCCATTCGCCGCGCAGGCTGCGCCGGTAGATCTGCCTGATCCAGCTTTCGCCGGCGGCATCGGCCGAGAGCCCCTGGCCGGTGAGCAGGCGGAAGCTGTCCTCGTAGAACGGATTGGCGCGGAAATTGTGGCCCAGAATGGCACCCGCGGTTTGCGCCTCGTTGCGCAGGCCGAGCGCAACATAGGATTCGACCAACCGGTGCAGCGCCTCGGGCGTGTGCGAACTGGTCTGATAATCCTCGACGACAACGCGAAAGCGATTGACCGCAGCAGGGTAGTTGCCCCGGCGCAGGTAATAGCGGCCTATCTCCATTTCCTTGGCGGCGAGATGGTCGAAGGCCAGATCGAATTTCAGCACCGCCGAGCGGGCGTATTCGGTGTTCGGGTAATCCTCGATCACCCGGCGCAGCGCGCGCAGCGCCTGGAAGGTGAGTGCCTGATCGCGGCCGACATCCTCGATCTGGTCGTAATAGGTCAGCGCCAGGATATAGGCGGCCCAGGCGGCATCTTCGTCGCCGGGATAGGAGTCGAGAAAGCGCTGCGCGACGGCACGCGCCTGTTCGTATTCGCGGTCGCGGTGCAGGGCATAGGCCTGCATGACGATCGCCCGGCGTGCCCAGTCGGTTGCCGGGTAAAGCCGTTCAAGCTCGCGGAAGTAGCGCAGCGAGGGTTCGGCGCGACGGCTGGTCTCGAGCACGAATTCGCCGCGGCGAAAGATCTCTTCTGCGCTGAATTCGTCAAGCGGCTGGTCCGAGCGCTGCCCGCCGCCGCAGGCGGCCAGGGTGACACAGAGCACCGCGCCCAGCAGAAGCTTGCGCGGGCTTGCCGTCATGCGGAGGGTTGTCGCGCCATTCACGCTCATCTCGATTCCCTGTTACTGGGCGCCGCCGAGGGGCCGATCATGGGCCACTCATACGCCGCCCGAACCCGAAATCCAAGCACCCAATTCCGTCTCCGGCACCTGCCCGCCAAGACTTGTCGCGCGCAGGCCGCCCCGGCGACAGACAGCGGCGATCAGATGGAAGTGGCAAGGGCGGCCGGTTCCGTGCCATAACCCAGACCGGGCAGGCAATGCGCCTGGCCCGGTTTGATCTCGACCCGGTCATGGCTGGTAGGATCGGCCATCAGCGCGCGCAGCAGTCGCGCGGTAAGCGCATGGCCGGCACGATAGCCGATATAGCGGCCCAGAATCGGGGCGCCGGCCACAGCCAGATCGCCCAGCGCATCGAGCATCTTGTGGCGCACCGGTTCGTCGGCGTGGCGCAGCCCGCCGGGGCTGAGCACCCGCGCGCCATCGACCACCACCGCGTTCTCGTAGCTGCCCCCCAGCGCAAGCCCATTGGCGCGCATGAAATCGACATCGGCCTGCCGGCAGAATGTGCGGCTGTCGGCCAGTTCGCGCACGAAAGTGCCGTTGCACAGCGCAAGATCCTTGCTCTGGCGACCGATGGCGGCATCGGGAAAATCGATCTCGAAGGAAATCGACAATTGCGGTGCCGGCTCCAGCCGCGCCCAGCTCGGCCCGATCGCCACCTGAACCGGGCGGAGCACGCGAATGGCGGTCAGCGCCACACGCAGAGGCCGGATGCCGGCCTTCTGGAAAGCTGACACGAAGGGCCGCGCCGAGCCGTCGAGGATGGGCACTTCGCCCCCGTCGAGCGTGACGCGGGCGTTGTGGATGCCGCAGCCGGCCAGCGCCGCCATCAGATGCTCGATCGTCGACACAGATGTGCCGGCACGGTTCACCAGCTTCGTGCACAGGCTGCTCTCGACCAGCGCATCGGGTGAAACCCGGATGCGACGCGCGCTGGCGGTGCCGGCGATATCAACCCTTTCGAACACGATGCCACTGTCAGCCGGGGCCGGATGCACCGCCATCGAGACAATCTCGCCCGAATGCAATGCGACGCCTTCAAAGCGCGTTGTTTCCGAGAGAGTTGTCTGCACCATATACCCCGATGGCCAAGAGCGATTTACGGCGCGCCCTGCCTGTTATCGTTGCAATTTGAGTAAAGTCCCGGCCGCGATACCTCAACTCACTCTTTGTGACAGGCTGAAACAGCCGCAACGCTGGCCGGCAACAAATTGCATGAGAATCCGACAATGGTCTGGAATTCTGCCGGTTTTCGCCTTTCGGCGCTCGGTGCCTGGCCTGTTTGGCATGGGTTTGGGGCATCCCTGGCCTGACAGGCGGTCACGCAAATGAAGAAACCGGCAGTGACCGGTTACTTCACTTTCCAGACAACTGGCGCGCGAACCCGTCCTGGTACGGCTCAATTGGCCTGACGGCGCAGAAAGGCGGGTATCTCGATCCGCTCCTGCGCGCTGCGCTCATGGCCGGGTTCGTCGTCATAGCCCTGCACCGGCGGCTGCACCCTTTGCGCAGAGCCGGACTGTTCGGCACCGGCACCGGTACCGGTCATGCGGCTGATCAGTGAGCCGATACCGAAGCGCGAGCGTTCCTGCTGCGACTGCTGGGGCTGTTGTTGCGTCGGCTGATGCTGCATTGGCTGCGACCGCGAAGCGGGTTCGTAGTAATCGGCGCCGCGCGGCGGCGTGGGTCGTCCGCTCTCGGGCTGTTTCGAGACAGCCGCGCGCAAGCGCGCCAGCGTCTCGGGCGAGGGCATGCCGGGCTGGTGCTGCGGCGGGCGTGGGGCAACAAAAGCCGCTGCCTCGTCGCGCCATTCATCGGCAGGCCGGGCAGAATGCTGCGGCGGCTGCTGGCCATCGTTGAGCACGGCATCGAGATCGAACTCGTCCTGCACCGGATGCGCCGGCGGCGCGGCGCGGCGGAATTCGGGCGCAGGCGCGGCGTGCGGCGCAGAATACTGCCCATGATGCTGCGCAGCCGGTGCGGGCTGCTGCGACGGCTCGTAGGCAACATGCTCGGGCGCGGGCTCGAACACCGGCTCGTCTGCCGGCGGCCCGGCCTCGGCGGCGAAGGACGCTGCCGGCTCATGCTGCTGCGGTGACGCCCCGTACTGCTCGGGTTCGGGCGAGGGCTGGACCATGCTTGACGGCGTCAGCGGCTCGGCCAGCCGGCGGCGCGGCACGTCGAGCGTGGCAGCATCGGCCTGTGCCTCGATACCCGTCGCGACAACCGAAACCCGGATCTTCCCGTTCATCTCGGTATCGAGGGTGGAGCCGACGATGATATTGGCTTCTTCATCGACCATCTTGCGAATGATGTTCGCCGCCTCGTCAAGCTCGAAGAGTGTGAGATCGTTGCCGCCGGTGATGTTGATCAGCACGCCGCGCGCGCCATGCAGGCTTATCTCGTCCAAGAGCGGGTTGGCGATGGCCTTTTCGGCAGCCTGGCGGGCGCGGTCCTCGCCCTCGGCCTCGCCGGTGCCCATCATCGCCTTGCCCATCTCGTCCATCACGGCGCGGACATCGGCAAAGTCGAGATTGATCATGCCGGGCCGCACCATCAGATCGGTCACGCCCTTGACGCCCTGATAAAGTACGTCATCGGCCAAGGCGAAGGCCTCGGTGAAGGTGGTCTTCTCGTTGGCCAGGCGAAACAGGTTCTGGTTGGGGATGATGATCAGCGTATCGACCACCTTCTGCAGCGCCTCGACCCCTTCCTCGGCCTGGCGCATGCGCTTGACGCCCTCGAAGGCGAAGGGCTTGGTGACCACGCCGACGGTGAGCACGCCAAGCTCGCGCGCCGCCTGAGCGATGATCGGCGCCGCACCCGTGCCGGTGCCGCCACCCATGCCGGCGGTGATGAAGCACATATGTGCCCCGGCCAGATGATCGATCACCTCTTCCAGCGCCTCTTCGGCGGCATTGGCACCCACCTGCGGCCGCGCCCCGGCGCCCAGCCCCTCGGTGACCTTGATGCCGAGCTGGATGCGGGCCGGCGCGCGCGATTGCTGCAGCGCCTGGGCATCGGTATTGGCAACGACGAATTCGACCCCTGCAAGCTGCTGGTCGATCATGTTGTTGACCGCATTGCCGCCGGCACCACCGACACCGAAGACGGTGATCCGCGGGGTGAGTTCCTTCTTCTCGGTCTCGATGAATGTCAGTGTCATTGCCTCGTCCGCCTGTTTGTTCCGGCCTGCTCAGCCGATTTACGCAAAGGGATCACCAGTAGCCGATGATTTGCTTGCTTTTTTACCGATCTTAACGCGCTGGGGTCGAATCGTCATCCAAAAAATCAAATCAACCCCCATATCTCGCGAAAAAAATGCGACTCTACGCGGTTTGTTGCCGGTTTCCCATCATCTGGTTGTTACCAGTTCTCGCGAAACCATTTAATTGCACGCCGCAGCGGGCGCGCTGCGAAGCGGTGGGCGGGGATCTCGAAGTCCCACCATTCGTCCTGCGGGCAGGCGGCGAAAAGGCACATGCCCACCAGCGCCGAGAACCCCGGCCCGGTGGCCGCCTGCGGCAGACCCTGCACACGGATCGGGCGGCCCAGCCGCACCTGCCGGCCCAGAATGCGGCTGGCCAGCCCATCGAGCCCCGGAATCTGGCTGCACCCGCCTGTAAGCACGATCTGTTGGCTGGGCAGATGATCGAAGCCGGCGGCATCGAGCCGCGCGCGCACCTCTTCCAGCATCTCCTCGACGCGCGGGCGCATGATGCCAATCAGCTCGGCGCGGGTGATGGTGCGCCGGTCCTTGTCCCAGTCGCCGGAATCGCCGCCGATCTCGATGATCTCGCGGTCGTCCTTGCCGGTTGCATGCACCCCGCCATAGAAAGTCTTGATGCGCTCGGCCGCGCTTTGCGGAATCTGCAGCCCCTTGGCGATGTCGCTGGTGACATGCGCGCCGCCCAGCCGCACCGTATCGGCGAAGATCATGTGTTTCTTGATGAAGATCGACACGCCGGTGGAGCCGCCGCCCATGTCGATCGCCGCCGCGCCCAGCTCCTGCTCATCCTCGACCAGCGCCGCCAGCCCCGAGACATAGCTTGATGCCGCCAGCCCGGCGACCTCGACATCGCAGCGCTTGAGGCAATGCACCAGGTTGCGCACCACATCGGCATCGATCGACAACAGATGCATGTCGCAGCCCAGCCGCCTGCCGGCCTGGCCGCGCGGGTCAATCAGCCCCGAGCGGTGATCGAGCAGGAAATTCACCGGCTGCGCGTGCAGCACCTCGCGCCCGTCGCCCAGATCGGGCACGTCGCAGGCCGAAAGCACGCGCGCGATATCGGCCTCGCTGCAATGCTCGCCATCGAGCACCACCTCGCCCTCAAGCCCGTAGGAGCGCGCCTCGCCCCCAGAGAAGCACAGCACGGCATGATCGACGCGCGTTTGCGCCATCTTCTGCGCGGTCTGCAGGGCGGTGCGCACCGCGCGCTCGGTTTCGGCCATGGCGGCGATCTCGCCAAAACGCACCCCGCGCGAGCGCGTCGTGCCCGCACCGATCACCCGAAACGCCGTCTGGCCGGCCATGTTGCCCACGCCCGAACCCTCGGCCGGCGCGGCCGTGGTGCCAAATTTCAGGATCAGGCAGGCCACCTTGAAGGTGCCGATATCGAGAACCGCGATCACCCCGCGCTGCATTGCCTGACGGCGCATGTGGCGCATTGCGCGCTGCGACTGATAGAGATCGGTCATCGGTTGCGAACTCCGCTTTCAAGGCTTCGGATACGGTGCAGCTCGGTCATGGCGGGCTGCGAAAGGCGAATGGTGGGTCGGCCGGGGTTGCGCATGTCCACTGCAACGACATCGCGCGACAGCAGGTCGGAAGGGGCGTTGTCGAGCGCCAGCACCCGTTCGAGCGCCAGCACCGCACCCGATGCCGGCAGCATGATGCGCCGGTCGCCGGCAAGCACCAGGTCCCAGCGCCGCTCGCCCACGCGCACCAGCGCGTGCAGCCGCTCGCCCAGCGGCGCCGCAGCGGCCAGCAGGCGGCGGGCCTCGTCAACCGCCGCGGGCGCGCCCTCGCCGGCGATCAGCGGCAGATCGGAGCGCGCGGCACGGCTCGCAAGCAGGGCCACGCGGTTGCCTTCGGCATCGATCATCGCCAGCCCGCCGCGGTGGCGCCAGACAAAGGCCGGCTCGCGCTCGATCGCCCTTATATCGAGCACCCGGTCCGAGCCGATGCGCACGGCGGCGCTTTCCACCGCGTCCAGCGCCTCGATGCGCGCGCGCAGCGCCTCCAGATCGAGATGAAAGGACGAGACCGGAAAATCGATGCCCAGCCGCGCCTCGATGGCGCGCGTCACCTCGGGCGTGTCGGATTGCACCGCGAGCGCCTCGACGCGGAATTCGGGCCGCGCCTCGAAACCGGCGCGCAATTCGGTTGCCATGTCGATGAGCGTGGCGCGGCGGGACGCATCGCCGAGATAAAGTGCGATGGCGCAGGCGAGCACGAGCGCCGGCAGCCCCATGGTGACGGCGCGCCGGAAAAGCGGGGTCAGCCAAAGCCGGTTAAGCCGATAGGCCAGCCGGCTGGGCGACGGGTCGGCGCGCCCGGCGCCCCCGGGGGGGGGTTGGGGGGCCCGCGCCCCGGGGGGGGGGGCGGGGGGGCCCCCGGGCGCCGCGCGGCTGGGGGGGGGGGGGGGGGCGCGCCGCGCCCCCCGCTTCGTGGATTGGCGCATCCGGCGCCGGCGGCGGGGCGAAGGTGGCCACCGATGGCACGGCGTCGATGAGGGGCGCGGGGGGCTCGCCCGACGCGGGCGCTCGGTGCGGCCTGGCCGGAGTGGGCGCGCCCGGGGGGCGCGAGGCGTGGCTCGCATCATGCGCCGGCTGGGAACTGACGCCTTGCGCGGGCCGGTCGGCGAGCTGCGGCGGGCCAACGTTCGGCGAGGCCCAGCTTTCGGGCGGGTATCGGCGCGGATACGGAAGCGGGGCGGGCGTGTCATGCGCACGGGGTTGGCTGAACACAGCCTGCTCGGGGTGGTTGGTGGCCCATGACGCCCGAGCCGCGTGCCCCGGCTGCCCCGGTCGCTTCGCCACCTCGCGCCAGCGCGCGGCCCCTGCTGTGGCACCCGGCGCCGGATAGCGATCATCTAGCGGTGGCATGAGGCGTCCTCCACCAGCCAGCGGCACAGATCGGCGAACGACATGCCGCAATGCGCCGCCTGTTCGGGGCTCAGCGAGGTGGGCGTCATGCCCGGCTGGGTGTTGATTTCCAGCACTACCAACCCGTCAAGGCCGCGTGCCTCGTCCCAGCGGAAATCGGTGCGGCTCAGCCCCCGGCAGCCCAGCGCGCGATGCGCGGTGAGCGCCTGCTCCATGCAGGCATCGAACACCGCCGCCGGAAGCTCGGCCGGCACCACATGGCGCGAGCCGCCGGCGCGGTACTTCGCGTTGTAATCATACCAGCCATCGGTGACGATATCGGTGACGGTGAGCGCGCGTTCGCCCAGCACGCTGACGGTAAGCTCGCGGCCAGGCACGAACCCCTCGACCATCAGCATGTCGGGCATCTCGGGAGCCAGTTTCGGTGGCCTGTTGGCGCCCTCCATCACCAGATAGACACCGACCGACGAGCCCTCGTTATGCGGCTTGACCACATAGGGCGGCGCCATCACATGGTCGGCCTCGATCTCGCTGCGCGGGGCCAGCAGACTTTCGGCCACCGGCAGCCCGGCCGCGCGGAACACCTCTTTCGAGCGGATCTTGTCCATTGCCAGCGCCGAGGCCAGCACGCCGGAATGCGTATAGGGCAGCCCCATCCATTCCAGCATCCCCTGCACGCAGCCATCCTCGCCCCAGCGGCCATGCAGGGCGTTGAAGACGACATCAGGGGAAATTTCTGCCAGACGTGCGGGCAGGTCGCGGCCGGCATCGACCTCGACCACCTCAAATCCCGCCTCCCGCAGCGCGGCGGCGCACATGCGCCCGCTCGTCAGCGACACCTCGCGCTCGACCGAGATACCGCCTTTCAGAACCGCTACCTTGGGGGCTGCCCTGCTCGACACGCCCGCCAAATCTGCCTCATGTCGGGGCTTTTGCCCCTTTTTTCGGGGCATTGCGCCCCTCGTTCAGATGCTCGCCGGCTTTTGTTTTGCTGAATTGCGCCGCGCGAGTCAGTCCTGCGCCCCGGCTGCTTTGCCCAAGCGCATGATTTCCCATTCTAACGCGATTCCGCTTTTTTCCAACACCCTTTTTCGAACCAGCTCGCCCAGCCCCTCAAGATCGGCGGCGCTGGCGGTACCGGTGTTGATCAGGAAGTTGGGGTGCTTTGGCGACATCTGTGCCCCACCCAGCCGCGCGCCGCGCAGGCCCGCCTCGTCGATCACCTTCCAGGCCTTGCGCTCATGGCTGTCATCGGCGTGCCCGGTCGAGCTGTAGCCGGCGGGGTTGCGAAAGGTCGAGCCGGCGCTGCGCTCCTTCACCGGCTGGGTGGCATCGCGCTGCGCCAGTTGCTCGGCCATGCGCGCCTCCAGCGCCGCCGGCTCGCCCTGCGGCGCCTCGAAAATGGCGGCGGTGACCACCCAGCCCTCGGGCAGGTCGGACTGGCGGTAGCCAAGCTTCAGATCGGCCGCCGGCAGGGTGACGATCTCGCCCGCGCGGGTGACCGCGCGCACCGAGAGCAGCCTGTCGGCGACATAGGTGCCGTAACAGCCCGCATTCATGCGCACCGCGCCGCCGATCGAGCCGGGGATGGTGCGCAGGAAGGTCAGGTCGAGCCCGGCCGCGGCGGCCTTGCGCGCGACATGGGCATCCAGCGCGGCAGCGCCTGCGGTGACGCGATTGCCCTCGATCTCGATGGCGTTGAAGCCGCGCCCCAGCCGGATGACCACGGCGCGCAACCCGCCATCGCGGATGATCAGGTTCGAGCCCACGCCCATGGGAAAGACTGGGATATCGACATCGAGCGCGGCCAGAAAAGCGGCAAGATCGGCCTCGTCGGCGGGCTGGAACAGCCAGTCGGCCGGGCCGCCGACGCGCAGCCAGGTCAGTTCGGCCATGGGCCGTTTCGCGGTCAGCCTGCCGCGCAGGGAAATGTCATTCGGCAATGCCATTGGGCGGTTCCTTGCCGTGCTGTCTGTGCCTTCCTGGACTCAAGGTCACGCTATCCGGATACGCTTGGGAGCCGCCGGCACGGGCGGGATATATTGCTGCGCCGGTTCCATATTCTTCGCCTATAGCCCGCACCCCGCAGCCTGTCCAGCCGACGGGCGATGGGTGGGGCGGGCAATATTGCCCACCCTACGGGCGCTTGCCAAGCCAGCCGCCAAGCGCCGCCCCCGCCGAGGCCGGGACGGCCATCAACAGCCCGGCTATGGCATAGCCCAGCCCCTCGAAGCCCTGCGCCTGCCGCCCGGCGATGCCGAGCGCCACCGCCGCCGCGAAAAGAACCGCCGCCAACGCCCATGCCGCGCCGCGCCGCCAGTAGCGCGCCAGCGCCCAGCCCGCCGCCAGCCCGGCGATCAGGGCGCCCGCCGGCACCAGGAAGGGGGCGGCATTCATCGCCTTCTCACGCCGCGTCCAGCCGGGCCGGCAGCGCCTGCGCCCAGGCCGAGATGGTGCCCGCACCCAGGCAGATCACCATGTCGCCGGGGCGGGCATGGGCGCGCACCAGCGCTTCGAGATCATCCTCGGTATCGAGCGCATGCACCGAAGGGTGCCCGCTCGCGCGGATGCCGGCCAGCAGATCGTCGCGGCTGGCACCGGCAATCGGCGCCTCGCCGGCGGCATAGACCGGCGCGATGGCCACCAGATCGGCCTTGGCAAAGGCGGTGCAGAAATCGCCGAACAACCGGCTGAGCCGGGTGAAGCGATGCGGCTGATGCACGGCGATGACACGCGCGCCCGGCGCCACCGACTGGCGCGCGGCGCTGAGCGCCGCGGCAATCTCGACGGGGTGATGGCCGTAATCGTCGATCACCGTCACCCCGCGCACCTCGCCGATGCGTGTGAAGCGGCGCGCAACACCGCCAAACCCCGCCAGCCCGGCGCGGATGGTGGCGTCATCGACACCCAGATGCAGCGCCACCCCAACCGCCGCCAGCGCGTTCGAGACATTGTGATCGCCGGGCATGGGCAGCTCACAACTTTTAATTATCCGATCTTTCTCACCCGTTTTGACCCGGATATCGAAGAGCGCCTTTCCATTTTCGAACCTGACACCCTCGGCGCGCAGATCCGCCCCTTCCCCCAGCCCGAAACGGGTGATGCGCCGGTCGCGCAGCGCATCGGCCAGCGCCGCCACCTCGGGGTGATCGGTGTTCAGCACTGCCTGCCCGTAGAAGGGAATGGATTGCACGAAGCGACGAAACCCTTCGCGCAGCGCTTCGATATCACCCCAATGCTCCATATGCTCGGGGTCGATATTGGTGACGATGGCCACGCTAACCGGCAGCCGGTTGAAGGAGCCGTCGCTTTCATCGGCCTCGACCACCATCCACTCGCCCGACCCGGCGCGCGCATTCGAGCCATAGGCGTGGATCACGCCGCCATTGATCACCGTCGGCGCCAGTCCGGCCTGATCCATCAGCGCGGCCACCATCGTGGTGGTGGTGGTCTTGCCATGCGTGCCGGCTACCGCGACCGTGGCGCGCAGGCGCATCACTTCGGCCAGCATTTCCGAGCGGTGCACCACCGGCAGCCCGCATGCGCGTGCCGCTGCCAGTTCGGGGTTGTCGGGGCGGATCGCGCTTGAGACCACCACCACCGCGGCTTCACCCAGATTGCCGGCCTCCTGGCCGATGAAAATGCGCGCGCCCTGCCCCTCCAGCCGGCTGGTGATGGCGCTTGCCTTCAGGTCAGAGCCCTGCACCTTGTGCCCGTCGCCCAGCAGGATCTCGGCAATGCCCGACATGCCGATGCCGCCGATGCCGATGAAATGCACCGGGCCCAGCCCGGCGGGCAGCAGGCTGTGCTTGCGGGAAGGGTTGGGGGGAAGGGTCATGCCGGCCTCTTGCGCTTTGCCGGGCCGGGTTTAGCGCCCGCCGGCATCGCTGCCAAGCGCCTGTTCGCCGTCATCGGTGCCGCCGATGCCGGCAATACGCTCGACCAGCGCGGCCAGGCGCTCGGCGGCATCGGGCCGGCCCAGCGCCAGCGCCGCAGCGGCCATGCCCTGCGCACCGGCGGCATGGTTCAGAATGCCCTCCAGATGCTCGGTCAGAGCCTCGGGCTTGAGCAGGCGCTGCGGAATCACCACCGCCGCCTGCGCCTCGCCCAGCACATGGGCATTGGCCGCCTGGTGGTCGCGCGCGGCATGCGGATAGGGAATCAATACCGCCGGCCGGCCGATCACCGTCAGATCGGCGATCGTCGATGCCCCGGCGCGGGCAATGACAAGCTGCGCCTCGGAAAAGCGCCGCTCAATATCGTCGAAGAAAGGCGCCACCTCGGCCGGCAGCCCGGCTTCGTCATAGACCGCGGTCACGCGCGCGATATCCTCATCGCGGGCCTGATGGGCGATACGCAGATGCCGGCGCAGCGCCTCGGGCAGCGCCGCCAGCGCCGCGGGCACTTTGTCGGACAGCGCCCTGGCGCCCTGGCTGCCGCCCACCACCACCACGCTCATCGGGTAATCGCCGGGCGGGATATAGGGCGCGCCGGCGCGCGCGCGCAAGGCGGCGCGCACCGGGTTGCCGGTATGGATACCCTCGACCCCGCGCGGCAGCGCCGTGGGCCAGGTGCCGCAGGCGACCGCATCGACCCGGCGCGCGAAAACCTCGTTCACCCGGCCCAGAACGCCGTTCTGTTCATGAATCAGCCGCGGCACGCGCAAGGCCCAGGCCGCCGACAGCGCCGGGATCGCCGGATAGCCGCCAAAGCCGATCACCACCGCCGGCCGGTCGAATAGCATGCCCAGCACCGCCTGGAACACCCCGGCGAGAATGCGAAACGGCACCAGCGCGCGGCCCGCCAACCCGCCGCCGCGCGCAAAGCTGGCCGAGGGCACCACACGCCGCGCCACCGAATCGGGGAAGCCGCCGGCATAGCGCGCGCCGCGCGCATCGGTCGACAGCACCACCCGCCAGCCACGCGCCAGCAGCACCTCGGCCAGCGCCTGGGCGGGGAACATGTGCCCGCCCGTGCCGCCCGCCGCGATAACGGCTAGCGGCGGCCTGCCTGCCCTGCTTCGGCCCATCAGCGCCCCCGCGTCAACAGTATGTCGCCAATCTCACCTTGGGGGCGCGCGCGCGTCAATGCAAGCAATACGCCCATCATCAGCCCCATCGCCACCAGCGACGAGCCACCATAGCTGACGAAGGGCAGCGTCATCCCCTTGGCCGGCAACAGGCGCACCGCCACCCCCATATTGATCATGGCCTGCGCCGAGAAGATCGCCACCACACCCGTACCCGCCAGCCGCACGAAGGGGTCGCGCTCGCGCATCAGCCGCGACAGTGCGCGCAGGCAGATGGTGGCGTAAAGCCCGATGATGAAGGCGACCAGCACGAAACCGTATTCCTCGGCCGCCACGGCGATGATGAAATCGGTATGGGCATCGGGGAGTTGCCACTTTACCTGCCCCTCGCCCACGCCCAGGCCGAACATCCCGCCCTCCTGGATTGCCGCCGTGGCATAGCCCAGCTGCGAGCGCGAATCGACCTCGGCGGCGAGAAAGCCGTCGATGCGCCGCGCGAAATGCGCCGAGCCGTTATAGGCCAGCGTGCTGCCGGCCAGCACCAGCCCGGCCAGCGCGACAATGAGCAGGATCGGTGCGCCAGAGGCGAAATACATCACCCCCCAGGCAAAGAGGATCAGCGCCGCCTGGCCGAAATCGGGCTGCAGCACAAGCAGGAACACGGCCGCCAGCACCAGCGCCAATGAGAGCGTGCGCCCCGGCGGCCCGCCCGGCTCCTGCGCCGCCGAGAGAAACCAGGCCGCCACCACCGCCAGGCAGGGCTTGAGAAACTCGGATGGCTGCACGCTGGCAAAGCCCAGGCTGATCCAGCGCGTGGCACCCTTGCCGAAATCGGTGCCGATGAAGGGCAACAGGATCAGTGCCACGAAGCTGGCGATGCAACCGAACACCGCCCAGCGCCGGATGGTCACCGGCGACATCAGTGAAACCACGAACATCACCGCCAGCGCCACAGCGCCGAAGAAGGCCTGGCGCTCGAAATAATGAAACGGCGGCAGGTTGTTGCGCGTGGCGAGCGGCGGCGAGGAGGCCAGCGCCAGCAACAGCCCGGCTCCGAACAGCAACAGCACGCAGGAAATTGTCCAGCGATCGACCGTATGCCACCAGCGCGACAGCACCGGCTCGCCGGCATGGGCCGGCCCGGTGCCATGAACCATTTCCGTCATGGCAATCCTGCTCTGTTATGCCTCACGCATGCCCGTTTTCCGGGTCTGAGAGCCACGATAGCGCGAATCCGGCCTCCTTGCCAGCCCCGCCCTGCCTCGGCCCTTCATCTTGCCCCAAAATACGCCGGGGGGAGTCCGCAAAGCGGACGGGGGGCAGCGCCCCCTTCCCGCCCCGGCGGCCGGCTTATCGCCGTCGGCGCAGGATCTCGGTGGAATACAGCACCAGTGCCACCCAGATCATTGGAAATGCCACCAGCCGCGCTCCCTCAAAGGGCTCGCCGAAGACGAAGAGGGCAATCAGGAAAATGAAGCTTGGGGTGATGTATTGCATGATGGCGATCGTCGAAAGCGTCAGCCCCTTGGCGCCATTGGCGTAGCACATCAGCGGCACCGCCGTGATCACCCCGCAGCCCAGCAGGAGCACCAGATCCAGCGCCCCCGCCTGCGTGAGATGCAGCGCGCCCTGCCCCTGCAGCCACAGCATGCCGGCCAGCGCAAAGGGGGTCAGGATAATTACCTCAAGCGTGAAACCCTGGTTCGGCCCCACCGGCAGCGAGCGCTTGAGCAGTGCATAGAAGCCCCAGCTGACGGTCAGCCCCAGCGCCACCAGCGGCAGTCGCCCGGCCTCGATGGTCAAGAGCGCGACCGCCGAGGCGGCCAGCGCCACCGCCGCCCATTGCCGAGCGCTGAGCTTCTCGCCCAGAAATATCGCGCCCAGCAGGATCGAAAACAACGGGTTGATATAGTAGCCCAGCGCCGCTTCGACCGCCTGCCCGCTCTGGATCGCCCAGAAATAGAACCCCCAATTGACCGTGACCAGCGCCGCTGTCACCATCGCCATGCCCAGCACGCGCGGCGCCAGCATCGCGGCGCGCAGATCGGCGGTGCGCCCCAGCACCACCAGCACCGCAAGCGCCACCGGCACCGACCAGACGACGCGATGCGCCAGCACCTCGGCGACCTGCACATGCTCGAGCGCCTTCAGATAGAGCGGCAGCACGCCCCACAAGAGATAGGCGGCCAGCGCGAAGGCAAAGCCGCGCCTTGTATCGCCCTCACTGACCGGCGACAGGGCCGAGCCGGGGGCCCGTTCCCGGCGCGCGCTCATGCCGGGGTCCTCATGCCCTGGCCAGCGCGCGCACGCAGGCCATGAAATCCTCGCCGCGTTTCTCGAAATCGGGGTATTGGTCGAAGCTCGCCGCCGCCGGGGCCAGCAGCACCACCTCGCCCGGTTGCGCCTCTGCCGCCGCGCGGGCGACGGCGGCTGCCATCGTATCGCAGATCTCGTGCTCGGTATCGCCCATTTGCAGCGCAAAGGCGCGCGCCGAGTGGCCGATCAGATAGGCTTTTGCAACATGGCCCAGATGCGGCGCCAGCGCGGCGATGCCGCCCTCCTTGCCCAGGCCGCCCGCGATCCAGCGGATGCGGTCAAACGCCTGCAGTGCGCTTGCGGCGCTTTCCACATTCGTCGCCTTGGAGTCGTTGACGTAGCGCACCCCGGCAATTTCGGCCACCAGCTGGCTGCGATGCGGCAGGCCGGTGAAACCGGCCAGCGACGCCTCGATCTGGCGCGGCGCCAGACCGAGCGCGCGGGCCGCCGCCCAGGCAGCGCAGGCATTCTGGTGGTTATGCGCGCCGGGCAGGCCGGGCAGCGGACGCAGATCGACCGCCGCCACCTGCTTTCCCACGCGCCACTCGGCCAGAAACCCCTTGCGCGCAAAGACCAACCAGCCCACCCCTTGCAACTTCTGCCCCGAAGAGATGCGGATCACGCGCATGTCGCCCGGCCCCTCGCCCGTCTGCATGGCCAGAAAGCGGCCCTCGGGCTCGTCGACGCCGATCACCGCCCGGTCGGGCCCGCCCTCGGCGAAGAGCCGGCGCTTGGCGGCGAAATAACCGCCGATGCCGCCATGGCGGTCCAGGTGATCGGGGTTCAGATTGGTGAACACCGCCACATCCGGGGTCAGCGCGCGGGCGAGTTCGGTCTGGTAGCTCGACAGTTCCAGCACCACCACCGCGCCCTCGCCCGGCGGCTCGATCGCCAGCACCGCGCGGCCGATATTGCCGGCCATCTGCACCGGCACCCCGGCATGGCCAAGGATATGGGCAATCAGGGCGGTGGTGGTGGATTTGCCGTTCGAGCCGGTGACCGCCACCACGCGCGGCGGGCGCTCCATCTCTGCCCAGTTGTTACGGGCTATCGAGCGAAAGAACAGGCCGATATCGTTGTCCACCGGCACACCAGCCGCGCTTGCGGCGGCGATGACGGGATGCGGCGCCGGATAAAGATGCGCGATGCCGGGCGAGACGATTAGCGCCGCCATCCCCTCGAATGCACGCAGGCGGGTCAGGTCGGTCAGGGCAAAGCCCTCGGCCTCGGCGCGCGCGCGGCCCTCGGCGCTGTCATCCCAGGCCAGCGGCTCGGCACCGCCCGCGCGCAGCGCAGCGCAGGTCGCCAGCCCCGAACGGCCCAGCCCCAGCACCCCGACGCGCGCACCCTCGAACCCTTGGACGGCAATCATTTCAAGGCAACTCCGGCAAGGGGCGCGCCAACCCGGAACGCGATCATGACATTCTGTAGCGCAGGGCACCCGCAGGCACGGGCGGGACATATTGCTGCGCCAGCTCCATTTTTCTTCACGCTATAGCGCAGCCTCGGCGAGGGCGAAAGAGATTCCGGCTGCCGCTGCCCGGCGCTTCGGACCAGCCGAAAAAACGAAAGCCCCCGCCGTGGCGAGGGCCTTTCGAGAAAAAATGGCGCGGTTGACGGGGCTCGAACCCGCGACCCCCGGCGTGACAGGCCGGTACTCTAACCAACTGAGCTACAACCGCGCTGTGGGGGCGAAATATGCCAAGCGCCGCGCCGCGTCAATAGCCTTGCACGCGGTTTTCACACTCGTGCACAATCCTTCGTGCCGGCCGGTTCGCAGGCGCTCGCCCGACCGCCCCCAGGCCCGCCGCAAGGCTGCAACGCCGCGCCGTGGGCTTCTTGCACCGCTGCCGGGGCCAATGTATCACCGCCGCAGCATTGCATAGCCTAACCGACAGGACCAACCGACATGCGCGCAGAAATCCAGGCCACGAGCGAGGCGATCCGCAAGTCGGTTTCCCTGCTGGCCCGGCGGATGGATCGCGACACCGCCGATCACAGGCTGGAAGAATTCAACGCCATGATCGAGAACCCCGATCTGTGGAACGACCCCGAACGCGCCCAGAAGCTTATGCGCGAGCGCCAGCAACTGATAGACGCGCTGAGCACGCATGACACGATCAAGCAGGAGCTTGCCGACAATCTGGAACTGATCGAAATGGGCGAGGCCGAGGGCGATGACGAGATCGTCGCCGAGGCCGAAGCGGCGCTGAAGGCGCTGCGCGAGCGCGCCGCCGAGAAGGAGCTTGAGGCGCTGCTCGACGGCGAGGCCGATTCCAACGACACCTATCTGGAGATCAACGCCGGCGCCGGCGGCACCGAAAGCTGTGACTGGGCGGCTATGCTGGCGCGGATGTATGTACGCTGGGCCGAGAAGAAGGGCTACAAGGTGGAGTTGACCGCCGAAAGCCCGGGCGAGGAGGCCGGCATCCGCTCGGCCACCTATCGCATAGCAGGGCACAACGCCTATGGCTGGCTGAAATCGGAATCGGGCGTGCACCGGCTGGTGCGCATCTCGCCCTATGACAGCGCGGCGCGGCGGCACACCTCGTTCTGCTCGGTCTGGGTGTATCCGGTGGTCGATGAAAACATCGAGATCACCGTGCCCGACAACGAGATCCGCATCGACACCTATCGCTCATCGGGTGCGGGCGGGCAGCATGTGAACACCACCGACTCGGCGGTGCGCATTACCCACCTGCCCACGGGCATCGTGGTGACGTCGAGCCAGAAATCGCAGCACCAGAACCGCGCCATCGCCATGCAGGCGCTGAAATCGCGGCTCTACGATCTGGAGTTGCGTAAGCGCACCGAGGCGATCGAGGCCGCCCATGACGCCAAGGGCGATGCCGGCTGGGGTAACCAGATACGATCCTATGTGCTGCAGCCCTATCAGATGGTGAAGGATCTGCGCACCGGACACGAGACCTCGGACACGCAAGGGGTGCTCGATGGCGATCTCGACGGTTTCATGGCGGCGACGCTGGCGATGGATGTTGCCGGCAAGAGCCGCGCCGAGGCGCAGGGCGAGGGCTGACGCGGGGTGTTTGCGGGCGCTGCCCCCCGTCACCTGCGGCCTAGGCTCCTCCCGTTCCTTCGCTGAAATACCTTAACTGGAGCGATTTGAGCGAATGAACGGGCGGAGTATTTAACGCAAGATGAAGGGGCGCGGTTT
>JAFIEG010000084.1 GCA_020832665.1 Pararhodobacter sp. | reverse complement strand
TCTCGTTCATGCCGCCAGTGTACCCCCGCTTCGGCCATCGGCACGACCGGGCGGGGGCCCGGGGGGGGGGGGCCCCCCCCGGGCGGGTGGCGATACGGGTGCCGGGGCTCACCGCACCAGCACCGGAATGCAATCGACCCCCTCATGGGCAAAGGCCGCGCAGAAGCGGCGCGCCTCGGGCTCGTCGGTGAAACCATGCGCGCGCAGCCTGAAGAAGCTGCGCCCGCCTGCCGTCGCCTCTTCGATGACCCGGCCGCGCCCGTCGAACTGCGCCGGAAAGCGATCGGCCAGCGCCACCCAGGCGGCGCGCGCCTCGGCCTCGTCGTCATAGGCACCCAGCTGCACCAGCCGCGTGCCGGGCTGCAGCGATTGCGGGTCGATATCGGCATGGCTCGAGGGCGCCAGCCGCGTGGCGAGTTGTTCGAGCAGGGCCTCGGCCTGATCATCGCGACCGTTTCTGCCCGCATCATACGTCACATTCGTCACCCGCTGCCCGCTGCCCGAAGAGGCAACGGCCGGTGTCGCACGCAGCCCACCCGGCCGGCGCGGCGGCACCGGCGAGCGCGCAAGGACGGTCTCGGGCAGCCGGCCCGGATCGCCCGCGCGCTCAGGCGAAGATTGACTTTCACCGGATGCTTGCCCCGCGCCATCCGCGCCTTGCGATGGCCGGCGCTCGGGCGGCGCGGCCTCGGCCTGAGCAGGCCGCTGCAGCGCCACGCGGTCTTCGTGCTCCAGCACCACCGGTGCCGGGGCCAGGGTGATGGTGTCGGAAGCCGGCGCCGCCAGCCCCTCGGCGGCAACGGCATTCACCGCCAGCCCCTGATGCGCGGCACGCCGCCCGCCGGGGTCATCGGGGGCCACGCGCATCGGTCCGGCCAGCGCCTGCACCACCGGCACGCCGCTGACATCGCGCACCATCAATCGGTAGCTCCAGACGCTCACGCCAACCAGCAATGCCAGCGACAGCGCCGCGCCAATCCAGTTGACGACCGCCCCGGCCGCACCCGAACGCATCTGCGACTGCGCCGGTGGCACTGTCCGTGATCCGTGCTGCCCATATCGAACCGCACCAGGCGGCGCGGCCCCGAAGGCCCTGTCATGCATCTGTACCATGCTCGCCTCATCAACCTGCCGGGTTTGTCCCGGTCTGGGTTTTCAACGCCTGTAACGCGTCAAGCCTGTTACTCGTCAATCGCCTGTATCGGCCAGCCGCCCCTTGGCGTGCTGCCCGTTTCATTACCCGTCACATGCCCGACCGGCGCGGATATTCAGCGCATTTCCTCGGCCGGCACAACGCCAAGGATAGCAAGACCTGCGGAAATAACAACGCCCGTGGCACGCGCCAGCGCAAGTTTCGCCGCCGAAACGCCGGCATCGTCTTGCAAGAAGCGCAATCCGGGCTCGTCATTGCCCCGGTTCCAGTGGGTGTGCAACTCGCTGGCAAGCTCGCCAAGATAGGCGGCAATGCGGTGCGGCTCCTGCGCGCGCGCGGCAATCTCCACCTGGCGCGGCCAGTCGGCCAGCCGCCGGATCAGCGCCAGCTCGGCCGGATGATCGAGCCGCGCCAGATCGGCGCGCGCCAGTGTGGCGTCATCCACCGCCATGCCGGCAGCTTCGGCCTTGCGCAACACCGAGGCAATACGCGCATGGGCGTATTGCACATACCACACCGGGTTGTCGCGCGACTGTTCCAGAACCTTGTCGAAATCAAAATCCAGCGGCGCATCGTTCTTGCGCGTCAGCATCACGAAGCGCGTTACATCCGCGCCCACCATCTCGACCACGTCGCGCAGGGTGACGAAGGTACCGGCGCGCTTGGACATCTTGAACGGCACGCCGTCCTTGTACAGCTTCACAAGCTGCACGAGCTTGATCTCCAGCGGCACACGCCCGGCCGAAAGCGCCGCCACAGCGGCCTTCATGCGCTTGACATAGCCGCCGTGATCGGCGCCGAAAACGTCGATCAGATCGTCGAAACCGCGCTCGATCTTGTCCCAGTGATAGGCGATATCGGGCGCGAAATAGGTCCAGCCGCCATCGGATTTCTTCACCGGGCGGTCGACATCATCGCCATGCGAGGTCGAGCGAAACAGCGTCTGCTCGCGCGGCTCCCAATCCTCGGGGGTCTTGCCCTTGGGCGGCTCAAGCACGCCTTCATAGATCAGCCCCTGCTCGCGCAGCCGCTTGAGCGCCGCCTCGATCTTGCCGGTGCCATAAAGCGCCTTTTCACTGGCATAGACATCCATCTGAACGCCCAGCGCGGCCAGATCGTCGCGGATCATCGCCATCATCCGCTCGGTAGCGAAATCGCGAAACGCCGCCAGCCATTCCTCTTCGGGCCGGTTCAGGAAGCGATCGCCGAACTCGACCTTCAGCGCTTCGCCGACCTCGATCAGATAATCGCCCGGATACAGCCCCTCGGCAATCTCGGGGCTCAGCCCATGCGCCTCGCGGTAGCGCTCATAGGCCGAGCGCGCCAGCACATCGACCTGCGCGCCGCCATCATTGATGTAATACTCACGCGTCACCTGCCAGCCGGCAAAGGCCAGCAGGCAGGCCAGCGCATCGCCCACCACGGCGCCGCGCACATGGCCCACATGCATGGGCCCGGTGGGGTTGGCCGAGACGAATTCCACATTTACCCGCCGCCCGGCGCCCAGATCGGAACGCCCGAAATCGCGCCCCGCCGCCAGCGCCGCCGCCACCACGCCCTGCCACAGCGAAGGCGCCAGCCGCAGGTTCAGAAAGCCAGGGCCTGCCACCTCGGCCGAAAGGATGCGCGCATCATCGCCCAGCCGCCCGGCCAGCGCCTCGGCGATCTCGCGCGGCTTGCGCCCCGAAGGCCTTGCCAGCACCATCGCCGCATTCGTCGCCATGTCGCCATGCGCAACGTCGCGCGGCGGCTCCACCGCCACCGCTGCCATATCCAGCCCGGCGGGCAATTCGCCCGCTTCCATCATCGCTTGCAGACAATCCAGCACCAGCGCGCGGATCTCATTGAACAGGTTCATCTCACCATCCCTCTGCCTGCCGTTCCCCTATCACGGCAACCGCCAAGGTCAATCGCCCGGCGCCCCGCGCCCTGCGCCGCGCCCCCTTCATCTTGCCTTGAAATACGCCGGGGGGAGTCGCTGCGAAGGCAGCGACGGGGGCAGCGCCCCCCTGCCCTGCCCCGCCTCCTTATCCCGAAACGACATAACGGGTGAACCGCGCCGCATCCGAGCCCAGCAGCCGCGCATGCTCCTGCAGCGCGAAGCGGTCGGTCATGCCGGCCACATAATCGGCGACGATTCGGGCCAGCGCGGTCTCGTCCTCGGCGCGGGCCACATCGGCACGCCATTCGCCGGGCAGCCGCGCGGGTTCCTCCATGAACAGCGCGAACAGATCCTGCACCACCTCGGTGACCTCGGCGCGCATCGCCACCACCATGGGGGCGCGATACATCCGCTCGAACAGGAACTGCCGGATCACCTTCAACTCGCGAAACAGCCGGTCGGAAAAGCGGATGATCGTCACCCCCAGCGCGCGCACCGCATCGGCGTCGGCGGGCTCGGCCGCGCCCAGCCGGTGGCGGGCAACGGCGATCACATCCTCGACCATGGCGCCGAAGACGCGCCGCAGCGCCTCGTGGCGCCGGCGCATCGGCTCCAGCCCGGGATAAAGCGCATCGACCTCGGCAAGTGCCGGCCCGGTGATCGGCAGCGCCATCAGATCATCCTCGGTAAACAGGCCCGAGCGCAGCCCATCATGCAGATCGTGATGGTTATAGGCCACATCATCGGCAATCGCGGCCACCTGCGCCTCGGCGCTGGCATGGGTGTGCAATTCCAGATCGTGGCTTGCGTTGTACTCGGCCAGCGCATGGGGCAACGGCCCCTTGCGCGGGCTGCCATCGGGGTGCAGCAGCGGCCCGTTATGCTTGGCCAGACCCTCGAGCGCCTCCCAGGTCAGGTTCAGCCCGTCGAATTCGGCGTAGTGGCGCTCCAGCCTGGTGACGATGCGCAGCGCCTGGGCGTTGTGGTCGAAACCGCCATGCGGCGCCATCAGCGCCGCCAGCGCCTCTTCGCCGGTATGGCCGAAAGGCGTGTGGCCCAGATCATGCGCCAGCGCGATGGCCTCGGCCAGATCGGTGTTCAGCCCCAGCGCGCCGGCCAGCGTGCGCGCCACCTGCGCCACCTCGATGGAATGAGTCAGCCGCGTGCGGTAGTAATCGCCCTCATGCTCGATGAAGACCTGCGTCTTGTGCTTGAGCCGGCGAAAGGCCGAGGAATGGATGATGCGGTCGCGGTCGCGCTGAAAGGGCGAGCGGAAGGTCGAGATGCGCTCGCGGAAAAGCCGCCCGCGCGAGCGCGCCGGATCGGCCGCATAGGGGGCGGTCATGTATGTCCAGCCGGTTTCGCTCATGCCTTGCTGCCGTCCCGATTCCGGGCCCTGTCTTGCCGTGCCCTTCGCGCCCGCTTATATCCGGGTGGAATAGTCGGGAAAACGCCCAAATGCCGGAGATCGCATGAATCTGCCCCCGAAAGTGACCAAACGCGCCTTCGAACGCCTGGCCGAGATCGCCGATGAGACCGGCAAGGCGCAGGCGCTGCGCGTCGCCGTGGCCGGCGGCGGCTGTTCGGGTTTTCAGTACGAGATTGCGCTGGATGCGCCCGCCGAGGATGACCTGGTGATCGAGGGCAGGGGTCAGAAGGTGGTGATCGACCCGGTTTCGCTTCCCTTTCTGTCGAATGCGGTGATCGATTTTTCCGAAGAACTTATCGGCGCGCGCTTCGTGATCGACAACCCCAATGCGAGCTCTTCCTGCGGCTGCGGCATCAGCTTCTCGATGTAGACAAACGCCTCGGCAGCGCCGAGCCGAAGGCTCAGCGCGCGGGATCGGCCGGGTTTTCGCCGCCTGACTCGTATTCGTCATGGTCATGCACGATCTTGCGGACCGCACCCTCGGCGGCATCGTCAAAGGGCGCCAGAATGAGCGTTGCGCCCATGTCGCGATAGGCTTGGCCATCTTCCATCTGGTTGACGGTGATCGCCACTTCACGGCCAAAGCCCGCCGCCTTGAGCGCGTGCAGAAGCGCGGCGTGGCCGTCGGCCTCGGTCAGCGGGCCGCGGCTGCGCGGCACCGCCGAGATCACACCCTTCACCCCCGAAAGCGGCAGATGCGCCAGGAATTCGGGGTCGGTGGCATCGCCGAAATGCGCATCCAGCCCCATCTTGCGCCAGTTGCGCAGTGCCTCGGGGTCGAAATCCACCCCCAGCAGCCTGAAGCCCCTTGCCCTCAGCCCCTGTCCGATGCGGCAGCCATAGCGGCCCAGCCCGAGAATGATGAAATCATAGCGCCGGTTCGCGGCCTCGGGGCTGTCGTCTTCGAGCTCGCGGAAGGGCTTGCGCCGCTCGAACGCCCCCAGAAGCGGCTCGAACCAGCCATAAAGCTTGTGCGACCAGGTAATCATGTAGACGCTCAGCGCGATGGTCACCAGCCCGACCAGCGTTACCAGCCCCATCGCCTCGTCGCCGACATGGCCCAGCGTGATACCCATCGCCATGAAGATCAGCGAGAATTCCGAGATCTGCGCCACCGTCAGCCCGGCCAGAAAGCCGGTGCGCTTGCGGTAGCCCATATAGCCCATGATGGCGAGCACGATCAGCGGGTTGCCGATAAGCACGAAGAGCGACAGCACCACCGCCGGGCCAACCTGCGCGCCCAGCGTGGACAGATCGAGCGTGGCGCCCAGCGACAGGAAGAAGAACAGCAGCAGGAAATCGCGCAGACTGGCCAGCCGAGCGCCGATGGCATCGCGCATCGGTGTCGAGGCCAGCGAGACCCCGGCGAGCAGCCCGCCCAGCTCCTTGCCCAGCCCGATCATGTCGGCCACCGCCGCAAAGCCCGCCGCCCAGCCCACGGCGAAGATGACCAGAAGCTCTGACGAGCGCGCGATCAGGCCCAGAAGCGGCGTGGCAAGATAGCGGATGAAGACATAGGTGAAGGCCAGCATCAGCACCGCGCCGCCGGCCAGCATCAGCAGGCCGGCCGTGGCGCCGCCCTCGGTGGCGCCGCCCAGCCCGATGGCCGAGACGGTGACCATGGCCACCACCACGAAGATGTCCTGCACGATCAGGAAGCCAAGCGCGATCTTGCCATGCAGCGCGTCGATTTCCTGCTTGTCAGACAGAAGCTTGACGATGATGATGGTCGAGGAAAAGGTCAGCGCCACGCCGACATAGAGCGCGGTCAGCCAGTCCAGCCCCATCGCCACGCAGATCAGGTAACCGAACAGGGCGGTGAAGGTCACCTGCCCCATGCCGGTGGCCACAGCCACCCGGCCGAGATTGCGCACGAGATTCACATCGAGCTTGAGCCCCACCAGAAAAAGCAGCACCGCGATGCTGATCTGGCTCAGAAGCAAGATGATCTCTTCCGACTGTACCAGCCCCAGCGCGCCGGGCCCGGCCAGGATACCCGCGGCGATGAACGACACCACCAGCGGCTGACGCAGGGCCAGACCGACAAGCCCCAGCGCCGCGGCCAGCAGCACCAGCGACGAAATCTCGTAGAAGATCGATCCGAATTCGATACCCGGCATTGCCCTGCCCCTGCCGCGCCACGGCGCACTTCATCGCGGTCTGGCACAGCCGCCGCGTTCAGGCAAGGCCGCCGCCGCGCTTGCCTTGATCAGTCGCGGCGCTCGATCATCCGCAGCCTGGCCTTGCCCGCCGCAAGTTCACCATCGGCGCGATCAAGGCGCAGCCAAGCCAGCGCCCGGTTGCCGGCCACCGTGCCCAGCCTTCCCGCCGGGCGCCCCTTTTCGGTGGTGATCTCTTCCCCCGGCCCGGCATCGCCCTCGATTTCAACCACGGCCAGTCCCTTGCGCAGTTCGCTCTTGTGGCGCATGCGCGCGGTCACCTCCTGCCCGACATAGCAGCCCTTGCGGAAATCCACCCCGCCCAGCCGTTCGAAGCTGTATTCCAGGATGAAACTCTCGCCGGGGATCAGCTCGCTGCCCGTCTCGGGCACACCGGCGGCGACGCGGCGTGCATCCCAGTCCACCGCCTCGCCCTGGCTGAGCGCGGCGCCATAGAGAAGCCAGCCCATATCGCCGTGCCGTGGATCGGCCAGCGCGCCGGCGGGCGCGGGGCCGATGCCGCGGGTGACGGGCAAATCGGCGCGCGCGATCTCGACCTTCGAGCGCAGCTTGTAGAGCGAAAGGCGCCTTTCCAGATCATCGGAAAGCGCGGCATCGGTATCGAGCAACACCGCATCGCCCTGCGCGACAAGAAAGAAATCGGCTAGGTACTTGCCCTGCGGGCTGAGCAGCGCGGCGTAGAGGATGTTCTTTTCGGGCAACCGGTTGACATCATTAGTGACCATGCCCTGAAGAAAGGCCAGCCGGTCGGGCCCGGTGATGCGAAACAGCGCGCGCCCACGAACCGGCGCGCATTGCGCGGCGGCATCGAGAGCGGGCGGCTCGGCGGCGGATGGAAGGCTCTGGTTCATGCGCTCTTTCCTTGCTGCGGCCAAGATATAGGCCGCTTCGGCGCGTCTTGACAGGGTTGACTTGATATCCTTGCCTGCATTGTGCGGCGCACAACTGGCCCCCGCTCAAGTGCCCGCATGGCCATGCCTTGCCAGCCCCCGGTGCCGGCTATAGGAGTTGGCGCATGAAAACCCCCGCCCTTTTCTCCCCGCTTTCGCTGCGCGATGTGACGCTGCCGAACCGGATCGTCGTGTCGCCGATGTGCATGTATTCGGCCCGCGATGGCGTCGCGGATGATTTTCACCTGGCGCATTACGGCAAGTTCGCCATTGGCGGCGCCGGGCTGGTGTTTGTCGAGGCCACAGGCGTTACCGCGCAGGGGCGCATCACCAATGGCTGCCTGGGGCTGTGGAATGACGAGCAGGCGCAGGCGCTCGCCCCCATCGCGGCGCTGATCAAGCAGCAAGGCAGCGTCGCCGGCATCCAGCTGGGGCATGGCGGGCGCAAGGCATCGACCCAGCGCGCTTTCGATGGTTCGGGCCCGCTGGGTGATGCCGATATCGCCCGCGGCGAGAAGCGCTGGCAGGTGATCGGCCCCTCGCCCATTGCCTTTGCGCCCGGCTGGCTGACCCCGCGCGAGATGACCCGCGCCGACATGGACGATGTGCGCGACGCCTTCGTGCGGGCCGCCGGGCGGGCGGTGGCGGCGGGCTTTCAGCTTGTCGAGCTGCACATGGCGCATGGCTATCTGCTGCAAAGCTTCCTGACGCCGCTGGCCAATCAGCGCCGCGACGGCTATGGCGGCGCGCTGGAAAACCGCATGCGCTTTCCGCTGGAAGTGGCCGAGGCGGTGCGCCGGTCGCTGCCCGATGGCATGCCGTTGTTTGCCCGAATCTCGGCGGTGGACTGGGTCGAAGGCGGCTGGCAGATGCCCGACAGTATCGTGCTGGCCCGTGCATTGCAGCGCATCGGGGTCGATGTCGTTGACTGTTCCTCGGGCGGGAATCTCGCCCAAGGCGCGACCAACAGCAACCTGGCGCGCGGGCCGGCCTTTCAGGCCCCCTTTGCGCGCGAAATACGCAGCGCGGTGGGCATCAAGACGCAGGCGGTGGGGCTGATCCGCGATGCCGCACTGGCCGAGAAGCTGTTGGCAGAAGGCAGCGCCGATCTCATCGCGCTGGGCCGGCAGATGCTGTATGACCCGTTCTGGGTGCTGCATGCGCGGCGCGAACTGGCCCCGCTCGACGATTTCGCCGACTGGCCCGCGCCCTATGGCTGGTGGCTGGAAAAATGGGCGCGCGGATTGGCCGGGGCGGGCGAGCGCGTATGAGCCCGCCCGGCGATTGACAGCCCGGCAGGCACGGGCGGGCACAAGCCCGCCCTGCCCGCTCGCCGGGATGAAAGGGGCAGTTTCGGCGCCGCGGCAGTGCCTTCAATGCGCGGCAAGCACCGCCTGGTCGGCGAAATAGATGTGAAACTGGTAAAGCGGGTCGGTCATCGGCCCGACGCCTTCGGGCATGTATTCGATATCGATATGGGTGATGGGCGGCGTCTCGATGCCGGGGGCCAGCCCCGTGAAATCGGCACCGGCGGCAAAGGCGGCTGCGGGGAACATGTATTCCACGCACACGACCCGCCCCTCGATCACGCAATAGATCGGCCCGCCATGTTCCAGATTTGCCGGATTGGCCCAATGCGTTCCCATATGGGGCACATGCGGGCTGATCTGCTGGGCCTCGGGCGCGACCGCTTCCAGCATTGGCAGATGCGAAAGCCCATCCGCCAACGCCGGGGCCGCCAGGCATGTGAGGGCCGCGCCGGTGAGTATCCTTGAAACTGCTGCTTTCATGAAACGCTCCTCCCCTTGCGTTTGAAGCGGGAATTCCCGCGAACCGAATCCGGGCACTGCCGCAGCCGAGCGCGCCACATGCCCAGCCCCAGCTTGCGCGCAAGCGAGAAAAGCGGCATCCTCAATATTGAGTATGGCGCTGCGCGCTGTAGCGGGTTTGGCCCATGAACGCGGACGGCTCGACACAAGCGGACACCAGCACCCCCCCGGCAGGCACAAGCAGGGCCGGGCTTATCCATTCGATCTATCGCATCGCGCTGGAGCCGCAATCATACGATGTGTTCATGGATCACTGGAACGACCATGTCAGCCGCGCCCTGGCAGAGCTGAAGAACCTGCAAGACCAGGCAGCGTTCGACGATCCGGCCATCCTGTCGCATTTCGAGACCGCCTTCGGCATTCTCGTGGAGCTTGGCCGGCGCCCGCACACCCCGCTCAGGGATGGCCACGGCCCAAGGCTGCTGCTCGATGGCACCGGCCAAGTCGTGTGGTGCAACGCGGCGGCGGTTGCCGCCTTCGCGCTGCCCCCGCAGCCCGACATAACTGCCATCATGCCTGCCGTTCAGAACCCCACGGCGCTGGAACGCATGCTGATCGCCATCGCGCCCGCACGCGCTGATGCCTCGCACCCCGCCACCGGCGAAGTTGAGGCCTGCCTGTTACGGCTGGCAACGACAGCGGGCGAGAGCTTCATGCTGGCGCGCGCCATCCGCGAGCGCGGCGGCCAGCAATTGCTGCTGATCGAGCCGCTGATGGGCGAATGGACGCCCGAGATGGACCGCCTGCTTGGCAATGCCTTTGGCCTGACCGCGGCAGAGACTGCCATCGCCGCCGGTCTGGCCGAGGGGCACAACGCCACCGCCCTGGCCGAGCGGCGCGGGGTTTCGGTTCTGACCGTGCGCGCGCAAATCAGGGCGTTGCTGGCCAAGACCGGCGCCGCCAGCCAGACCGAACTGGTGCGGCTGTTGATCTCTGCGGCGCGCGCGGTCGAGCGTAGTGAACAGGGCGCCGAACGCCCGCAGGCACCGCAGATCCTGCCCCTGCCGGGCCGGCGTGAGTTGCATATCAACACGATGGGCCCTCGCGGCGGCGTGCCGGTGGTGTTCTTTCACGGCATGCTCGACGGTTGCAGCGCCACGCCGCGCATCGAGGCGGCGCTTGAACGCGCCGGGCTGCGGCTTCTGGCCCCGATCCGCCCCGGCTTCGGCAGCGCGCCGGCAAGGCGGCTTCACCCCGCCGATGCGGCGACAAGCTTTGCAGGCGACATCTGCCAGATGCTGGACCGGCTGGGCATTGAGCGGGCAGTGCTGCTGGGCCACATGGCGGGCACGCTCTACGCCTTTGCCGCCGCCGCAAGGCTGCGCGAGCGGGCATTGGGGATCGTCAATGTTGCCGGCACCGTGCCCATCGTTTCGGTGGCGCAGCTGGCCAGCATGTCGCGCCGGCAGCGGCTGGTGGCCTATACTGCGCGCTTTGCCCCCGCCGCCCTGCCCTTCGTGCTGCGCGCCGGCATCAGGCAGCTCGATTTCGACGGCGAGCACAGCTTCATGAGCGCGCTTTACGAGAACTCGCCGCGCGATCTGGAATTGTGCGCGGATACCGATGTGTTCCGCTCGATCAGGCGCGGCTATCGCTTTACCGTCGAGCAGGGGCATCACGCCTTCGAGACCGACGGCTATCTGGTGGTGCGCGACTGGTCGACACTGGCCGAGGCCTCGCAAGTGCCGGTCAGCCTGCTGCACGGGCGCCACGACCCGGTGGTCAGCGCCGACTCGGTGAGCGCCTTCGCGCTCAGGCTGGGCAAACGCGCCCGCCTGCGGCTGTTCGACGATTGCGGCCAGCTTGTGCTTTACAGGCACCCCGAACGCGTGTTCGAGACGGTGCGCGAGCATGCCAGCGCCGCGCTTCACAGCGTGCCAGCCGGCTGAGACCGGCCAAGCCCAAGCACATATGCGCTGCCGAACCCATAGGGTGGGCAATATTGCCCACCCTACATTGGCGAACCCCTGTCGCGGCCACGGAAAACGCTCACGGCACCCCGGCGCGCCCGAGCCCGTCGAGGAAAGCCCCCAGCTGCGCCGGGTCGCGCACATAGAACAGGCGCGAGCGCGCGAAATCGCGCGTAAAGCCCGGCCGCGCGCGCATCAGTTGCGGAAGCTGGCCCCGCGCGGCCTCGATACGTCCGCCCAGCGCCAGCCAGGCGATCAGCTTGGCGCGCGCCCAGTAATGCGCGTTGGGAACCAGGGTGGCGCTGCGCGCCCAGTGCGCAGCCCCTTCAAGATCGCCAAGAAAGGCATGCGCCAGCGAACGATAGGACATGAACGCCCAGCGCAACGGGTCATGCGGGCTGAGCGCCAGCGCGCGCTCGAAATGGGGCATGGCCTGCTCGGCGCGCCCGTCCGAGACCAGCGAATCCCCCAGCGCACATTCCGAAAGCGCATGCGAAGGGTTGCACGCCAGCGCGGTTTCCAGCGCGTCGATGGCCAGTTCATATTCTCCGCGCGCAAGCTGCACCCGGCCCAGCGCGAAAAAGGTGTTGGCCTCCTGCTCATCCAGCGCCACGCCGGTCTCGGCCAGCCGAAGCGCCTCGTCGAGATGTTCACGGCTTGTCGGCCCCTCGAAATAGGTGCTTTCCAGTATCATGGCATAGGCCAGCCGCGCATGCGCCTCGCCGAATTCGGGCGCGCGCGCGATGGCGGCGCGCAGCAACTCCTGGCAACGGCGATTGCCCTCGGCGGTGAAGCGATAGAACGCGGCCGAGCCCAGCTGGTAAAGCTCCCACGTGCCCAGATCGCGCGGCGGCAGGCTGGCGACCCGCTTCTGCTCGGCAACGCCCAGCTGGCTGGCGATACGCGCCGAAACAAGGCTGGCGATTTCGTCCTGAAGATCGAACAGATCGTGCAGATCACGATCAAAACGCTCGGCCCAGATGCAGCGCATCCGTGCCACTTCGGTCAGTTGCATGGCGATGCGCAGGCGGCCATCGGAAGCGCGCACGCTGCCGGTGACGGCGTAATCGGCATCGAGCATCGCCAGGATATCGGCCAGATCCCTGCCCGAGCGCCCCAGCGAGAAGGCGGCGCTGCGCGTGACCACGCACATCCAGCGATTGCGCGACAGGGCATTGATCAGATCCTCGGTCAAGCCCTGGGCAATGACCGATCCTTGCTCGCTTTCGCTTAGCCAGGCACAGGGCAGCACCGCGACACAGGTATTGAGCCGCTCCTGGCCCGGCGCCACGCCGCGCGCGCCACCACTACCCGGCGTGTTGTCACCAAGCGTGCCCGCCACCGCCTCTGCGCCCGCCGCCCCGCGTCGGCCATCGCGCAGCCGGAAGCCGCGCCCATGCACGGTGACGATGACGCGCTGGCGCTTGCCGTCATCGCCCAGCGCCTTGCGCGCGGCGTGGATCTGGCTGCTCAGCGCCGCATCCGAGACGATGCAATCGGGCCAAAGCGCGGTGTAGATCTCGTCACGGGTGACCGTTCTTCCGGCGTTGCGCGCCAGCAGGGCGATGAGATCGAAGGTTCGCGGCTCGACGGCCACCGGCGCGCCGTCGCGGCGCAGCTCGTAGCGGGTGAAATCAAGCTCGAAACCGCCCATGCGCAGAACCGGCGGCGCATCGGCTGGCAGCCGATCACCGGCGCTGGAATGGGGCGGCTGGAAGATGCGCTCGTTCACTGCCCTACTTCCCGCTTGCAGGCCACGCCGCACCGGCGCCGGCGCGCACAGGCAGCGTGTCGTGGAACTAATATAGCACATCTGCGCCGAATCTTGCACCCGGCCCTGACGCGACGGTGCATGCGCTGCGCCGGGCGCGGGCGTTGGCGCAAGGAAAACCCTGCTCCGGCACTCAGGCTTTCCTCAGAAAATCACCAAGCATCACCGCTCGCGCCGGCGCAAGATGACCAGTGCCGGCGCCTTGCGCGCCCTTGAACGGAACATCTCAGGGAGATTTGGCATGAGCACCACCGATATCGAGCTGCCGCGCATGGATCAGCCGCAGGATTCGGAATTCGTCCAGTTCTGGAACGAGGTTCTGGCGCCCAAATTCACCCGCTTTCGGCATGTGCTGGTCGGCGGGTTGAGCTATCACAGCGAGGCCGTCTTTCCGCGCCTGCCGGTCAGGGCGGGCGATCGCGCGCTCGATGTGGGTTGCGGCTGGGGTGACACGGCGATGAAGCTGGGCCGGCTGGTGGGCCACGAGGGCGAGGTGGTGGGCATCGATTGCTGCGATGCCTTCCTGGAAGGGGCGCGCGCCGATCTTGCCCAGATCGAGCTGAAGAATGTGCGCTTCATGCGCGGCGATGCCGAGATCGCCCTGCCCGAGGGCCAGTTCGATTTCGCCTTTGCACGCTTCGGAACCATGTTCTTTGCCAATCCGGTGGCGGGCTTGCGCAACATGCGCAAGGCGCTGCGCCCGGGCGGGCGGATGGTTCACATCGTCTGGCGCGACCCGGCCGACAATCCGTGGCTGTCGATGGCCAAGGATATCGTGCTGCGTTTCCTGCCGCCGCCGGGCGAGGATGCGCGCAGCTGCGGCCCTGGCCCGTTCTCGATGGCCGATGAGCCCACCGTGCGCAAGATGATGGAGATCGCAGGCTATAGTGACATCGAATTCGAACGCGTCGATGCGCCGGTGCGGGTGGGCGACGATGTGCAGGACGCGATCAATTTCCAGCTTGCCATCGGACCCGCCGGCGAGGTGTTTCGCGAGGCGGGCGAGCTGGCCGAGGCCAAGCGCGGCGAGATCGAGGCCGCACTTGCCGAGGCCATCGACCGGCAGGCCCGCGATGCCGACGGCATCGTGATGGACAGCTCGTCCTGGGTGATCAGCGCGCGCAACCCGTCGTGACGCAGCCCGCGACGGATCGGCGCTGTCGGCGCCGGGCTGCACGCTGCTGCGGGCGCCGTCAGGCGTCACCCCGTGATGGATCGGTTGTGTAAACTCGTGGTCTTTCCTGCTTCGACTTCGCAAAGGGCATCCGGCCCCGGGCGCTGAAGGGGCACAGCCCCGGATTGCAGATCGTCGCATTGAAGGGGTTTGCATTCCGGCTGTGAACGGGGTCACTGCCCGGTGCGCGCCTTGCCCGATATACGCGGCGCAGGGCGCGCACCGACGCGCGCTTGCAGGGGAAGTTTCTGGCTCAAGGGACGATACAACGCTACACTGCCCCGGCGAGACGCTGCTCAACCTCGAACCCGGGAGATCGCGCCGATGGCAAGTCCACCGACCGATCCGACCATGGCGCCGCCGTTCGTGGGCATGAATGCGTCGGCTTTCCTACCCGTAACGGCTCGGCGGCTGCTTACTTCGGCGCCGATGCCATCACCCGCCCCGAACGCGGGGCAGAAACACTGCAGGGCATGATCAATGCCATATTCTTTCGCGTCGTCAGCGTGATCAGCGAGTATGGCGGCGCGGTTCTCTACTATGCCGGTGACGCCGTGGCATCGCACTGGCCGGCCGAAAGCGATGCCGAAACCGAAACCGCCCTGCGCGCCGCCATCGCCTGCGGCCTTGCGGTGAAGCGTGAGGTGGCCAACCTGCCCGATGAGGGCCACGCGCTTGCCATGCGCTGCGGGGTCAGCATGGGCGATCTGTGGCTTCTGGATGTGGACACGCCGGGCGGGCGGCAGGAGGTGTTTGCCGGCCCTTCCCTGCACGCGGTCCAGCGCCTCGGTCTGGCGGCCATGGCGTGCGGCTGTCGCAAGCGGCGGCGGAGCGGTTGCCCGGCGACATCGCCAGCGAGCTCGGCGGCGCAGGGGTGCTCGTGCACCAGATCGGTGGTCGAGCCGACCGGCCCGGGGCAATGGCGGTTTCACCACGCGATCATCTCGGACGCTGCCTATCAGTCGCTGGTCACCGATCAGGCCCGGCGCCTGGGCACGCAGTCGGGGCGGTCGGATCCCGGGCCGCAGGCCAGCGCTGCCATGGTGGGGCTGTTTTGTGACGTCCCAACGCAAGCAACCGCCCCTCCGGGGCGGCCCGGGAGCATAGTGCACATATCTGCAGGAGACGTTCAGCTATTGAGCGTCTCAGTCGAGGCGAAGAACATCGCCTGGCTCACGGAGGAGCGCAGCTTTTCTTCGGAATAGGGCTTGGAGATCAGGAAAGCCGGTTCGGGACGCTCCCCGGTAAGAAGCCGCTCAGGAAAGGCGGTGATGAAGATAACCGGCGCCTCTTCCGTGAATTTGAGGATCTCGTTGACCGCTTCGATGCCCGAGGAGTCATCCGCCAGCTGGATGTCGGCGAGGATCAGATTAGGACGCTGTGCCCGGGCAAGTTTGACCGCCTGCGCGTGGGTGCGCGCAATGCCTGTGACCGCGTGCCCCATGTTGGAAACGATGGTCTCGATATCCATCGCGGTCACGGCTTCGTCCTCGATCACCATGACTTTGCCGCGCACGGAGCCTTGCATCTCGCGCAATGCGATGTTGACAAGTTCCTCGGCCTCGCGCTGCGAGATCTGCATGATCCGGGCGATGTCGACATACTGAAACTCTTCGATCGTTCGCAGCAGGAGCGCCTCGCGGGTGTTTGTCGTCAACCCGGCCATGTGACGATGCGCCCGTCCTTCGAGCGAGCCCGGGTCGGGAGCTTCGTGCGGGGCTCCGGTTGTCGTCCAGACCTTGTGAAGAACCTGAAACAGCGCCACCCGCGGTTTCAGCTCATGGTCAAAGCTCGCCGGGTCAGCGAGGATGGCCTCGAGGCTGGCGGAGGCGTATCTGTCACCAGTGCCCTGACTGCCGGTAAGCGCCCGTGCGTATCTGCGAAGATAGGGAAGTTCCGGCGCTATCAGCGACGCAATGTCGTCCGGTTCCCTCGCGGCCGCTCCTTCCGGCGTGGCAGTTTCGGTGTTCTTGCTGGCATGTTGCATCACGACTCACTTTGTTCTTTTTTTCCCGGAACCCAACGCAAGCCAACGCGTTTGGTTCCGAAGCGCGCGCGAAAACTTGCAACCTGACGTCAGTACAACGAGCATCAAGATGGCCCAAGGCAACCGCAAGAGTGACAATCTTCCAGATGATCAGGAGCCTGTTTCCCTGGAACTGGAGCGGCAGATCAACGAGAATTTGCAAAAGCTTTATCAACAAACACTGGACGAACAGCTTCCCGACCATCTTCAGGAACTCTTGCAGCGCCTCAAGAAGCAGGATCAGGAGGAGAACCGCGTCAAATGAATGACAGCGTGCCATCCAACCGGTCCGCCAAGGATGAGCTGGTCAATCATGTGCCAGCCCTTCGGGCGTTCGCTTTGAGCCTGTCGCGCAACCCGGCAACGGCAGACGACCTCGTGCAGGAAACCATTCTCAAGGCATGGACCAATATGAACAAGTTCGAGGAGGGCACCAATCTGCGTTCATGGCTGTTCACCATTTTGCGCAACACCTATTATTCCTCGCGTCGCAAGCTTGGACGCGAGATCAGCGACGCCGACGGCTTTTACGCGGCGGGCCTGTCACAAAAGCCAGACCATGACGGCAGGCTGGCACTCAGGGATTTCGCCGCCGCCTTCGCCATGCTTCCCGACGAACAGCGCGAAGCCCTGATCCTGGTCGGCGCGTCCGGGTTTTCCTATGAGGAGGCCGCGCAAACCTGCGGCTGCGCCGTCGGAACCATCAAGAGCCGGGCCAACCGCGGCCGCCAGAGACTTGCGGAACTGTTGAAGCTGAGCGCCAATGAGGGACTCGAGATGACTGACCGGGCAACCATGGCAGTGATGACCGCGCAACCGGCATCGAAGGGATGAAAACAGGATGCCGAGGCGCCTACTGCCACTCGGGCGACGACTGTTTGAAGGACTCGGGTTTCGGCTGGTTGTTCTGCTTACCATCGCACTCTTGCCGATCGGCCTGATCGCGGTAATCCAGAACAACCGTGTCGTGAGCGAGGCCCAACGCAGCGCCGAGACGGCGTTGCTTGGTCTGACTTCGGAGTCGGTCGCCGGCGAGCGCACCCTCAAACACACTAAGCAACGCCCCCCCACGCGCCTCGGGGCGCCAGCCCTGTGAATCCGCCGACCCCCCGCGAGA
>JAFIEG010000004.1 GCA_020832665.1 Pararhodobacter sp. | reverse complement strand
GGCCCGGGGCTTTGGTTTGGGCAAAATGGGGGCGGCTCTCGGGGGCCACTACCGTTGTGGGGGGGCGCCCGCAAAATTGCCACGGGCGCCACCCCTTCAACAGGCCTCGCGCGCAGCGCCTAGCGACGAGGGTTGAGCAGTATTGAGCGATTTCGGAATATCGACCGCAGGGATTTGGGCATGCGTTCGGGCCTTGCCCGCGATCTCGTCAGCGCCGGCGAACAGCCAGGCACAACAGAGAAGACAGCGCGCGTGCGCATCTTGCATGCCGTTCTTTTCGAGATTGGCCTGCTGACCGTCCTGGTGCCGTTCATCGCTTGGTAACTTGGCGTTTCGCTCTGGCAGGCCTTCGCAATGGATGGGTCATACGCGCTGTTCTACATGGTCTATGCGCTCGGCTTTAACTGGATCTACGATACGGCCTTCCCTCTGCCGGAGTGGAGGTCAAAGCAGCCTCGCGAATGACAGCTTCGTTCCGCACAGCGGGTGCCAATGGGCGAGACCAATCGGAATGAAGGGCCACAGCGGTGGTGTTTGCCTTTTTCGGATGCCTCCCGGTGGACGCCACCAGGCGCTGCTTCGTCCATCAGTAGTTCGAGCAAGCGGAGTTCCACCCGCCGGCTGAGTCAGCCTCGCTGCACCGGTCTTCCAGGGCGATGGTCAGTGCTTTCGAGCCTGCACCAGGTAGCCATTTATCGTTGACTCCCCAAGCGCCTTCATGGCTTCGAGCCGGTGGAGACCTTCCACCAGAACAAACCGCTCTCCGTCCGCGCGAACCTGGATCGGCGTCGTCTGCCCATCCTCCAGAATGCTCTCTGCGATCTGGCCAACCTTGTCCATGTCGAGCGTCTTGGCGCGTTTTACCGGAATGTGGATCATTGCGATCTGAAATATCTTCGTCTTGAGCATCCGAATCTCCTGATTCTGGAAAAAGGGCGAAGCGAGAGGGGCACCGAAACCGGCGCTCTGGCCATTGGGATCATACCAGAAGCATTCGACCTCCTCATCGAACGCAGAACGCCGATGTCACTGTTGTGCGCGCCATGTTGCCTCACAGCAGCGCCCGACGTGCGGTTTGGACAATCGCCGTTGTGAGTGGGGTCAGCCGGTTGGCGGCGAGGCGGTTGACCTGCCAGAAGAGTGCCCGGTCAAGGGGCGCGTTGGGGACAAGTTCTACAAGGCGCCCCGACGAAAGGTGGTCCCGAACAAGTTGAACCGGGTTGAGCGCCCACCCCAGCCCTTCGAGGCTGGCATCGACGAAGGCTTGCGTTGCGGGCAACCAATGAGTCGGGAAGGCAATCGGTTGACCGAATGCCTGGCAAACCCAGTCCTGCTGAAGGCGGTCCTTCTGGTTGAACGTCAGCGCCGGGGCAATTGCGACCGCCTCCGGCGTCACCCCATCCGGGAAGTGTCGGCGAAGATAGTCCGGGCTTGCGGTCGCGACATAGCGCAGCGCACCCAGAGGTTTGACAACGCAGCCCTGAACCGGCTTGCCATGAGCAGTCACAGCCGCGATCACCTGACCACGGCGCAACCAGTCCGCCGTGTGGTCCTCATCGTCGACGGAGATGTTGAGCAGGTAGTCGGGCCCGCGCGCGAAGGACGCAACCGCCGGCAGGAACCAGGTGCCCAGACTGTCGGCATTGGTCGCGATGCTGAGCGTAACCGGCGTCGCTTTGGGTTCGCCGAAGCCCGGCAGGTGTTCGAGCAGATCCTTCTCGAGCATGCCGACATGCTCCATATGCCGGCAAAGCCGGGCGCCTTGCTCGGTGGCGGTGCACGGCGTGCCACGCAAGACCAGCACCGCGCCGAGGCGTTCCTCGAGATTGCGCACACGCTGCGAAATGGCCGAGGGCGTGACGCTCAGCGCCCGGGCAGCAGCCTCAAAGCTGCCGGTCTGGACGACCATCGCGACGGCACGGGCGGCGGCGTAGTCGATCATGGATTAGTTTCACTTCGTTCAGGTTAGGTTCTTTAACTTGCCTAATGCATGGCCGCCCGCTACCGCAAGCCCGGGAAATGACATGAAAAGGCGGTTCGGCAGCATGGTTCTTCCGGTTTTCTTCACGGGCCTGACGATGGGGATCAGCCTGATCGTTGCGATTGGCGCGCAGAACGCATTCGTGCTGCGCCAGGGGCTCAGGGGCGAGCATGTTTTCGCGATCTGCCTGACTTGCGCGGTGTCGGATGCAATCCTGATCCTTCTGGGGGTCACCAGCTTCAGCCGGATCGCGACTGCGCTGCCCTGGGTTGATCCGGTGATGCGCTACGGAGGGGCTGCGTTCCTGATCTGGTATGGCGCGCGCAGCCTGCGTTCGGCCCTGCATGCGACAGAGGCGCTGGCGGTGAGCAGCCAGGGCCAGTCTGCATCGCTGGCAAAGGCGCTGGTGGCCTGCCTGGCAATCACCTGGCTCAACCCGCATGTGTATCTCGACACCGTCGTGCTGCTGGGCACGATCTCGACGCAGTTCCCGGGCCGTGAGACCATCTTCGCCGCCGGCGCAGTGTCGGGATCGTTCCTCTTCTTCTTCGCGCTCGGCTATGGTGCGCGATGGTTGCGGCCGCTATTCGCAAGCCCGAGGGCCTGGCGGGTGCTTGAAGCGGGGATAGCTCTTGTCATGTGGGCCATCGCGGCGAAACTGATCCTGAGCGTTTGAGGCGGCGCGGAACGCACGAGAATCGGAGACACGCATGTATCTGCCCGATCATTTCCACGAGGTCGACCCGACCGAGATCGAGGGGCTGGTCGCCGCCCATCCACTGGCTTGCGTTGTGGCACAGACGAAGGCGGGCCTGATCGCCAATCACCTGCCTTTGCTGCCTGGAAAAGACGGTGAGTTGATAGGGCACGTGGCGCTGGCCAACGACATGCACCGGCTGCTCGACGAGGGGCAGGATGTGCTGGCCATCTTCCGCGGCGAGGAAGGCTATGTCTCGCCGAACTATTACCCGAGCAAGCCCGAGCATCACCGGCATGTGCCGACATGGAACTACCAGGTCGTCCATGTCCATGGCGATATCACCTTTCAGCACGATGCCCGCACAAAGCGTGCCGCCGTTGGCTTGCTCACCAGCCGCCAGGAACGCCGCCTGAATGGCGACGCCGCCTGGCGAATGTCCGACGCACCGGCCGACTTCATGAAGGCGATGCTGGATGCGATCGTGGCGTTTCGCATCTCTGTCCGCCGGACCATCGCAAAGTCGAAGCTCAGCCAGAACCGCGATCCGCGCGATCATCGCGGCGCCGTCGAAGGCTTGCGGGCCGCGGGAAACGCGAACCTGGCTGAAAAGATGGCGCGACGCGGCCCCAAAGCCGTTTAACCCATTCCAATTTCGTCACGGGATGGGGTTCGACATCAACGCCAACCCGGACTTCGTTCAGCTGGGAACCCGACCTCGGGATCGCAAAGTTTACCGATACCGATGGATTTCAATCCTCACTCGCTTGCCACATGGCAGAATTCAGTTTGGTGCAATCCCGACTGCAGCGGCATCAGACCTGCCAACCACCACGATCCCATCCAGTATGCAGATTGCGGGCACATCTCGGACCGCGCGCCGGCAATGGCTCACAACCTTGTCATCTTCATTCGAGACGGAAATCGTCTTCTGGTGCGTTTGTCTACCATGCGCGGAGCTCTACTTCGCGCCCGTCTGTTTTGGGGAGGACACAATGAAGATAATCTTTTCAACGCTTTGCGCCGCCGTCCTGGCTATGTCACCCGTCGTTGCTGGCTCGGCCAGCGCGGCATCGCTTACTCCGCATACGGCGATCGGCGTCGGATCGCAGGCTTCCGGACTCGAATATCTCGTCGAGGTCCAGCAGCGGCGTGGCTATCAGCGGGACCACAGGCGCGGCGCCAGTCGTCATGGGCATTATCGTCGTGGTTTTGACCACCGTTCCCGTCGGCCACCTCCCTATCGCCCGGCGCCGCGCTCTCGTAGCCGTGGGCCGGATCTGGGCTCGGCCATCGTCGGAGCCATCATTGGCGGGATCATCGTCAATCAATTTCAGCACCAACCCCGGACGCGGCACGGCTCCTACCTGAGCCGGGACCACATCAACTGGTGCCATAACCGCTGGCGCTCCTATCGCGTTTCGGACAACAGCTACCAGCCCTTCAACGGACCGCGCCGGGTCTGTGTCTCGCCTTACGGCCCCAGCTGAGCCTGCAAGCTCTCGGCAGATACGTTTCGCTCGAGAAAGGGCGTGGGCGCCTTCACAGGCAGCCCCGCAGTGGCAACTATTCCGCGTAAGCCCGGGCTGTGACGGCCATGCTCTGCGCGCGCGACACTCAGTTCGAATCGCTGCATGTCGGCCCGGCGCCGGTCACCTTGACCGGCGACTACCTGATTGGCTTTTTCATGGACGCCGAAGGTCGGCGTGCCTTTTGGGCCGAAGTCCCGCGCATTGATGACGCTGAGATACGCGAGCTCACGCGCGAAATCTTCAATCGCCTCAACACGTTTCACCTACGGGTCGACGAGACTCGGTTGATGGCGTGGTTCGCCCCCGATCGCATTATAATGTCGAGTTGGTTATATAAGTAAACAGTCAGTAACTTTACATACTTGACAGTTACGTTGCGGCTCGGCAAAATTCCGCTACGTCTCGCATTTCATGAAAGAGACGAGGAGAACCCATGTCACGCTGGGCCAATGCAGTTCCGGATCGAACGGAACAACAGGAACTGAAGCGCAAAGCCATTATCCGCGCGGCGGCGCGGATCTTTTCCAGGCGTGGCTGTCACGGCGCGACGCTCGATGACGTTGCCGATCGTCTGGGCGTCTCCAAGGCCGCGCTCTACCGTTATGTGCGCAACAAGAACGATCTTCTTTTCGCCTGTCACGAAGAGGCGATGGAAATCGCCGATCGCACGCTGACCGAGGGCGAAAGGGCCGGGCAGACGGGGCTGGAAAAGATAAGACTGGGAATGCGGGCCTATCTGGCGGAAATGATCGGCGAACTGGGCGTGCCCGTGTTGATCCTCGAGGAAAACGCGCTGCAAGGCGAAGAGGCCGAAAAGATCTATGCGCTGCGGGACGCCTATGAGATGCGCATGCGTGCCCTGGTCGAGGCCGGAATGGAAGACGGCTCCATCGTGCCGATGAATCCTAAGCTGGCAGTGTTCATGCTGCTGGGTGCGATTCACTGGGTGACCAAATGGTACAAGCCGGACGGCGCGTGGAGCGCCGATGACGTCTCCGACGCCTTGCTTGAACTGGCGACGCGGGGGTTGGCCGCCAATCCGGGGCCGGCATTGAATGCATCCATCCACATGACAGCAACCCCCATGAACAGGGACTGACCCATGCATTTCGAGCTGACGGCCGACCAGAAGGAACTGAAAGAGACGATCCGCGACTTTGCACAGCGCGAGGTCGCGCCGAAAGCGCAGGAACTGGATCGTGAAGGGCGCTTTCCCGTCGAGCTGTTTCAGCGCGTGGGCGAGATGGGCGTCATGGCAATTCCCTTCCCGCAGGAACTGGGCGGCATGGGGCTGGGTGTGTTCGATGCGGTTCTTGCCATCGAGGAACTGGCGCGTGCGGATCAGTCGCTGGCGGTGTCGACCATGGTTTCGATGGCCAGCGGCCTGACCGTCGCTCGCTTCGGAACGCAAGATCAGAAGGAACGATGGCTGCCCGAGATCATCTCGGGGCAGAAGATCTGTTCAATTGCCGGCACCGAGCCGGGAGCGGGCTCGGATACAGGCGGCTTTGCCACAAGGGCGACACAGCTGGGTAACGGGCAATGGTCGCTGACCGGCGAAAAGGCTTTCATCACCAATGCGGGAACGCCAATTTCGTTGTTCACCCTGATCCTTGCGATCACGTCGGACAAGGATGCCGAGCGCAAGAAATTCTCGCTGTTTCTGACTCCCAATGACGCCAAGGGTTACACGCGCGGCAAAGGCTATGACAAGATGGGCTGGCGCAGTTCCGACACGCGGCAGCTGTATCTCGATGATTGCCAGCTGGGCGAGGAGAGCATTGTCGGCGAACTGCATGGCGGCCGTCACCTGCTGCACAAGGGCTACCAGGCCGCGCGTATCTGGCTGGCGGCCTGTTCGCTTGGTCTGGCGCAGGCCAGTCTCGACCACGCGATCGGCTACGCAAAGGAGCGGCAGGCTTTCGGCCGGCCCCTGGAGAGATTGCAGCTGATCCAGCAGATGATCGCGCAGATGGCGATCAAGGTGGAAACCGCGCGCTTGCTGACCTATCGCGCGGCCTGGCAGATCGATCAGGGGATCGATGACATGGGCGCGCTGTCGATGGCGAAGATGGGCGCCACCGAAATCGGTACCGAGGTGGCCGATCTTGCCGTGCAGATCAGCGGCGGCTGGGGCTTCATGGATGATTGTCCGGCCTCGCGCTACCTGCGCGACAATCGCATCTGCACCATCGGCGATGGCTCCAGCCAGATCCAGACAATGCTGATTGCCCGCTCCTGCGGGCTGGACGTCAACTTCACCTGAACGAACGAAGAAACGGCAGGCCCAAGAGGACCTAGAACCTCGGCCATAAAGACAAGATCACCAGGGAGGAACCCATGGCCCGATCATCCGGGACCATACTGGAGGCGCGTGAGCTGTCCTTGCGCTTTGGTGCAGTCGACGCTTTGCGCAACGTGTCCATTCAGGTCGGTGCGGGCATGATCCACGCACTGATCGGCCCCAACGGGGCCGGAAAGTCGAGCCTTCTGAACTGCCTGTCAGGGTTCTACAAGCCGTGGTCGGGCAGCGTTGTCTTCGAGGGTCAGGACATTTCGGCCTTGCGCCCGAGCCAGCGCGCACAAGCGGGCATCGCACGCACCTTTCAGGGCATCCAGACCTATCCGGGCATGACCGCGCGCGAGAACATCCTTTCGGGGTTTCACGGCAAGATGAGCGGCGGGGTATTCGCCGCGCTTTTCCGTTGGCCCGCCGTGATCCGGCAGGAGGAGGAATTCACCGCGCGTGCCGAGGAGATCATCGACTTTCTGGAACTCGAAGAGCACCGCCACATGGTGGTGGGTGAAATGCCCTACGGGTTGCGAAAGCGCGTCGATCTGGGCCGGGCCCTGGCGCTGGAGCCGAAGATCCTGGTCATGGATGAGCCGATGGCTGGCATGAGCCCGGAAGAAAAGGCCATCCTCGCACGCTACATCATTGATATTCGAGATAATTTCGAAATCCCTGTCGTCCTCGTCGAACACGATATGGAGGTGGTAATGGATATTTCCGACCAGGTCACCGTCCTGGAATTCGGCGCGGTCATCGCCGATGGGCCCCCGGCACAAGTGCGCGCCGACCCGCGCGTGATTGCGGCCTATCTGGGCGGGCCCCCGCCGCTGGATGCGAGCGCGCCCGGGGTATCCGCATGAATGCCTCCGCGTCTCGCCTGGCGCCGCTTGCCGCCCCTATGGTGACCCTGCCGCGAACCGCCGACGGGCGCACCTTGCCGCAACTGCTTCGCGACAATGCCGCCGAATTCCCCGATCGCCCGGCGCTTCGCTCGAAAAGGGCAGGGCTATGGCATACGCTGAGCTGGGCGCAGCTCTTTGCGAATGTGGGCAAGACGGCCACCGCCCTGCACGAGTTGGGGCTGAAGCCCGGTTCGGTGCTCGCCCTGATCAGCGAGAACTGCGAGGAAACATGGATCGCGCAGCTTGCCGCCAATTGTCTGGGGGCCGTTGCCGTCAGCATCTATCCGGATGCCAGCGCCGACGAGGTTGCCTATGTGCTCGACCACAGCAGCGCCGCCATCGCGCTGGCCGAGGATCAGGAACAGGTGGACAAGATCCTCGGGTGCCGGGATGCCTGTCCCGGGCTGGCGCATATCGTCTATATCGACCCGCGCGGCTTGTGGACCTATGACGCGCCGGGCCTGATCGGCCTTGCTCAGATTCTGCGGGCCGCGCCGTCCTTGCCCGATCTGGATGCGCGCATCAGTGCCGCGCGGCAGGATGATGTTGCGGTCTATTGCTATACCTCTGGCACCACCGGCAAGCCCAAGGCGGCAATGCTCAGTCACGGCTTCATACTGGACAATGCCTACCGACTGATGGGATCGCTGAACATACAGCCCGCAAGCAACTACCTGTCCTATATCTCGCCTGCCTGGGCGGCCGAGCAGTTCTTTGGCGTGGCGCTGCCGCTACTGGCCCCGCTGGTGCTGCATTTCGCGGAAAAGCCCGAGACCGTGCAAAAGGATCTGCGCGAGATCGGCCCCGAGTTCCTGATGTTCACGCCGCGCCAATGGGAGATGCAGGCCAGCGCCGTCGAAGCCCGGATGCTCGATGCGTCGCGCTGGCGCCAGCGGCTCTATCATTGGGGACTGAGGCAGGGCGAGGCGAGGGCTGCGGGGCGTGGCGGCTGGCTCAGCCGCGTGCTGATCTGGCCGCTGGCCGATCAACTGGTGCTGAAAGGGATCCGCGATCTGCTCGGCCTGACCCGCGCGCAGGCGGTGCTTTCGGGCGGCTCGGGCCTGTCGGCGGAAATCTTCAGCCGGTTTCGGGCTTTTGGCGTACCCCTGGGCAATCTCTATGGCTGTACCGAACTGGGGCTGATCGCCACCCACGCCCCCGGCAGCCGACGGCCGGACACGATGGGTGGCCTGATGCCGTCTGACCCGACGATCGCACCGCCGATGCAGGCGTGGCGCGATGAGGCGGGGCAATTGCGCCTGAACGTCAAGGCTTTCTCGGGCTATCTGGACAACCCCGGGGCCACCGCCGAGATGGGCCGGGCCGAGACCGGGTTCGAAACCGGCGATGCCGTGCGCATCGACGAAGAGGAACAGCTTGTCTTTCTGGACCGGGTGAAGGATCTGCGCCGGCTTGCCACCGGCCAGGTCTATCCGCCGCAGTTTCTGGAAAACCATCTGCGCGCCGACCCGATGATCCGCGAGGTGATCGTCATCGGCGACGAGAACCGTGATCGGGTAGTGGCGCTGATCAACATCGACCTGGAGATCGCCGGGCGATTTGCCGAACGCACGGGCCTGGCCTTTGGCACATTTTCCGAGCTCAGCCAGCTTGCGCAGGTGCGCGCCGAGATCGCGCAGGCGGTTCAGCGGGTCAATGCCCGCGTCGATCCGGGCGCCAGAGTCGTGGCCTTCGCCAACCTGCCGAAAGAGCTGGACGCCGACGAAGAAGAACTGACCCGCTCGCGCAAGCTCAGGCGCGGGGCCATCGAGGCGAAATACGCCATGCTGATCGACGGGCTCTACGCTGGAGCGACAAGTGTGCCCTGCGAGATCGAGATCACCTATCAGGACGGACGCCGTGGCCGCCTGAAAACCGAAGTTCACATGAACCCCGTTCCGGAGGCGAAGCCATGATCGAACTGATCCAGATCCTGATCGAAGGCACGCTTGTGGGGCTCGTCTACGGGCTGGTGGCCATCTGCTTCGTCGTGGTCTATCGCGCCTCGAAGATCATCAATCTTGCCCAGGGCGAGGTGCTGATGTTCGGGGCCTTCCTGCTGTGGACCTTCACCGCCGGGGCGCGAGCGGCGGGCTATGATCTGCCCTTGCCGGTAGCGCTGATCCTGACCGGGATCGCCTGTGTGATCTTCGGCATGGTCATGGAGCGCGCCATTTTCCGGCCTCTGATCGGCCAGCCCGCCTTTACCATCTTCATGGCCGGTGTTGCGCTGCTGATCCTGGTGCATGGCCTGGCGCAGTTGCTGTGGGGCGCACGCACCCGCGGCGCTCCCGTGATCCTGCCCGAGGGCGCGCTCAGCTTCGGCCCCTTCCTTTTCAACACGCGGCTACTGATCGGCGCGGTCTTTACCGTCGCGCTGACATTCGCCCTGCATGCCTTTTTCACCCGCTCGCGGTTCGGCCTGCGTCTGGCGGCGGTGGCCGAGGATCACACCATCGCGCTGTCGCTGGGGGTCTCGGTGCGCCAGGCGATCGCCGTAGCCTGGGTTTTGAGCACCCTGCTGGCGACGGTGGCGGCGGTGGTCTTGCTGTCGGGTTCCATCCTGTCGCTCGAGGTGGCGCATATTGGCTTCAAGGCGTTGCCCGTCGCGCTGCTTGGCGGGATGGAAAGTATCCGCGGTGCGCCGCTTGCGGGGGTCATCATCGGCGTGCTCGAGGCGCTGGCAATCACCTATCTGGACCCGATGACCAATGGTGCCGCATCGGGCGTGCTGCCCTATGCCGCGATGATTGCGGTGCTCCTGATCCGACCCTACGGGCTGTTCGGCTGGCGCAAGATAGAAAGGCTCTGATTCATGAGACCCACCGGACTCTGGTTCGACCGCTACAACGCTGAATCGCGCGTACTGGAAACGCGCCGGTCACGGGTTGCCGGGCTGCTTTTGCTGGCATGTCTGGCCGCGCTCCCCTTTACCGTAGGGCCCTGGTTGCTTGGCGAGCTGACTTTTCTGTTCATCACCCTGATCGCCGTTTACGGGCTTTGCGTGACGGTCGGCATGGCCGGGCAGATCAACATCGCGCAATCGGCCTTTGTGGGTGTGGGGGCCTTTGCCACGGCAAAGCTGTCGGGCATGGGGGTGCCGTTCTGGTTGTGCATCCCGGCGGCGGCGTTGATCACCGGGGCGGTGTCGGTGCTGTTTGCGCTCCCCGCGATCCGGGTGCGGGGGTTCTATCTGGCGCTCACCACCCTGGCAGCCCAGGTAATGTTTCCCATCATCATCATGGCGCTGCCGATGGCCTGGCTGGGCGGGCTGGTGGGCATGCCGGTCGTCGCGCCCCGGCTTGCCGGAGTCAATCTGGGCACGACGACAGGGCTTTACTATCTCGCGCTGGTCTTGGTGCTGTTTTGCACCTGGGCCGTGTTCAATATCCCGCGCACACGCTTCGGGCGCGCGCTCCGGGCGGTGCACGACAACGACACCGCTGCCGATGTGATGGGTATTCCGGTGGCGCGCATCAAGATCGAGGCGTTCTTCGCCGGCGCGTTGTTTGCCGGGGTTGCCGGGGCACTGACGGCTTATTCGCTGCAGTTTGTCACGGCCACGAACTTCACGCTGTTTGCCTCGGTCTGGTATCTGGGCATGCTGATCGTGGGCGGGCTGCATTCGCCGCTGGGGGCCATATTGGGTGTGCTTTTCATCACGCTCCTGCAAGAGGGGCTGCACACGATTGGCAACATGGCGCTGCAGACGGGTGGGGCCGGCGGCACGATCTTTGCCCTGAACTCGGTGGTTCTGGCGCTGTGCATTCTGCTGGCCCTCATCTTCGAGCCGCGCGGGCTGGCGCATCTGTGGACCACGACAATGACGGCATTCCGGCTCTGGCCATTTCCGCGGACGTAACCGCGGCGACCGGAGACGGTGCACCGGGTGGTGCCATCATGGACTGCCCAAACTGGGAGGAGACACTATGAGGATCAAGACAATCTTGGCTGCAGGCGTGCTCGGGTTGGGCATGGCCAATGCGGCCGCGGCCCAGACCTATGTTTTTTCCGCCAGTGCCGACTTTTCCGGCCCGTTTGCCGATGTGATGCCCGATGCCATGTCGGGGTTGCGCGCCACCGTTGACTGGTGGAATGCCACAACCGGCGAAGAACTGGGGGTAAATGTTGATCTGCGCATCCACGACATGCGTTATGATGCATCGGTGATCGCGCGCACATGGCCGACGATTCTGTCATCTGAAAACCCGGTCATGCATCTGGGATTTGGCTCGCCGGATCTGACCACGCTCATGGGGCGGCTGCCGAACGACCGCGTGCCCATGCTGATCGGCACCGCGATGGTCGGGCTGGTATGGCAGCCCGACGGCTGGCATTTTGCTATCCGGCCCACCTATAGCCATGAATTTGCAGGCCTGTTCGCCCACCTGCAGGAGGAAAAGGGCGATATCCTGCGGATCGCGGCGATTTCGACGCAGAACCAGGCGGGTTTCGTCGATCAGGTGAACGGCGTGCGCCAGCTCGCCGCGGAACATCCCGACCGCTTCGTGGTGACCGGCACGCAATGGGCAGACACCTCGCCCGTGTCGCTGAATGCACAGGTGCGCTCGGCGCTGGCCGATGATCCCGACGTGCTGCTGGTCGGTGGCACCACCGCGCAGGTGATTGCCGCGACCAATGCCATGGACGAGCTGGGCCGGCGCGTGCCAATCGTGATGTCCACGCATAACGGCCTCTACGAAGTGGCCAAGGGCATTCCCCTGGAACGGCTCGAGGGATTTTACTCTGCCTTCAGTTTTGCCGCGCCGGGTCGGGCCGAGCTGCCCATGCGAGATATCTATCTCGAGCATCACACCGATGGCGAATGGGGCCTGATTACCGCGCAGTCTGCGGCCCAGGCTATTCTTGCGCTGCGGGTTCTGGAGCGCGCGATAGCCGATGTCGGGGCCGAAAACGTCACCGGACAGGCGATGTATGACGCCCTTCTTGCGCATGAATACACGGAAGAAGAGCTTATGGGCGTCTTGCCGAGCCTGTCCTTTGACGCGACTGCACCCTTCCCGGTGGGTGACATCGTGGCAACCGCCGAAGTGGTGCGCAACGGCGAGATCGTCGGGCTGACCGATGACTGGCTGCCGGTGCCGCCCCTGTCGCGCTGGTGAGGCGGATATGCTGAGCCTCTCGAACGTCGATGTCATCTATGGTGGGGTGATCCAGGTATTGCGCTCGGCCAATATCGAGGTCCGTGAAGGCCAGATGACCGTGCTTCTCGGCGCCAATGGCGCCGGGAAATCCACCACCCTAAAGGCAATATCGGGGCTGTTGCACGCCGATCACGGCACGGTCACGGCAGGCCGGATAACCTTTGACGGCGTCGATATCACCAATGCCGACCCCGCCGGTATCTTTGGCCTTGGGGTGGTTCAGGTGTTGGAGGGGCGGCGCGTGCTGGAGCACCTGACGGTGCTTCAGAACCTGATGGTCGGGGCACACAGGCGCCGCGACCGCGCCGCGGTTCGGGCCGATCTCGACAAGGTCTTCGGCTATTTCCCGGCCCTGTCAGGCCTTGTGAACCGAACCGCGGGCTATCTCTCTGGTGGAGAGATGCAGATGCTGCTGCTCGGTCGCGCCCTTATGGCGCGGCCCCGCCTGCTGATCCTGGATGAGCCCTCGATGGGGCTTGCCCCGATTCTGACCCAGAAGGTGTTCGAAACCATCGCCCGGATCAAGCGCGAGGAGGGGTTGACCGTTCTCCTGGTCGAACAGAACGCCCGCGCAGCCATCAACCAGTGCGATTACGGCTATGTCATGGAAGGGGGACGCATCGTATTGCACGGCACCCGTGCCGAGCTTGAGGGAAATCAGGACGTGCAGGAATTCTATCTCGGCCTTTCCGGCGATGCGGACCGGCCCAGCTTTCGCGAGGTCAAGCATTACCGGCGGCGCAAGAGGTGGCTGGGATGAGCCGCCCCGACAGACTGGCGCTGCTCGCCGCCCGCGTCGCGGAAGCCGCCGCCCATGCCCCGGCTCTGGCGCGACGCCTGGACGAAGCCGGCTTGCGCCCCGAAGAGCTTGCAGTGCCCGGCAGCCTGGACCGGTTGCCGGTGCTGACCAAGGATGACCTGATGCTCATGCAGCAGGCAGACCCGCCCTTTGCCGGTTTCCTCGCCGGCCCGATTTCAGATGTCGCGCATGTATTCGTGTCACCCGGGCCGATCTTCGAGCCGGTGCTTGCCGAAGATACCGGCGGCATGGGAATGGATCGGATGTTTTCGGCCGCCGGCATCGGCCCGGACGATGTGGCGCTGAACACCTGGTCCTATCATCTGGTGCCCGCCGGGCTGTTGTTCGACCGGGGTCTGCGCGCAACAGGGGCAAGCGTCATTCCGTCCGGTCCGGGGCAGACCGAGTTGCAGCTCACCTTGATCGATGCGCTTAAGGTCTCTGTCTTTGTCGGATCATCCGTCTATTTCGAAACCGTTGCCGACGCCTATGCGCGCGCACAGGGCTCCACGGCCGGGCGCTGGTCGCTGAAACACGCCTTTGTGGTGGGCGAGCCGGGCAAGAACTGGCCGCATCGCCGTGCCACACTGGAAGCGGCGCATGGCGTGAGGGTTCACACCGGCTACGGCACCGCCGATCTGGGGCTGGTGGGGTATGACATTTCAGGATCGGGGGGATACACCGTAAATCCGGATCGGTTGGTGCAGATCTGCGACCCGTTAACCGGTGTCGCGTTGAAAACGGGCGAGATAGGCCAGGTTGTCGTCAGCACTCTGGCGCGCGGATGGCCGATGATCCGCTTTGGCACCGGCGATCTGGCCGCGGCACTGGAAACCGGCGCCGACGGGTTTGTCACCCGGCTGGGGCCGGTCAGCGGGCGGGTCGGGTCTGGTGTCAAGGTGCGTGAAATCTTCATCTATCCACATCATCTGGCCCGGCTTTCACTGGAGCTTTCCGGCGAAACCGAAGCGCGCGCGCGTATCACCCGCGAGGGCAGCCGTGACGTGATTACTCTGGAACTGACCGGACCGCGCCTGCCCGAAGATGCCGTCATAGCGGCTTTTCGCCGCCTTACCCGCCTTGGCGTGGATCACCTGCACTGGATCAAGCGCTTCACTGTTTCCACGCCCCTTCAAGACGACAGGCAGCGCTGATTGCACAACCGAATAACAAGAAAAGACTGCACACCAATGACCATTCTGCAAACCAGCATTGACCCGAATTCCGCTGATTTCCGCGCGCGCGCCGCTGCGTACGAAGAGATTACCGATCAGTTGCACGCACGGCTGCAATGGGCGCTTGGCGGGGGCGGACCGAAGATGGTGGAACGCCACCGCGCGCGCGGCAAGATACTGGTGCGCGAACGCATCGACCTTCTGATCGATCCCGGCACGGGTTTTCTGGAGTTGACCCCGCTGGCGGCCTGGGGGCTGTACGGGGGCGAATTGCCCTCTGCGGGCATTGTCACCGGCATTGGCACCGTGCGCGGCACAGCCTGCATGATCATCGCCAACGACGCGACGGTGAAAGGAGGCAGTTTTTACCGCGAGACCGTGAAGAAGCACATCCGCGCGCAGGACATCGCGGCCGAGAACCGCCTCCCGGTTCTGTATCTGGTCGATTGCGGCGGGGCGAATCTGAACCAGCTGGAAGAGGTCTTTTATGACGAAAACCACTTCGGCGGCACCTTCTACCGGCAATGCCGGATGTCCGCTCAGGGCATCCCGCAGTTGGCCGCGGTGTTTGGCGAATGCACGGCGGGCGGCGCTTATATCCCCGCGCTTTGCGATGAATTCGTGATGGTGCAGGGCAACGCCTCGATCCATCTTGGCGGGCCGCAGATCGTCAAGGCCGCGATTTCCGAGATCGTGGATCGAAGCGAGCTTGGCGGGGCCAGGCTGCACACGCATCAATCGGGTGTAAGCGATCACATCGCCCCGAATGAGGCTGCCGCGCTGGGTCGCTTGCGCGACATGGTGGCCGCACTCAACTATGCGCAGCCTTTCGGACCCGGACGGCTAACCCCCAGGCCACCGCGCTTCGACTCGGGCGAACTCCCCGGGATTGTCGGCACCAATCTGCGCCACCCCTTCGATCAGCGCGAAGTCATCGCCAGGCTGGTGGATAACAGTGCATTTCACGAATTCAAACCCGCCTGGGGGGAAACGCTGGTTTGCGGCTTCGCCCATATCGAGGGCTTTTCGGTGGGCATCATCGCCAATAACGGGGTCCTGTTCTCGGAAGCCTGTCTGAAGGGCACGCATTTCATCGAACTGTGCGACCAGCGCGGGGTGCCCTTGCTGTTCTTGCAAAACACCACTGGCTTCATGGTGGGCCGCGAGGCCGAACTGGGCGGGATTTCGAAACACTCGGCCAAGCTTGTCTATGCCATGTCGAACACCCGTGTGCCGCGCTATGCGGTGATTACCGGTTCATCCTATGGGGCAGGAAATTACGGCATGTCGGGGCGGGGGTTTCGCCCGAACTTCCTGTTCATGTGGCCCAACGCCCGGCTGGGCGGCATGAACCCCGATGTGGGCTCGTCGGTGTTGATGGACCTGCGCCGCGCATCGATTTCGCGCAATCCCGCCAGCGAGGAGGAACTCGCCGCCCACGAGGCCAAGCTGCGTCGGATTTTCGAGGAAAAATCCGATCCCTATTTCTGCACGGCACGATTGTTCGATGATGGAATCATCGACCCGCGCGACACCCGCCGCGTTCTGGGCCTGTGTCTTGCAATCGGCGCCATGCGCCCTGAAGTCCGACCGGTTCGGCCGGTCTACAGGATGTAACCGATGACAGAGTTCCTGACCGCCCCCCGCCCAATACGCAGCGTGCTGATCGCCAACCGGGGCGAGATCGCCTGCCGCGTGATCGCCACCTGCCGCAGACTGGGCCTGCGCACCGTCGCCGTGCATTCGCAGGCCGATGCCGGTGCGCTGCATGTGCGGATGGCCGACATGGCGACATGCATCGGTGCCGCACCGGCAAGCGCGAGCTATCTGAACATCTCTGCCGTGATCGAGGCAGCGCTTGGTGCGGGGGTGGATGCGGTGCATCCGGGCTACGGTTTTCTTTCCGAAAATGCGGAATTTGTTCAGGCCTGTCTCGATGCCGGACTGAATTTCGTGGGGCCGTCGCCCGAGGCCGTGAGGCGCATGGGCTCCAAGATCGAGGCCCGGCGCATTGCCCAGCAGGCGGGCGTGCCCGTGGTGCCGGGATTTGACGCCGCTTGCACCGACCCCGCGCGGCTGGCTCAGGCAGCGCAGCAGTTGGGCTACCCGGTGATGGTCAAGGCCAGTTCCGGCGGCGGCGGGCGTGGCATGCGGCGCGTGGACCGGCCCGAGGATCTGGCTGCCGCCCTTGCCGTCGCCGGGGCCGAGGCCGGCTCGGCCTTTGGTGACGATACGCTGTTCCTGGAAAAACTGGTCCAGTCGCCGCGCCATCTCGAAGTGCAGGTTTTCGGGGACGGGCAGGGCGGTGCGCTGCATTTTCATGAACGCGACTGCTCGGTGCAGCGCAACCATCAGAAGTTTATCGAAGAGGCTCCCGCACCCGATCTCCCCGATGCCGTGCGTGCGCGCCTGTTCGAGGCGTCTCTGGCTCTGGTCAAGGCCATTCGATACGAGGGCGCGGGCACGGTCGAATTCATCATGGAACAAGACGGAACCGAGCCGTGGTTTCTGGAGATGAACACCCGGCTTCAGGTCGAACATCCGGTCACCGAAGCGATCTGCGGTGTCGATCTGGTCGAGTTTCAGCTAAGACAGGCCGCCGGCCTGCCGCTTCCATTGCGCCAGGATCAGATTTGCCCGCGCGGTCATGCGATCGAGGTCCGCATCAATGCAGAGCGCCCCGATGCGGGTTTTTTGCCCGCCACCGGGCAGCTGATCGACGTTGTTGCCCCGCCGGGCCTGCGTTTTGATACAGGCGTTGCTGCGCGAACCGAAGTGGGGTCGCACTACGATTCGATGCTGGCCAAGCTGATCGCCCACGGCCCCGACCGGGACGCGGCGCGCCAGCGCCTGATCGCCGGCCTGGATGCGCTGGCAATGCCCGGGCTTGACACGAACCAGGCCTTTCTGGCCGATTGTCTTCGCGCCCCGGCCTTTGCCGCCGGGCGGGCCACCACCGGATTTCTCGCCGAAGCCTTTCCCGATGGCTGGCGACCTGACCCCGCGGCGCTGTTGCGCCTGCGTGGGCAAGCGGCGCTGGCAGCCCTCTCCCTTGATGACCCGCCGCATACGCGCACCGACGGCTTTCGCGTGACCGCCAGGCATGACGGCGCTGCAGGGCGGGTGCCGCTGCATGTGTCGGATACCTATGGCGATGTTGACTTGCTTCTGCTGCTGGGGGCGCAACCGGCCGTTCTTGATGGCGACAAGCCAACGCCGCTCGAGCCCGGCGCGGTGCGGTGCTGGAGTGGCGATGGCATGACCCATGCCTGCGGCGAAGGTCTGAGCCTGTCGCTTGCCTTGCGCCCGCTGGCCGAGGCGCGCATTGGCGCGAGCGCCGACGAAGCCCCGCGCGGGCAGTTGCTGGCGCCGTTGACGGGCCTTGTGACGCAGGTTCATGTGGCCGAGGGCGACCAGGTCCGCGCCGGCACGGCGCTGGTCGAAATGGAGGCGATGAAACTGGTGCACACGCTGAGCGCACCCTTCGATGGCCGGATCCGCCGCGTCGCCTGTGCGGCAGGCGAGACCCTGAGTGCGAAGACAATCCTGATTGACATGGAGGAAACCGGCTGATGGCAGGGCTTTGGTACGAGGATTTCGAAGAGGGCAGGGTGTTCGATCACGAATGGACAAGAACGATCACCCAGACCGACAACCAATGGTTCTCGCTTCTGACCATGAACACCCAGCCGGTGCATATAGATGCCCATGCGGCGGCGAAATCGGTCTGGAAACGTCCGCTTGTAAACAGCCTTTTCACCTTGGGTTGCATGGTGGGAATGAGCGTGAACGACACCACCTTCGGCACCACCATCGCCAATCTGGGCATGGACAAGGTCCGCTTTCCCCATCCCTTGTTCGAGGGCGACACGATCCGTATTCGGACGACGGTTCTGGCCAAGCGCGAAAGCAAGTCGCGTCCCGGCGAAGGGATCGTGACCTTGCAGCATGAGTGCTTCAATCAGGACGGGGTTCTGTGCGGCATTTGCGAGCGGGCCGCGCTGATGCGCAAACGCCCGGCCGCTTCATGAGCGGCCAACTGGATGGCCGGCGCGCGCTGATCGTGGGCGGCACGGCGGGTATCGGGCTGGCCACGGCAAGGGCGATGCTGGCCGAAGGCGCAGAGGTGGTCATCGCCGGGCGCAACCGCGATCGCGGGGCAAGGGCACTTGCCGCGCTCGCGGCGCCGGGCGCGGCCTTCATAGCCGCAGATGCCGGCAAGGCCGATGACTGCGCCACGCTCGTAGAACAGGCTGTCGGCACCCTTGGCGGAATCGACGTGCTGATGTCTTGCGGGGGCGGCGATCCGATGCCCCGGCTGTTGCGGGACATTCCCCTGCCCGAACTGATGCCACAGGTCAGCGCCGCCCTGGCGCCGGTCATAACCCCTGCACGCGCGGTTCTGCCGGTCATGGCAATGCAGGGCAGTGGCACCATTCTGTGTGTGGCCTCGGACGCGGGCAAGCTGGCAACGCCCGGCGAGGTGACCATCGGAGCGGCCATGGCGGCGATCATCATGTTCTGCCGTGCCATGGCAAACGAGGTCAAGCGCGACGGCATCCGGGTGAACTGCCTGACCCCTTCGATTGTCGAGGGCACCCCCCTGCATGATCGTCTGATGGACGATTCCTTCGCTGGCCGGCTGTTCTCCAAGGCCAAGTCGCGGGCCGATCTGGGCGTCGTGCGACCCGAGGATCTGGCGGCTATGGCCGTCTTTCTGGCCAGCGACCAGGCGGCGCGGATTACCGGGCAGACCATCTCGGTCACCGGCGGAATTTCCGCGATATGACCGGCGCTGTGCCGTTGCCTGGCCCCGGCTTCCGGTCGTATCTCTTCGTGCCCGGGGACAGCACCCGCAAACAGGCGCGCGCGCTCGACAGCGGCGCCGATGCGCTGATCCTTGATCTGGAAGATTCCGTCGCCGCCGCTGCGCGCCCCGCCGCGCGCGTGCAAGTCGCCGCCTTTCTGGCCGAACCCGCGCCAATGGCACGTTTCGTGCGCGTCAATGGGTTGAGATCCGGCGAAACAGAGGCCGATCTGGCTGCAATCGCCCCCTTGCGGCCCGATGGCTATGTGCTGCCCAAATGCGAAGGGCCCGACGATATCGCCACGCTTGCCGGTCTGATCGCGGCGCAAGGTGGCAGCGGCGATCCCAAGATACTGGCGATTGCCACGGAAACCGTGCGCGCGCTGCGCCGCCTGATGCGCGAGGACTGGTCGCATCCCGCGCTTGCCGGGTTGTGCTGGGGGGGCGAGGATCTGTCTGCCGATATGGGCGCGTCGCGCAACCGCGATGGTTCGGGGCGATATCTGGGGCCGTTCCGGCTGGCGCGCGAGATGTGCTTGCTGGCGGCCCTTGAAGCCGGGATTGACGCCGTCGATGCCGTGTTCACCGGACTTTCGGATCCCGCCGGCTTGATGCAAGAGGCCGAAGAGGCGGCTGCGCTGGGGTTTTCGGGCAAGCTGGCGATTCATCCCGCCCAGATCGAGCCGATCCACGCCGCGTTCCGGCCCAGCGCTGCCCAGATCGAGCACGCGCGGAAGGTGCTGGCGGCGGTGGCCTCGGCTGGTTCTGGGGTGGCCGTGCTGGACGGGCAGATGCTGGATCACCCGCATGTGCGTCAAGCACAGCAGGTGCTTCGCAGAGCTGCCGGAGATTGAAGGACTTAATGCGCATACCAGTTGGTTGTCACCGAGAGCCGACACGGCAACTGCCAGCATCGCTGCCGAGAACTGGCCCAGGTGTAATCAATCCCCGGCTTGAACTGTCGGGGGCGCATGGAGTGATTGAAATGTGGTTTCCAGGGGGTTGTTCGGACGAGCGCATTGCGTGTGATCTGACCCCCGCAAACTGGACCGTTTGAAGCTGGCTTTTTTCGCTTCGTTTCATGGCTTGTAGCCGAGCGGATTCGAATGAAAGCAAGCCTGTGAAATGGGGAGGCAGACAGTGCAAAGGCAGATTAGCGTCATTGCTGCTTCAGTCCCGGCGTCGTCGCGGACTTCAGCGCGGCCGGCCATGCCAAGAAAACAGTGCCATCGCTGACATCGGGAATGTCACGGCATCAGATACCGCGTGCCCTCGATCAGGATGGATGGAAAAATCAGCAGGATCGCACCTGCGGAAATCATCAGGAAGACGAAGGGCAATACCGCCTGGTACAGACCCAGGATGGGTGTTTGCGGGCTGAGCGCCTTCAAGTAGAAAATGTTGTAGCCAAAGGGCGGCGTGATGTAGCCGATGCAGAGGTTCACCTGAAAGATGATGCAAAACCACAGCGGATCGAACCCCAACTGTACCACGACCGGAAAGAAGATCGGCAAGACCAGCAGGATGATGCCAATCGGGTCAAGAAACATGCCGAGAACCAGCGCGATGAGCTGCATCAGCACGATCATCATCCAGGGTGGAATGTCGGCGCCAAGCAGAACCCCGCGCATGAAGGTGATGCCCCCACCGGCCGAGTAGACCGATACAAAGGCGGTGGCCCCGAACACGATCCAGATGACCATGCCGGTGGTGCTGGCTGTCTCGTGGCTGACCTCGCGGATGAAGCGCCAGCTCACCTCGCCGCGCAGGGCCACGGCCAGAAAGACCGCCAGCGCGCCCACCGCGGCGGCCTCGGTCGGGGTGGCAAGGCCCATGAAGATCGTCAGCAGCACGCTGAGGATGATGACCAGCGGCATGACCACCGAGCGCAGAGCCAGCAGCTTTTCGGTGAACGGAACCGCCTGTCCCAGCGAGGGCGCCAGCGCGGGCTGGCGCCAGGCGCGGATGGCGACATAGGCCATGATGACCGACAGCACCAGCACACCGGCAATCAGCCCGCCCATGAACAGCCGGCCAATCGAAAGCCCCGTCGTCATGCCGATGACAATCAGCGTGATCGAAGGCGGTATCAGGATGCCCAGCGTGCCCGCCGCGCCGATGGTGCCCAGCGCGAAGAGCTTGTCATAGCCGTGCTGCTCCATCGCTGGCAGGCCGACCTTGCCGGTGGTCAGCGTGGAAGCCGCGCAGCTGCCGGTCATTGCCGAAAGCGCCGCGGCAAAGCCTGACGTGCCCAGCAACAGCCCACCGTTCACCCGGCCAGACCACAGGTAGAACGCCTGGTACAGGTTCTCGGAAATCCTGGATCGTGCCAGTGCCACGCCCATGAACACGAAGAACGGCACCGCCGACAGCAGGATCGACCACATGCTGCCGAACACGGCTGAGATCATGGGAAACAAACCGATGGGTCCCGAAAGGATCAGCGTGAAGACTACCGCCACCCCGCCCAGCGCGAAGGAAAGCGACACACCCAGCATGATGAGCAGCAAAAGCGCGCCGAACATCCCCAGGGTCAGTAATTCCGGGCTCATGGCTGCCCTCCTGCCCGGGCCGGGTCGATCAACCGAAGGACAGAACGCATCAGTTCCGCCAGGCCCTGCAGCGCCATCATGGCAACGCCGATCAGCAGCGCCAGCTTGACTGGCCACATCGGATGACCCAGCGCGCCGTCGTCACGCTCGCCCCATTGCCAGGCGTCATGCAGATAGAACCATCCCTCATAGGTCAGGGCGGCCATCCAGATCAGCAGGACGCTGTAATTGATGATATCGAGCAGCGCGCGCCGCCGTGTCGATGCCGCGCCCAGCAGCAGATCGACCCGCACATGACCGCGCTGGATCAGCGTGTAGGCGCCGATCAGGATGAAATACCCGGCGAAGATGCGCTGTGCATAGCCCTGTGCCCAGACGGTGGGAGCGTTGAACGCATAGCGCATCACCACCTCGTAGACGACGACAACCATACCGATCCAGATGGCATAGCTGACAAGCCGGCCAAGAAAGCCGTTTACGCGGTCGATCCAGTCAGCAAGGAACATGGGGGCCTCGTTCGGCGAAGAACGCCTGTGCCGGCGCGATGCAGGCACAGGCCCGTTCTGTCAGGTGCAAGCTGGACTCAAAGCTTGCCAGTAAAGCGCATGAATTCGTGCAGCATCTCGCCCAGCCGGCCGCTGTAGCGCGGGTCTTGCTCCGAAATCTCGTCGACCACCGCCATCGAGGCCGAGCGCATCTCGTCAAGCACCGCGTCCTCCATCATGGCCACTTCGCCGCCGTGATCGTTGATGAACCGGTTCATGCCGCTGACATCCTCGTACAGGATCTTGGCGGTGTAGATGCCGGTCGTCGCGCGCACCGCGTCATTCACCACGCGCTTGTGGTCCTCGCCCAGCGCGTTCCACCGGTTCATGTTGACGAAAACCTCCAGATTCGTCGGATACACCAGATCAGGCTGCATGATGAAGGAGGTCACTTCCTGGAAGTTCATGCTCATCCCGCCCGAGATGCTGCCCCAATGCGCGGCATCCACCACGCCGGTCTGCAGCGCCTGGTAAAGCTCGCCCCCGGCCACGCTTACTGGTGCGGCGCCGAGTCGTTCCAGCACGCGTGCGGCGGTGCCGGTGGTACGGATGCGATAGCCGCGAAAATCCTCCAGCGTTCGGATTGGCCGCTTGCCAAAGAGCGTCACGCCGCCACCGGCGATCGGGCCCACCACTTGGACACCGCGTTCCGCATAGGCTTCGCGGATGATGTCCAGCGCGCCCATCTCGTACATGTAGTATTCCATCTCCTGCGTGCTGGAGAAGGTGGCCAGATTGCCGTTCAGATGCCCCGCCGCCGGGATCTGCCCCACCCAGTAGGCCGGGAAGGTGAACGCCGCGTCCAGCGTCCCGCGCGAACAGGCGATCAGCTTGTCGCCGGTGCCCACGATCGAGCCGGGCGCATGCGTTTCGATGACCAGTTCGCCATTGGTGGCGGTGGTGATACGGTCGGCCAGATCCTGGAAGATATCGCTGAAATACCAGGTGCCGGTGGGAAAATGGGTCTGCATCCGCCAGGTGACCGGCGTGCTTGCCGAGGCGATGGTCGCCGGGGCGGCCAGAAGGCCTGCGCCGGCAACCGCCGTGGACCCGCGCGCCAGAAAGCCCCGGCGGGAAAGGGTTTTGTTGTTCTTCGTCATCTTTGGGTCTCCTCCCTTGATTGACCGATCCAGCCATGGGATCGGGGTCGCTTGCTGCCGCGCGCCGCTCCTCTTCGGCGCGCGGACCGTCTGCCTATTCGCCGCGTTCGACGACGAAACTGACAACTGTGGTGGCGCTTCCGCCGAGATTGAGCGTGCCGAAGCGCCTGGCGCCCTCGACCTGGCAATCGCCCGCCCGGCCCGTGACCTGGCGCGCGGCATCATGCAGCATGCGCACTCCGGTGGCGCCGACCGGATGGCCCACGCCGATCAGCCCGCCGCTGGGGTTGACCGGAATGCGCCCGCCCGGCGCAATGTCGCCCGCCTCGATCGCGCGCCAGCTTTCGCCGGGGGCGGTGATGCCGAAATGGTCGATGGCCATGTATTCGGTGGGCGAGAAGCAGTCATGCGTCTCGATTCCGTGCAGATCGAACACATCGTTTACGCCGGCGCGGGAAAAGGCATCCCGGATCGTGTCGCGCACATGCGGAAACACATAGGGGCTGTTGTGGCTCATCTGCAGCTTTTCGGCCAGCCGCAGATGCGCGGTGCGATGCCCCCAGCCGGCAATGCGCGGCAGATCATCAAGCGACAGGCCACGCGCAGCCGCCCATTCGCGTGCAAAGGTCTCCGAGGCCAGGATCACGGCAGACGCGCCATCGGTGACCTGCGCGCAATCCTGCCGGCGCACAATGCCCTCGATCACCGGGTTGGCGTCGTTGTCGTCGGTGAAGCTGGCATCGGTGTATTGCCAGCCCCGGGTCTGGGCCAGCGGATTCTTCCGGGCGTTGGCGATGTTGAGCTCGGCAATAGCGGCAAGATGCCTGTAATCGAGTCCGTAACGGCGCTGGTATTCGCCGGCCACGCGGTCGAACATGCTGGGCCAGGGATAGGTGGCTTCCTGGCCTTCGGTGCCCACCCACATGGCGGCACCCAGATACTGCGCGGCCTGCTTGCCGGACACATTGCGCTCCAACTCGACCCCGGCAACGAGCACACAATCATGGCGCCCGGCCTCGATCTCGGCGGTGGCGGCCAGCAGCGCGATCGAACCCGAGGCACAGGCGGCCTCGTGCCGGCCCGCGGGCTTGCCGTAAAGCATGGGGTCGATGGCCGCGAACATGCCGCCCAGATGGCCCTGACCGGCGAACAGCTCGCCGGTGAAGTTACCGACATGGCAGGCATCGATCTGCGCGGCCTCCACCCCGGCGTCGGACAAAGCCGCCTGCACCGCATCGCGCATCAGCTCAAACAGCCCGTCGCCCGCGCGCGCCGCATTCCGGGCGAAATCTGTCTGGCTGCCACCAAGAATGAATACCGCTCCGGTCATGTCAGGCATCCTTCCTTTTGGGGTCGCTGGTCACGCGCTTTGCTGCCTGCTCGCGCGCCGCCTCGCGCAGCGGCGCTTTCGACAGCTTGCCGTTCAGGTTGCGCGGCAGGGGTTCGGGCCAGATTGTGACGAAATCAGGCGTCTTGTAATCGGCCAGCTGGTCGCGGCACCAGGACCGCAGCGCCGCAGGGTCAATGGCCTCGCGCGCATGGATGAACACATGCACCCGCTCGCCCAGTACCGGGCAGGGGCTGGGTACGGCGGCCGCCTCGACCACGCCGGGAAAGGCCTGGATCACGTTTTCCAGTTCGACGCAGAAAACCTTGTAGCCACCCCGGTTGATCATGTCCTTGATCCGGTCGAAGACCCGCAGCAGCCCATGGTCGTCGACCGAGCCGATATCGCCCGAGCGCCAGTAGCCGCCGACAAAACCCGCGCGCGTGGCGTCCGGGTTGTCCCAGTAGCCGATGGCGTTGCCCGGCCCCTGGATCCACAACTCGCCCGGCTCGCCCGGCGGCACCTCGTGCCCCTGCTCGTCCATCACGCGGATGTCGATGCAGGGCAGGATGCTGCCCACACTGTCAAGCGCGTCATCTGACGTCAGGGCCCCGGTCAGCGCAACCGCCGAGGTGGTCTCGGTGCTGCCGAAACCGTTGTGCAGGCTCAGTCCCGGCAGCGCTTCGGCCAGCCGCCGGATGGTGACCTCGGCCATGGCCGCGCCGCCGAAATGGCCGATGCGCCAGACCGACAGGTCATGCGCGGTGATATCAGGTTCCAGCAGAAGCAGGTTGTACATCGCCGGCACCATCACGGCGGCGGTGATCGCTTCGGCCTCGATCACGTCGAGCACCTCGGCGGCGCGGAACTGGCGGCGACAGACCACGCAGCCACCCACCAGCATCATCGTCATGATCGTGGCCAACAGACCGGAAATATGTGTGCCCGGGATGACCAGCAGCATGCGGTCATCCGGCCGGTAGCCAAAGCGCTGCTCATAGTTGCGGGCGGTGTGGTAGAAACCCAGATGCGGCAGCATCGCGCCTTTCGGCCGGCCCGTGGTGCCGGATGTATACATGATGCAGGCCACATCCTGCGTGTCGGTTTCCGGCGCGGCGGTCAAGGGCGGGTGGCTGTGGCACAACTCATCCACCGCCAGCGTGCCCGGCGGGGCCTCGGCAGGCAGGGGCCCGGTGCTGTCGCCGATCGCCGCGTAAAGCCGCACGCTGGGCACGGCTTCGGGCGCGGGCAGTTGCGGGGCAAGACCGGCATCGAACAGCACGGCCGCGGCGCCGCACTGGTTCAGCATATAGGTCAGCTCTGCCGCTGTCTGGCGTATGCCGATGGGCACGGCAATTGCGCCCAGCCGCCAGATGGCAAAGAGCGCGACAATGAAATCCGCACCATTGCCGGCAAAGACCACCACCCGCTCACCCGGCCGGACCCCTTGCGCGGCCAGCCCGGCCGCCAGCGTGCCAAGGCGTGCCTGAAGCTCGGAATAGCCAAGCGTGACGCGGCCATCGGTCACGGCCGGTGCGTTGCCGCGTGCCGCCGCCACCTGCACCAGCATCCGGTCCAGGTTCTGCGGGCAATCATCGTAGCAGCGCACCAGCCTGTCGCCATAGAGAACCCGGTGAATGATGTTCGGCGCTGCGCTCATGGCGTCACCGCCGGCTCGCGCATGCGTACCGCACCATCGATGCGCAATACCGCACCGTTCAGCATCTGGTTGCCGATGATCTCGACAACAAGGCGCGCGAACTCCTCGGGCCGGCCAAGACGGTGTGGAAATGGCACATCACGGATCAGTTGTGCCTGGGTATGCGCCGGCACATTGCCGAAAACTCCAGCATCGAAAGCCCCCGGCGCCACCGACACCACGCGGATACCATAGCGCGCCAGCTCGCGCGCCAGCGGCAGGGTCATCGCGGCCACGCCCGCCTTGGAGGCGCCATAGCCCGCTTGCGCGGACAGCCCCTCGAATGCCGCGACCGAGGCGGTGTTGACGATCACACCGGTATCGGGGCCATCGCCGCCGGTTCCATCGGCCAGCGCAGCGGCGAACAGGCGGATGGGGTTGAAGGTGCCGATGAGATTGACCTCGATCACCCGGCGAAGGTCATCCAGCGCGCGCGGGATGGCGCGCCCGGCCGTGCCATGGGCGCGTTTTTCAATGCGGAAAACGCGCGCAGGCGCCAGGATGCCGGCGCAGTTGACCAGAATGCGCGGCCGCCCGCGCCAGTCGCTGATGGTTTGAAAGGCCGCTTCCATTGCCGGGCCATCGGCTACATCGGCGGCGACGGGCAGCACCTGCGCATCCGCCATCGCTTCCAGCATCGCGCCCGGCAGGTCGATGGCCCCGACCGATGCGCCACGCGTCGAAAGGGCGTGCACCACGGCCCGGCCCAAGCCCGAGGCGGCGCCGGTGACCACAGCGGTTTGTCCCTCGATCTCCATTCCCTGTCCCTACAATCTTGCAGGCATGCGCAGCCCGCCATCGAGCCGGATTGTATCTCCGTTCAGCATCGGGTTGCACAGGATGGCGTGCACCAGATCAGCGAACTCCGTTGCATTCCCGGCGCGTTTCGGAAACGGCGGCACCGCCGAAAAAACGATCTCGCGCGAGCGCTCGGGCAGTTCCTCGGTCATTGGGGTGCTGAACACGCCAGGCGCGATCCCCATTACGCGAATCCCCTGATCTCCCAGTTCCCGCGCCAGCGGCAGCACCATGCCTGCCACGCCCCCCTTCGAGGCGGCATAGGCTGCTTGCCCGACCTGCCCATCCTGCGCGGCTATCGAGGCAGTAACGACGATCACTCCGGCCTCTGCGTCGGCTTCGTGGCGGTGATTGATCATCTGAGGCACCGCGCAGCGGATGCAGTTCAGCGTGCCCAGTAGATTGACGTCGATCACGCGGCGAAACTCGGCCAGCGGCATGGGTTGACCGCCGCGCACCACGGACCCCGGCATCGCAATCCCTGCGCAGCACACCAGCGCCGAAACCGGGCCCATATCCGCCTCGATCCGGGCGAAAAGCGCCTCGATGCGCGCCGCGTCGGTGACATCGGCCTGCATGGCGTGCAGGCCCGGCTCGCCGGTCATGGCCTTGATCGCAGCGGTATCGGCATCCAGCACCACCACCTGCGCGCCGTGATCGCGCAGCAGCCGCGCAGTTGCCGCGCCAAGGCCCGATGCGCCGCCGGTCACCACCGTGACACGACCCTTCGGCACTGTGTCGTCGCGCAATCGCGTCAAATTGTTCCCTCCCTTGCGCATCGGGGCACGGCCCTTGCGGTCACCGCGCCCTCGCTGCGGATGCCAGACAACTCAGACGTAATAACAGTGTCTTAATGTGAATTTGCTTCCTGCCTTGGGCAGGTGGCAACCCGGCCTCAGCGTGAAGTTACCCGCCAGTAACACCAGACGCTAACCAGCACTGCTTGTTGTGTCAACAGGCTTGTCACGGTGCTGGCGGTGTTCTTTCATGCCGCCGCTGCACCGGCATCGGCGGGGGCAAGGATTGACCTTGATCGCCTTTCGGCGGAAGAAATCACATCAACGCACAGGATCGCCCGACACCGATGACCGATCAGGAAAACGACAACCGCGACGAGATCGCCGACGCCTGGCACACCGCCCCGGAGGGCAGCTCGAGGCGCCACGACATCCGCCGCCTCTCGCTGATCCAGGCTGCGGGGCGGGCCTTTGGCCGAAAGGGATTTCACCGCACCACACTGGACGAGATCGCGCGCGAGTTGTCGGTGACCAAGCCGATGCTGTATCGCTATGTTCGCAGCAAGCAGGAAATTCTGTACGAATGCCACCGCATGGCCGTCGGCATGGCCGAAGAGGCGCTCGCCGAGGCAGAGAGGCGGGGTGGCAGCGCGCTTGATCGGATCGCCGGGTTTGCCGAAGGATACATCGACCGCACCACAACCGCGTTGGGCACATGTGTGGTGCTGACCGAGTATTATTCGATGACCCCGGAAGATACGGAACGCATCCAGCAGCGCCGCCGCGCAATCGATACCCGCCTGCGAGAACTGCTGGCGCAGGCGATGGACGACGGCGAGATCGCGCCCTGTGATCCGAAACTGGCGGTATTTTTCTTCATGGGTGCGATCAACGGGGTTAATCGCTGGTTCTCGGACGATGGCGAGCGCGATGGTAACGAGATTGCGCGCGTATTTGCAGACCACGTCGTGGCATCGCTGTCGCCACGCAAAAGCAGAATGTGACGCCGACCTGGCGCGCGCCAGCGATGTGGGAGCGCATGTGCCAAGGTGCCTGCCAGACCGCCGCCGAAGGGGGACCATTCCACAGGAACACTGGCCTTTTTTTTACGCCGAAATTGACACTGGAAGGTCCGGCTCGACCCCTAGATGAGCGCGGATGACACGCCGACAGGCAGGTGTGGCCGTCAGTTTGCAGAACGCCAGGTCCGTATCGCCGCTCTGAACGGCTACGCTGCGTTCGGCGTAGCCGTCACGAAAGCTGCGGGATAAGTGTGTCCGGGGATAAGGGCGCACGGTCATTGGGCCAATTTGTGCAGCAGAGTCCCCAGTCCGAAGGCGTTTCTCGGGTTGGACACCGCTTGATCAGTAAGGCCGAAAAGGCAATCTTTCCGTTTGACGGCACGCCATTTGGGGAATGTCGGATCTGGCGCGGAGGCCCCATGCACCCACCACCCCAAGGCCACAACCAACCGCCCGACCCGGCGCTGGATGCCGCCGCAGGCATTGTCACCACGCCGGCTTTTGCGCGCTTTCGCCAGCGTGACGACATCTTCAGCCGCGCCTTCTGGGACCCTTCTGTGCGCAGCGCCCAAAGTGATGCCTTCTTTGCCAGCTACCGCATCGACGCCAATCCTCGGAAGGGCGAAGGGTTCCAGCAGCGCGACTTTGCCCTTCGTAACGCAGCGTGGCTGATCAGCGATGTGGTCTCGAACCGCTCGGCGGCGCAGGGTCGGCGCGAGGGGTTTCAGGCCCCTATCGCTGAAGACACCCCTGTCGCCCCTTTACAGGTGCGAGTCGAAGACCCTGCGCGCATGGCCGAGGAAATCAAGCGCGTGGCCAGGTTCTTTGGCGCTGATCTGTGCGGGATCACGGCAATGGACACCCGATGGATCTATGAAACCCGCGTGGATACCCGCGATTTCACCGAGGCCGAGCTTGGTCTGCCCGAAGGGCTGGGGCATGTCATCGTGCTGGGCCATCAGATGGATATGCCCCTTGTGCAGACCTATCCCTCGGCGTTGGCCGGCGCCGCGACGGGGCGCGAATACAGCCATGAGGCGGCAATCGTGATGCAACTGGCGGCGTTCATCCGCAACCTAGGGTATCGAGCGGTGGCCTCGATGAACGACACCGGGCTGGTGATTCCCTTTGCGGTCAAGGCGGGGCTTGGCGAATATGCGCGCAACCAGATGGTGATCACGCCCGAATTCGGGCCGAGGCTGCGGTTTTCGAAGATATTCACTGATCTGCCGCTGACCCATGACACGCCGCGCCCTGTTGGCGTGCGCAAGGTCTGTGATATCTGCACGCGCTGTGCGGACGCCTGCCCGGTCAAGGCGCTGCCCTTCGGGACTCCGGCCGAGGGTGGCCCCAACCGCAGTGCCATCAAGGGCGTGGTCAAATGGACATCGGATGCCGAAGCCTGCTTTGGCTACTGGGCGAAACTGGCCAGCGACTGCGCGATCTGCCTGCGGGTCTGCCCATTCAACCGCGATTTCCGCACATGGCGCAACCGGTTCTGGCTGAAGCTGGCACTGTCGCCGCTGCGGAGGCTGGCGCTGTGGCTTGACGACCGTTCGGGCCGCGCCAAACGGGCCAAGCCGCGCGATTGGTGGGCAGGCTGATTGCACAGATTTCGGGTCAAAGTGCGGCGCGCAGGGATAGGGTTCAAAGTCGGCTCTTGCCACAGCATGTGATGGGCTGCTTGCTCTCGACTGAGGAGCTGCCTTTTGGCCCTGCAAAGCGGTCGTAATCCGCTTCGTTCCGCACAGTGGCCGTTGCGGGGCGTGACCAATCCGAATGCCCGGCAATGGCGGTTCCTCTCGTCTATTGCGGATGGCCCGGTTCGCCATCGCCATAGCCGAAAGGCAGCGCGCCTTCGGTTTGATGCTGTCGACGCCGATGTGGCCACGCCCGGCCAAGGCATGGACGAATCGCCGCGGCGGCCATTGAGCGTTGTCTTGAGAAATGAATCATCTATCGTGCATCTTTGAGGAGTCCGATCATTGCTCGGACAGGATCGACAGCCGACCCGGCGAACCGAACAGAAAGCGATTATGCCCTCGGCCCTGGATTTGAACGCAGACCGCCGCAGACAGGCGCGCAAGACAGTCCAGATCGCACTGTTGATTGCGTTCTCCGGTGCGATGCTTGGTGTGTTCTTTGGAGTGGCACTCGGCGCCGTTTCGACGGCCGAGGTCTGGCTCATTGGTCTCTGTGCGCTTGTGACCGTCGGCTTGCTGATCCTCATCTCGGTGCAACCGGCGATGGCGACGGGCGTGATCACCGGGAGCCTGAGTGTATTTTTTGCAATCTACCTGAATGCCGTTGCCATCCTTGCCTACAGGGCGTCCGAGGAAATGGTCGCTATCGTTCCCTACATCACCTGGTTTTTCCCGCTGGTGATGTTTCACCAGTTCACAAATTTTGGCTTTTTCAAGCGATCGATCGATCTGCTCGTCAGCTTGGCTCCGGTGCCGATCGCGACATATGTGCTGGTGCGCATGACCGACCCGCGCGACATTGCGGAAGTGGGTGCGATCGTTGCGTTTCTGGCCAGCTTCTTCGCCTTCGTACTGTTTGTCGGCTTTTTCACACGACACCGTGACCAGGAAATCTTGAGCGCGGCCATGGCCGAAGAAGCGGAACGCAGCGCCGCCGTGCTGCGCGTGAGCGAAGAGCGTTTCAGATTACTTGGCCGTGCGACCAATGACCTCATCTGGGATGCAGATCTGAAGTCGGAATGGATTTGGTGGAACGAGACGTTGCAGAACGTTTACGGCTATAGCCCGGAGGCGTTTGACACAAACATGAGCGCCTGGGAAAACTGGATTCACCTCGATGACCGCGACCGCGTGGTTGAAAACCTGCGGTCCGTGATCGAGAGCGGCGAAAGCAACTGGACCAGTGAGTATCGATTCCTCTGCGCAGATGGTCGGGCGCTGGATGTGGTGGCGCGTGGTCTTGTTCTGCGCGATCATTCGGGCGAGGCAATCAGGCTTATCGGCAGCACGACTGATGTTACCGAACTGCGCGCTCTGGAAAAGAAGTTGCGCCAATCTCAGAAGCTGGAAGCCGTCGGGCAGTTGACGGGCGGCATCGCCCACGATTTCAACAACCTTCTGACGATCATCGTGGGAAGTGCCGAAACTCTCGCGGACATCCACGCCAAGGACCCAAGGGCGCAGCAACTGGCCAAAGTCACGATGCAGGCGGCTGAGCGAGGTGCTACCCTGACCAGTCACCTGCTTTCTTACGCACGCCGCCAGGCGCTTGCGCCCGAGCATCTTGACCCGGTGGCGGTGCTGACCGGGCTCGAAGGGTTGATCTGCCGAACGATCAACGAGGATATCCAGATCCAGATGAGTGCCGCGCCCGGCGTCTGGCCGATCGAGGTCGATCCGGGCCAGTTCGAGAATGCGATCCTCAATCTCGTGATCAACGCGCGCGATGCCATGCCCGATGGCGGGAAATTGACGATCGCGGCTTCGAACGCAACGTTCATGGCGGATGATCTGTTGCGCGCCGAGGAGGTCAAGGAGGGCGGATATGTGAGTATATCGGTGACCGACAATGGCTGCGGTATGACGCCAGAGGTATTGGAACGGGCGTTCGAGCCCTTCTTCACGACAAAGGAGGTCGGCAAGGGGTCAGGGCTGGGCCTGTCGATGGTCTGGGGGTTTGTTCAGCAGTCGAACGGCCTTGCCCGGATCTACTCGGAACCTGGCGAGGGCACGTCGGTCAAGCTGTATTTCCCCGCTGCTGACAGGAAAGAGAAGCAAGAGTCGGCATCCGTGCCCAATACCGGATTGATCGGGGGAACAGAACGCATCCTTGTCGTCGAGGATGATGACATGGTGCGAAGTCATGTCGTCTCGCAACTCAGAAGCCTTGGCTACGATTGCAAGGAGGCAGCGTCTGGTGCTGACGCAATCGAGATCATGGAGCGTGGTCACGACTTCGACCTGCTGTTCACCGACGTGGTGATGCCCGGTGGCATGAACGGGCGCCAGCTTGCCGATGCTGCGCGGCTTCGCCAGCCTGACCTCAGGATTATCTTCACTTCGGGCTACGCCGAAGATGCGATAGTTCATCAGGGGCGGCTTGACCCCGGCGTGAATCTTCTGAGCAAGCCTTACCGTCGCGCGGATCTCGCCGAGAAGGTCAGGCGCGTTCTGGACGGATAGCATGGCACCTTGAACCGCACCGGATTTGCCAGAGGTTGTTCCCGGCTGGTTATGCGGCCGCAGGTCTTTCGGCGGCGGGAACAAACCGGAATCGGGGGTCGGTGGTACCGGCTGCGGCTCGCACAGCCGGTACCTTGGTGCGTCAGTCGGCCATCACCTCTTCGGTGGCAGCGCGGATGCGGCGCACGTTTTCTTCCATCTCTTCCTGGCCGATGAAGACGACCGGGAAGAAGGTGTTGCCCTCGGTGATATCGATGAAGGCCTGGGCCTGGCTGGCATGCTCGGCCGCGCCGATCAGGCGCTCGCGCACATTGTCGGGCACGCCCTGCGGCACGATGATGGTGCGATAATCCTCGATCGAATAGTTGTAGCCAAGCTCGATCAGGGTGGGCACATCTTCATAGAAGGGGCTGCGCTCGGCCGACATGAAGGCCGCAACCACCATCTCACCGGTGGGTGTGTACTGCGCATGCGTGCCGCCCGAATAGGCGAAATCGACCTCGCGGCCCAGCACCAGCGGTGCCATGCCGCCGCCGCCGCCGGTTGGCACGATGGCCAGGTCAAGCCCTTCCTCGGCAGCGATGGCGCGGATGATGGCCTCGTCCAGCGCGGTCTGCTGGGCATAGGTCATCGGGTTTTCGCGGCCGTGCTCGATGATCTCGTCGAAGGTCTGAAATGGCTGCTCGGCCGAGGTGACGATGGCGTTCTGGCCCACCGCTACCGCGGCGAGATACTCGAAATTGTCGATCTCGTATTCGACCTCGGTGATGATCGGGGTGAAGGTCAGCGCCGTGGTGCCGCCGAACAGGAAGGTGTAGCCATCCGCCGCTGTGTTGGCGAGCCGGGTGAAGGCCACGGCCGACCCGCCGCCGGGCTGGTTGACCACATTCACCGGCTGGCCGAGATATTCCTCCATCACATTGGCCAGCACGCGACCCTGGATATCGGTCGAGCCGCCGGGGGCAAAGCCGATGACCATGGTCAGCGGGCGCGTCGGCCAGTCATCGGCCATCGCAACCGGGGCGGCGACCAGCCCCGCGGCAAGCGCGGCGGTGGCCGCGATCAAATGTCTTCTTTTCATCTTACTTCTCCTCTCTGTTGCACTCAGTTGGCCATCAGGGCTTCGTTTGCTTCCCTGATCTCGCGTATCGTGGCTTCGGTTTCGCTTGCGTCCATGAAGACGATCGGGTGCAGGGTGTTGTCGACCGTGACATCGACGAAATCGGGGTGCTCGACGGCGAAGCGCGCGGCGTTCTCGAAGGCGTCAATGATCTCGTCAGGCGTGCCGCCCGGCAGGAAGAACGAGCGGAAATCATCCATCGCATAGGGATAGCCCAGCTCAACCAGCGTCGGAACATCCTCGTAGAAGGGCGAGCGCTCCCGCGTCAGGAAGGCAAGCACATTCATCTCGCCGGTGGGGGTGTATTGCGCATGCGTGCCGCCCGAAAAGGCGAAATCGACCTCGCCACCCAGCAGAAGCGGCGCCATGCCGCCACCGCCGCCGGTGGGCACGATGGCCAGGTCGATGCCCTCCTGCTCGGCGATGATTTCCATGATCGCCTGGTCCATGGGCAGTTGCTGGGCATAGGTCATCGGGTTCTCGCGCCCGTATTCGATCAGCTCCTCGAAACTCTGATAGGGCGCATCACCGCGCGCAACGACGCCGAACTGCCCGCCGACCAGCGTGCCGGCATAGCGGAAATCGTCGATATCGTATTCGGTTTCGGTGACGATGGGCGAAAAGGTCAGGCCAAGCTGCACGCCGAACATGAAGGTGTGGCCGTCGGGCTGGGCATTGAGAAAGCGCGTCAGCGCCACCGCGCCGCCGCCACCGGGCTGGTTGACCACATTTACCGGCTGGCCGAAATGTTCCTCGAGCACCCTCGCCAGCACGCGGCCCTGAATATCGGTCGAGCCGCCGGGGGCGAAGCCGATGACCATGGTCATGGGCTGGCTGGGGCGCCATTCCTCGGCCAGTGCCATCGGTGCCGTGAAAAGGGTGCCGATGGCCGCCGCAGCGGCTATGAGTGCGCGTCTGTTCATGGGTCTCTCCTTAGCTTTCAGGTGTCAATCCGCCGGGGCACCGGCGACCGGTTTGCCCGTCTTGATCGTGCGCAGGATCAGCGCCACAAGCGCCAGCAGCGTGCAGACGATGAAGACCAGGGCGATGGGGCGATTCAGCAGAATCTCCCAGTTCCCCCGCGACAGGATGATGCTCTGGCGCAGGTTCAGTTCGAGCATCGGAGTTATGATGAAGGCGACAAGGAAAGTGACGAAGGAATAGTCGTATTTCTTCATTAAGTATCCCAGCGCCGCAAAGGCCATCAGGATAACCAGACCGAAGGTGCCGTAGCCTTGCAGCATCATCCCGGCCAGGCAGAAGAATATCACGATGGGGATCACCACATGCGGCGGCACGCGGGTGATCTGGGCGAACACCATCAGCCCGTACCAGCCCAGCACCAGCATGATGATCGAGGCCAGGATCATGCCCGCGAAGATCGAATATAAAAGCTCGGGGTTGTCGCGCAGCAAGAGCGGGCCCACGGTGATGCCGTGAATGGCGAACGCCCCGATCAGCAGCGCGGCCGAGACATTGCCCGGAATGCCCAGCCCGAAAAGCGGGATCAGCGCCGCCGGAATCACCGCGTTGTCGGCCGATTCCGAGGCGGCGATGCCCTTGGGCTCGCCCTTGCCGAATTTCTCGGGCTCTGCTGCCGCCTTCTGAGCCATCCCGTAGGACATGAACGAGCCCACCGACGGCCCCAGCCCCGGCAGCGCGCCGACGAAGGTGCCCACGCCGGTGCCGCGCAGGATCGTGGGCAGGATACGCCGGAAGATCGGCCAGGTTATCCGGTCATTCGGGTCGTGCTTCATCTGGACCGCCATATCGGCGCGCTCATAGCGGAGCTTTTCGGACTGCACGAACATCTCCGACAGCGCCAGCGTGCCGATCGCCACCGCGATCAGCGGCATGCCGTCCATCAGTTCGGTGTAGCCGAAGGTCAGCCGTGGCAGGCCGGTCTGGTTGTCCAGCCCGACTGTGCCCAGGAAGATACCCAGCCCGCCGGCCGCGAGCCCCTTGAAGATGTTGCCACCCGAAAGCCCTGCGATGAAGACCAGCGCAAAAGCCAGGATCGCCGCCATTTCGTAGGGGCCGAACAACAGCGCCACGCGGGCAAAGGGAATGGCCACGAAGATCAGGATGATGGTGGCCAGGATATCGCCCATCACCGAGGCAATGAGCCCGATTTGCAGCGCCGTCTTGGGCTTGCCCTGTTTGGCCATCGGATAGCCATCCAGCGCGGTGGCGGCCGACGAGGCCTCGCCCGGCGCGTTGAGCAGGATCGCCGAGACCGCGCTACCCGCCGCCGTGCCCTTGGACAGGCCGATCAGGAACGAGATGGCGATATAGGGCGACATGTAGAAGGTCATCGGAATGGCGATGGAAATCGCCACCGAGCGCGACAGGCCAGGGATCACGCCCACCACATAGCCCAGAAGCACTCCGCCCCCGATTCCAATGAACGAGGCTAGCGTGAGGGCCTCGGCGGCCGCGGCACCGACTGCTGAAAAATCCATGCCCTACACCACCCCGATACGCATCATGTACACCGACAGGATGTAGAGCAGCACCACCGGCACCACCGAACAGCCAAGGATCACATACCACCGCCGTTCGCCCAGCAAGATCAGCATGCCGCCAATCAGGAAGGCGCCGAACCAGGTGATCTTGATGAAGGTCATGAACCAGATGGCGACCGCGACATAAAGGAAGGGCCACAAGGCCCAGCCGATGCCGGCCCAGTTGATGGCGCGGGTGAACGGCAACAGGCCGTCGCGCAGCATGCCGATCACACCGCCCAGCGCCACGATGACGCCGCAGATGATCATGATCCAGGCGGCAATGCTGGGTACCAGGCCAGGGGGCATCTGCGCAAACGGATTCGATCCGGCGTAATTCGGAATCATCCAAAGCAGTGCCAGCAGGCCGAAAGCGGCCACCGCCAGCCCTGACCAGAAATCTGATCTCGGCATGTGCCTTCCTGTTGTTTGCGACACTTCGATGTCGCTTATTGATCTTTCTCTGAACCTGCACCGGGCGGCTTTGGCTTTCAACCTTTTTTGACTTGCACCCGCCGGACGGTGCGGCAGGCGCATGATTCCAGGCCCGTTCGATCGATCCCGGTACCCTGGCCTGCCTGCTTGCCCATGCGGCCGCCACGGGCTGTGCCCGCGTCGCGCCGGAAGCACGGCTGCGGTGTGACGGGACGAGCGAGTGAGCAGGCGGAAACGCACTTTGCGGGCGCTTGTTTCACATTCGGCGTCGTGCCAAAGGCGCGCCGGAATCCGGCAAAGCCTGCTTTGGGGTTGACCGAGCCCGGCGATTCGGCCCAGTCTTGTCGACAATCGACAAAACCAGCGCCGTCCCCGTGACGGGTGCCTGGAAATCAGGGCCGGCAGAACTCGGCTGGCAATAAAGGGAGCGCGTCTAATGCCGGGTGCAGATCCTTCGCACGGATCAACCGGGGCAGGGGGGCGGCAGCCCACAGCGGCCGGAGAGGGCACATCGTCGGGCAAGGCAGCCCTGGCGGGTATCGACCCGGGCGCGGACGAAACGCGCCAGGGGCGCATCCACCGGATATTGCGGGACAATATCCTGACCGGCGGGATCGCGCCGGGCACGAGGCTGCGCGAGGCCGAGTTGAGCGCGCGCTTCGGTTCCTCGCGCGCGCCGCTGCGCGAGGCGATCCGCCGGCTGGAAAGCGAGGGCCTGGTGCGCTCGGATTTCTGGCGCGGTAGCCGGGTGGCCGAATACAGCCCCGCCGAACTTTACCAACTCTATGCCTTGCGCGGCCTGATCGAGGGCTATGCCGCCGCGCTCCTGCCCGCTTCTCTGGAAAACGCCGTCCAGACCCGGATGGCGCAGCATCTCGATGCCATGGCGGCGGCGGCGCAGGGTGGCGACTGGCTGACGGTTGCCCGCCTCGACACCGCCTGGCACCGCGAGATCATGCTCGCCAGCGGCCAGCCGCTGATGCTGCGCGCCTGGGAAAGCGCGAACGGGCCATTGCAGATGGCCTTTGGACAGGTGGCCGGTGCCTTTTACGGGCGCGACGACATCCATACCCGCCACCACGAGGTTCTGGCCGCACTGGGCGGGCCCGCCACGCAGACCGAGGCGATCATCCGTCGCCATTACATCGAGACCGCCGAACGACTTCTGGCCACCGTCGCAAGCAGCGACCCGGCCGGAAGCGCCCCGCCCGAAGGGGCGGATGCAGCCTCGCCCCGGCCGGGGCAAACCGGGCTGTCCGACAGCAAGGAAACCAACCCAACAGGAGAGACATCATGAAACAGCTTGCAAACGGGCATGGGCTGCGCGCCCTTCTCGCCGGCAGCGCGCTGGCCCTGACGGCCGCCGCCCCGGCCGCGGCGCAGCAGCAGATCGGCTTCGCCACCACCTCGTCATCCTCGGGCTGGTACAGCTTCTATGCCAGCCTCGCCACCATGGCGAACCGCGTGTCCGACGAGATGAACGTTTCGGTGATCGAAACCGGGGGCGCGGCCGACAGCCAGGCCATGGTCCATGCCGGACAGGCCGAGATGGGGATCGCCAACTACCTCGCCCTGCCCGCTATGATGGAAGGCACCGGCGATTGGGAAGGGCGCGGCAATGAAAGTCTGCGCGCCATCGCCATCCTGTCGGCAACCCCCAATGTGCTGGCGGTGCATGCCGATAGCGGCATAGAGTCGGTTGACGATCTCGCCGGCATGCGCATCAATCCCGGCGGCCTCGGCACGGCCACCGAGGCGGTGACGCTGGCCCTGTTCGAGCAGCTGGGGATCGAGCCCGACTGGCAGCTTGCCGGCATGTCCGACGCTGCCGATTTCTTCCGTGATCGCCGGATCGACGGCTTCTTCAAGACCTCGGGTGCCATCGACCAGCCCGATTCGCTGATCGAGGAACTGCAGGCCACGATCGACATCACCATGGTCGGTTTCAGCCCCGAACAGGCCGCGATGATCGAGGAGTCAGGCCTGGCGCTGACCTTCGAGGTGCCCGCCGGTGTCTATGCCAACCAGCCTGAGCCGGTAATCGCCAAGGGGCTGGCCTATGGCTATTTCGCGAGGGCGGATTCGATCACCGAACAGATGGCCTATGATCTGGCGCAGGCCACCTTCGGCTCGGGCGAGGAAATGGCGGCGATCTATCCGGGCGGCAACCCGCCCGATTTCACCGAGCTGACGCTGTCCTCGACCATCCCGCTTCATGCAGGCGTGGTGCGTTACCTGGTCGAGCAGGGCATCGATGTGCCCGAAAGCGTCATTCCGCCGGAATACGAGGGCTGAGAACCCCGAAGCCGGCCTGTGCGTCCGGGTGCGGCCCGGGCGCCCCGGCCAATGATGCGGCACGCCCGGTCGAACCGGGCGGCCGCCCCTTGCTGCCGCAACGGGGATGCGTCAGATGAGCCAGAACGCAGCCGATCCGCACGAACCCGAGGGCGACCGAAAGCCCGTGGTCGATACCTCGATCGACGAGGAAGGGCGCACCGACCGCACCCTCATGGGCTGGCAGGGCTGGCTGTTTGCCGGGGTGGCGGTGGCGTTTTCGTCCTTTCATCTCTACACGGCCTATTTCGGCAACCTGCCGCATATGCAGCAGCGTGCCACGCATGGTCTTTTCGGGGTCGTGCTGGCGATCGCCTTCTTCTCGCTTCGCCCCGGATCGGCGCGCGGGCGCAACACGCTGCCCTGGTATGACTGGCTGCTGATCGCCTGCGCCATCCTGCCGATGGGCTATGTGCTGCTGAACTGGCAGGACATGTTCCGCGCCCGGCTCTTTCCCGATACCCACCACATGGTGCTGACGGTGATGGCCGTGGGCGTGTTTCTCGAGGCCTGCCGCCGAGTGCTGGGCTGGTCGCTGGTGATTCTGGCCGGGGCCGCACTGGCCTATGCCATGCTTGGCCACCTCATCCCCGGTACCTGGGGTCACGCCGGGTTTTCGCCCGAGCGCATGGCCAGCCGCCTTTTCATGGCCGATAGCGGGCTGTGGGGGATGCTGCCGGGGCTGTCGGCCACGGTGATCTCGATCTTCATCCTTTTCGGACTCATCGTGATGGGCACCGGCGGCGGCCGGGCCTTCATGAACGCGGCGCTGGTCATCGCCGGCCGGCAGGTGGGCGGGGCGGCCAAGGTTGCCACCGTCGGGTCCAGCCTTATGGGCACGATCTCGGGCTCGGGCATGGCCAATGCCGCCGCCACCGGCTCGCTGACCATCCCGATGATGCGCAGCCTCGGCTACCGGCGCGAATTCGCCGTGGGGGTCGAGGCCACAGCCTCGACCGGCGGGCAGCTGATGCCGCCGATCATGGGGGCAGGGGCCTTCGTGATGGCCGAGATCGTGGGCATTCCCTATCTGACCATCGTCGTGGCCGCGATCATCCCCGCGATCCTGTTCTATCTGGGCAATTTCTGGGTGATCCACCTTTCCGCGCGCAAGGAGGGCATCGCCCCGGTGCCGGCCGAGCGCATCCCCTCGGCCCGCACCACCTTCACCATCATGTTCTTCCTGCAGCTCATCCTGCCCATCGGGCTGATGATCTATTTCCTGCTCTCGGGCTATTCCATCGCCTATGCCGGCTCACAGGCGGTGCTGGCCACGCTGATCGTGTTCTTCTTCTTCAACTGGGAATTCGGGCTGAAGGAAAAGTTCCTCATCTTCCTTGAAATCCTGCGCAAGGCGGGCGTCAGCCTGTCCATGATGGCGGTGCTGGCCTTCGTGGCGCAGATCATCGTGTCTATGATCTCGGCCACCGGCATCGGCGTGAAGTTCACCGACATGATGGTCTCCTTCGGCGGGCAGTCGCTGTTTCTGGTGCTGATCATGGCGATGCTGGCCTGCATTATCCTGGGCATGGGGATGCCGACGACGGCGGCCTATGTGCTGTCAGCCTCGCTGGCCGCACCGGCGCTCATCGCGCTCGACGTGCCGGCGCTGCACGCGCATCTCTTCGCCTTCTACTTCGCCATCCTGGCAACTATAACGCCGCCCGTGTGCACCGCCATCTACGCCGCCGCCGCCATCGCCGAGATCCGATGGACCCGCGCGGTGGCCGACACGATGAAGCTGGGCTGGGTGGCCTTCACCATCCCCTTCATGTTCGTCTATTCGCCGCAATTGCTGATGGAGGGCACTGCGGGAGAGATCATTCTGGTTGCACTGGTCAAGGCGGTGGGGGTGCTGGCGCTGGCCACCGCGACGATCAACCATTTCGCAACAAGGCTGACACTGACGCAGCGGCTGATGGCATTCGCCGGCGCCTTCCTTCTCATCACCCCGGGATGGGAAACGAACATCGCCGGGCTTGCCCTGACCCTTCTGGCCATGGCGCTCAACCTGCGTGCCCACCGTGCGCTGCCGGCCCCGGGCACCACGCCGAACTGACCGGTGCGGGCGGCGCCCGCCCCAGCGCGATCATGCCGTTGCGGGTGTGGCACATCAGGCCCTGCCTCGAAAGCGCCAGCGTCACGCCGGCGCCTCCCTGTGCCGGGGGGCGTCGCTTGTTCACGCACTCCTTTGGGCAGCGCGCCGTTGATCCGGGTGCCCAGCCATAGCAGCGTTTCGGTCGGGTCGTCGCTGGGCACGTCGAACCCGCGCTGGCTGAGGCGGAAGGTCGTGTAGTCCTGCGCCGTCTCGACCGCGAGTGCCTGCAGCGCCACCCCCGGCGGCGACCCCGAACCGGGCCCGTGCTGCACGATTACCAGCCCGGCAACCAGCATGGCCGCCAATACCGCGGTCAACGCCGGGCGCCGCAGCCGGGCCCACAGCGCCAGCGCGCGCGCGGGCCGCGCCGGCTCGGCCGCCAGCCGCACCGAGATGCGCGCCCACAGATGCGCCGACGCCTTGTCGCGCCCCAGCGCCTGACGAAGCGCATCGGTCTGCGCGCACAACTGCCCGGCTTCCTCGTGGCAGAAGGGACAGGTGGCGACATGGCAGGCGACGTCGCGCGCCTGTTCGGCCGAAAGCGCACCGTCGATCCAGGCCGCGAGGGGTTTTGGGGTCAGGGTCTTGCAGGTCATCGGCGTTGCTCCCGGCGTTCGGGGAAGGGCACCACCCGGTCCGATCCGGCATCGGTCGCGTGCTTGTCGAGGCTTGCCCGCAAGAGCCCGCGCGCCCGGCTGAGCCGCGAGCGTAAGGTGCCCTCGGGGCAATTGGCCGCCTCGGCGGCCTCGCGATTGCTCAAGCCCTCGATCAGCACGAGTTGAACGAGAAGCCGCAACTCACCGGGCAGTTCGGCCACGGCCTTCACCAGATCACGCCCCAGCCGTGCATTGGCAGCTCTGCGCTGGTCCCTGTCCGGTTGCAGGCAGGTGCTCGACCTCGTTCGAGACTGTCAGGCCGCTCGCCACGGCGGCCTTCCGACGGCCGTGGTCGATGCACAGATTGGTCAGGATTCGGAAAATCCAGGCCCTGAAATTGTCTGGCTCGGCGCCGGCAGCAAAGGTCCGGTAGGCGCGCCGGCTTGCCTCCTGAACCAGGTCCTCGGCCATTGCCGGATCGCCCGACAGGCGCAGTGCCGTGCGGTAGAGGGCATCGTCCATTGCCCCGTCATGTGCGCCCCCCGCGGTATCGAGAGGAGCATCTTCCACCCCCTATGATGGATACGGCTGCGATTGGTTCGTGTGTCCCGCCCGGGTTGCTGTCACAACCGTGTCAACGCGCCCGGAATAAACGGCGAATCCCATCAGCCGGAGCCGGGTCAGCATTCCTGGAGATCAGCGCCAAGCACAGGCCAGCACGCGGCCCTTGCCGGCATGTTCCTGTTCCACGGCATCGACAAGTTTATCGGCAGCGGGGTTGCCGTTTTCGCCCAGGCCATGGATTATCCATGGATTCACGCGTCTCTCGCCGCATCGGGGAAACCGGCGCTGGTGTCTTCATTCTAGTGGGTGGCGTCGGTGTCGCTCCGACCGGCGCGGGCACCGCGCCACCCGTTTCAGCCTGTTCACAAGGTTACCGCTTCACCAATCCGCGCGGCGATCGGGGCGACCGTTGCTTCATTCAGCGCCCAACGAGGCCGGTCAGCGAACGCATCATATAGCGCCTGAACCAGATCATCGGGCATCGCCATGCCCGGGGCGCGGCGCAGCGCCGAAACCAGGGTGCCAATCGCCTCCATGGCCGGTATCGCGCCATCCTGCCCGGCAGCATCCTGCCGGCACAGGACAAGCCCGCAGATATTGATTTCTGCGCCGGCCAGCCCATCGGCAGGCGCTAGCAGATGACCGCGCCGCCCGGGGTGCCAAAGATCGCGCCGCGAACGCATCGTCGGATCCGAGGCGGCAGGTTCCGTCCCCTCGGCCATCGCCACCGGCAGACCGAGCGCCATTGCCGCCCCGGTTCCGTCGAGCGAGATCGCCGCGCCCCAGCTCATATCCGCATCCAACGCCTTGGCCAGCGCATATGCCGCCGGATCGACAAAGGCATCCTGGGCGTGACCGGCGACCAGCACGACCCGTCGCCGCCCGCCGGTTCCGGTGCCGCGCAGGCACAGCACCGCCACCGCAAGACCGATGGGCATGGCAGGGTCGGCGGCCAGTGCCCTGTCGAACAACTGCTCGCGCATTTCGGGGGCCAGCCCGGCCAGACTGGCCCGTTGCACGACGATCTCTCCGCCACGGGCCAGCACATAGCCGCCAGTCCGGCGCAGGATCGAGATTTCGTCATGGGCATCAATTGCCTGCTCGGCGCTGCCATCCTGGGCGAAGACGGAAGTCAGTCGCGCCGCTGCCAGCGCATCGCCCGGATCAACGCGGATACGCGCCGTGCCCGCGCGCAAAAGCACCGGCGCGGCTGCGGGCGCTTGCCGCAGAATGTAGCTGCGCCTGTCGGTGCCGAAGCTGTCCGGTGCGGATGGAACGCCGGCTGGGCCGGTCTTGCGCAGCAGCGCCAGTTCCACCCAGTCGGCCAGCTGGTCCCATACAAGGCGGCGCACTTCCCATTGGCCGGCGGCATCGGTTCTGCGGCTGCGACTGGCCATTTCTGCGGCGATCGCGTCGGGGTTGACCCCGCGCACGGCCTGAAGCCAGATCCAGGCCGCCGCATCGTTGAGCCGATACATCTTGCCGTCCTGGCGGCAATGAAGCCACAAGGTGTCGTCGTCGATGATCTCTTCCACCCGGTGGGGCGCAAGCACCGGGCGGGGCACCTCGCGGCCCGCCAGCGCATCCGCCGCAACCATATCCGCCGCGCGCGGCAGCGGCAGGAAGGGCAGGTAATCCTCGGGCGTCGGCGTCGGCGCAAGCGGCTGCCAACCGCCGGCGCGAGAGAGTTCCTCGCGGGTCTCGGCAACGATGCGTTCGGCCGGGTCGGCAAAGGCGTCATCTCCCGACGCATCGCGGTTGAGGCCCATCATGTCGACCAGTTCGCGCACCATCCGGGGTTTGATCTCGGCCTCGGCGGTGCCGCCATCCTTCGGCGCGGCGCAGACATCGAGCGACGGGCTGAGATTGCATTCCAGAATCCACGGCTTGAGCTCGGCATCCACCATGACGTCAAGCCCGATCAGTTCGAAACACCGCCGCGTGTCGGCATTCAGCGTCGCGCTGCGCCGGCGCATGTATTCGCGCGCCGAGACAGTGGAGATGCGCACCAGATCATGCAAGCGCTCGAACAGCGCCGCATCGTCATGGCCCTGCTCGCGTAACCAGGGGCGATAATCGCGCATGGGGATGAAGATGACGGGCGATTCGCTCTCGGTATTGGTCGCGTTCACGTCCGGATTTGTCAGGTGGCTGTAGAGATCGGTAATGTCGTCGGGTGCATAGGGGTGTGAGGCGAGCTTGGCAAAACCCTCTTCGTAGAGATAGACGCGCAGCGGTTCCACCGAGGTGAAGACCACATAGAAGCGCAGCACATATTTATGGCCGCGGATCATGTGGGGCCGGTCGAGATAGCGCTGCACCATGAACGCCCGGTCAACGGGCGCGAGCGCTGCATCGGGCAGGATAGAGATTCCGCGCCCGCGGGATGAATTGCGCGGCTTGAGGATCCAGCGCTGCTCGGGCTCGGCGGCGGCGGCGGCCTGAAGACTGTGATAAGCCTCGGGCAGCGGAAAGGTCTCGGGAACGAAATCGACGCGCCGCGCCGTGTCGCTGTCAGGGCCGGCTTCGGCGATCTGCCGGGCACGCGCGATTGCCAGCGTGCGGGCCAGTGCGCTCTTGACGGTCAGACAATTGTTGCCGGGGATATGGTTGACCCATGCGCCGGGGCGGCGACGGCTGAAAGCCGCCGGGCGCGGCATGCCGGTGTACCAGCACGCATCCCAATTGTCGGCATCGCCCTCGGCCCAGCGGTCTTCGTCAAGCGCAGCCAGAAACGGGGTGTCCTGCTCGGGATCGCGCCGGCCGCCGCACCAGTGGCGCAGTTTCTCTTCATCTTCCGAACTGGTCATGGTTTCTCCTGTACAGCGGCACGGTCGGCGTTTTCCGAGCCTACCCACGCAGGATGCCACGCGCAGCACAAACGATCGTGAAGCTGTTGGCAGGACGAGGGCGGCATCGAGCAGTGCGGAACCGGCGCGATTGTGGCGCGACATGCGGGGGTTTCCGCGCCCGGCTCGCGCGTTCTCTGCCCTCCCGGCCGCCATCACACCGTGTCTATTCGGTTCAGCCCTGAAAGTGGTCGCAAAGAACAGCGCCTGAATTCGAACCGTGCCTAAGAATGGACCTGACGGAGTGTTATGATGCTTCCCGCCAGGTTATGGCGAAGGTTGTGGCAAGGCTCAAAGCGGGTTTCGAATGCGCCAGAAGAACGGACTTGATGCGGCCGATATCCGCATCCTCAGCGCGGTTCAGCAGCACGGACAGCTAAGCAAAACCCAGCTAGCCGAGATGGTGAACCTGTCACCGACGCCTTGCTGGGAGCGCTTGACCCGTTTGAAGGCGGCCGGTTTCATCCGCGGCTTTCACGCCGAAATCGCGCTCGAGCGGATCGTGGATTTCACGCAGGTTATCGTGACCGTATCGCTGACGCATCACCGCAAACCGGATTTCGACAGGTTCGAGACCCATATCCGCCAGATCGACGAAATCACCCGCTGCATCGCCACGGGCGGCGGCATGGATTATGTCATGACCGTCTTTGTGCCCAGCCTGGCCGTGTTCCAGAACCTGATGGAAGACTTGCTGGCAGCCGAAATCGGCATCGACAGATATGTCACCTACATTGCGACCCGCCAGGTCAAGGCCGGCCATCCGAATCTGGTCAGGCTGGCCGCGCGCGCCGGCCGTTAGGGCAATGCGGACAATCGGACTGCCCGAGGCGTCGAAAAGGGCCTGATCGGTCCCGTGCCGAGCCCGAATTCAGAACACGCTCAGCCCCGTGAATCGTTAGGTTCCCCCCAAGTTCAGACATGGCGCGACCGCCTGCACCGGTGGTCGGCACAAGGGAGGGAAACATGATGCATCGCGATGATTTCGGCTTCGGCACCCAGATCCGTAAATCCCCCTATTTCGATGCCACCGTCCGCTGGGGCGCGCGCGGGTTTTCGGTCTACAATCACATGTATATCCCGCGCGATTTCGGCGACCCGGAACAGAATTTCTGGAACCTCGTGAACGATGCCATTCTGTGTGATGTCGCCGTGGAGCGGCAGGTCGAGATCACCGGCCCTGACGCGGCGAAGTTCACCCAGATGCTGACCCCGCGCGATCTGTCGAACATGGCGGTCGGGCAGTGCAAATACGTTCTGATCACCAATGCCTATGGCGGGATCCTCAACGATCCGATCCTGCTCAGGCTGGGCGAAAACCACTTCTGGCTCTCGCTGGCAGACAGCGACATCCTGCTCTGGGCGCAGGGCGTGGCCGTGCATTCGGGCATGGATGTCACCATCAGCGAGCCGGATGTCTCGCCGCTGCAACTGCAGGGCCCGAAATCGGGCGCGGTGATGAGGGCGCTGTTTGGCGATGCCATCATGGACCTGCGTTATTACTGGCTGCGCGAGGTCGCGCTCGACGGCATTCCGCTGATCGTGTCGCGCACCGGCTGGTCCAGCGAGCTGGGCTATGAGCTTTACCTGCGCGACGGCTCGCGCGGTGATGAGTTGTGGGAGAAGATCATGGAAGCGGGCGCACCGCTCGGGCTGAAGCCCGGCCACACCTCAACCATCCGGCGCATCGAGGGCGGGATGCTGTCCTATCACGCCGATGCCGATATCAACACCAACCCCTACGAGCTGGGTCTGGATCGTCTGGTCAATCTCGACATGGAAGCCGAGTTCATCGGTAAATTCGCCTTGCAGCGGATCCGTGTGAACGGGGTGAGCCGCAAACAGGTGGGCCTGCGCATCGACGGCCCGCCGCTGAAGGGACCGAATACCCGTTTCTGGCCCATCAACCATGGCGGTGAATGCGTCGGCAAGGTCACTTCTGCCGTCTATTCGCCACGGCTGGCTCAGAACATCGCGCTGGCCATGGTGTCGGCTGAACATGCCGAACTCGGCACCGGGCTGGAGGTCTTCACCCATTCGGGCCCGACCGACGCGACCGTAGTGGAGCGGCCCTTCTACGACCCGAGAAAGAAGCTCGCCGTAGCCTGATCCGAGCCCCCGAGCAACCAGACGAACAAGGCCCCCGACATGTCCGACCTTTCCATCGACCTGCACTGGCAACGCGCGGAGCCCGAGCTGAAGACCGGCAAGTATTCCAACGCGCATGTCGTGCAGTACAACGGCAGCCATGAGATCAACGTGGACGCCGCCCCGGATTGGGGCGGCGATCCTGCCAACATGAACCCGGAACAGGCGCTCGCATCGGCGCTGTCCAGTTGTCACATGATGACGTTCCTTGCCCTGTCCGCCAAGGCCGGCTGGCCGGTGGCGAGCTATCACGACCATGCCGTTGCCCATCTTGGCAAGAACGCCAGGGGCCAGATGGCGGTAACGCGCATCGATCTGCATCCGGTAGTGCGTTTCGATACCGGCTTCTCGGTCGAGGAAAAGAAACTCGAAGAGATGCAGCACCGCGCCCATCGCTACTGCTTTATCGCCAACACGCTTGCCGACAGCGTGGAAGTCAACATTCTGTAACCCCCGGCGCCGACGTTGCCGAAGAAGGAAACGACGCCTTCATCGAGCAGCGCGCGCCCCGGTGGCTGGAACAGCGAGTTTCAAGGTGGAAAACCCCTATAGCACCGGCCTCGACCGCAATCCGGCAAATTTCCAGCCCCTCACCCCACTGACGTTCCTGGAACGCGCCGCCAGCGTCTTTCCCGACCACATTGCCATTGTTCACGGCACCCAGCGGCGAAATTACGCAGAATTCTACGCCCGGTCGCGGCAACTCGCCTCTGCCCTGTCGCAGCAAGGCATCGGCCGCGGCGACACAGTTTCGGTGCTTCTGGCAAATACGCCGGCGATGCTGGAATGCCATTACGGCGTGCCGATGTGCGGTGCCGTGCTGCATTCGATCAATACCAGGCTCGACGCGTCCGTCATCGCGTTTCAGCTTGATCACGCCATGTCCTGGGTGGTGATCGTGGACGGAGAATTCATGGGACTGATGCAGCAGGCGCTGGAGTTGGCTACAGTGAGGCCGCTGGTTATCCGGTATGACGATCCGGAGTTCGACGGCCCGCAGACCCACGATGCTGCACAGGATTACGAGCGCTTCCTCGCCACCGGCGACCCGCTCTTCGACTGGCTGATGCCCGAAGACGAATGGGACGCGATCTCGATCAATTATACCTCGGGCACGACCGGCGGCCCCAAGGGCGTGGTCTCGCATCACCGGGGCGCCTATCTTCTGGCGCAAGGCAATGCGCTGACCACCTCGATGGCGAAACACGCGGTCTATCTGTGGACCCTGCCGATGTTTCATTGCAACGGCTGGTGCTTTCCCTGGACGCTGTCGGCCATCATCGGCACGCATGTCTGCCTGCGGCAGGTGCGCCCCGAGCCGATCTGGGCGGCGCTCGCCGATGCCGGCGTGACCCATCTTTGCGGCGCGCCGATCGTCATGTCGCTGATGATCTCGGCCCCCGACGAGGTGAAGCGAAAGCTCGTTCGCAGGGTGCAGTTCTTCACCGCCGCCGCACCACCGCCGCAAAAGCTGCTGGCAGAAATGAGTACCGCAGGCTTTGAGGTGACCCATCTCTATGGCCTGACGGAAACCTATGGCCCGGCGGTGGTCAATGAATGGCATGAGGGCTGGAATGACCTGCCCCCGGCCGAACAGGCCGCGCTCAAGTCTCGCCAGGGCGTGCGCTATCTGCCGCTGGAGCAGCTGGCGGTTCTGGACCCCGAAACCCTGTCCCCGGTGCCGCGCGACGGCAAGACCATGGGCGAGGTCATGTTCCGCGGCAATGTGGTCATGAAGGGTTACTTCCGTAACCCGCAGGCAACGCAAAAGGCTTTTGCGGGCGGCTGGTTCCATTCCGGCGATCTGGGAGTCGTGCATCCGGACGGCTACATCCAGCTCAAGGATCGCTCCAAGGACATCATCATTTCGGGCGGCGAGAACATCTCGTCCATCGAAGTCGAGGAAGCGCTCTACCGCCATCCGGCTGTCGAGGTTGCCGCCGTCGTTGCGATGCCGCATGAAAAATGGGGCGAAACGCCCAGCGCCTTTGTCGAGCTTGCCGCGGGCCAGCACACTGATGCCGATTTGCTGCGCGCCTGGTGCCGAGACCGGCTTGCGCCCTACAAGGTTCCCGGCCGGTTTATCTTCATGACCATTCCACGAACATCGACCGGGAAGATCCAGAAATTCGTTCTGCGCGAGCAGGCGAGGGAGATGGCGAGCTGATATCTGATCGGCCAGATTGCCTCGATTGGAACACCGGCGGCGACCGCACGAGGTGACGCGCGAGATGCGCCCGCAAGCCGCGCTCCCGCCCCCCCCCCCCGCGCCGCCCCCCCCCCCCCCCCCCGGGGGGGGGGGGGGCGCCGACAATGCGGGCACACGGGCGGGCATGCAGTTCATTGTGCCGAAACAGATCAGACGGATCTGGCATTGCCCCTGCGCAGGCAGAGCAGGCGCGGCGTTTCCCTTGCCGCGCCCGTTCATGCCGGCGATCAGGCAGATCGCCTGCCGAACAGTGCCAGGACCGGCATCAGCACGATCAGTGCCACCAGGACGACAAGCATCCAGTTTGGCAAGTAGAAGGTGGCGTAGACCTCCCAGCCGATCATGCGCAATATCTCGGTCAGAAAGGTGGCCGAGCCGGCCAGATGCCCGCCGATGGTGGCGGTGATGATCAGCAAGACACCGCCGAGACCGCCCAGAAGCAGCATGATGACCCGGTTGAGCACGCTATCCCAGATCGCCGGGCCGACGGTCCAGCGCATCAGCATCAGCACCGTCCAATAGATCAGCGACCAGCTTGCCGCCATCATGTGGTTGCGCCCCAGGGGCGATGTCTGCAGCGTATCCGCCGGCCAGACCAGCGTGCCGATGAACCAGGCGGCGATGCCGGTGAGGGTGCCGAGAAACAGGAACGGCACCAGCACGCGGTCGAAGGCCAGCGCCAGCTTGCCGCTCGAGACGGCGCGCACGAAGATGATCACCGTCGCCGTCACCCAAAAGGCGATCGGGAAGTGAACCAGCATGGTGTGATAGGGTCCCATCGTCTCAGCCCTCCTCTTCGCGGCGGCGCAACAGCAAGCTGGCCGACAACGCGAAGCTGATGATCAGCCCCACGCCCAGAAGCAACGTCAGCATCCACTGGCGGCGGATCGCCGCCTCGAACTCGATCTCGACGCCGTATTGCGCCAGCTGCGCCTCGTTATGGCGAAAGCGCACCGGCACGCCGGCGCGGATGCTGTCGGCACCGGCATGGGTTTCGCTGTTCAGCCGTGGCCAGCTGACCTGCCCGGGATAGAAGAGCGTCATCTCGAAAGGTGGCACCTCGTCCCAGTTCGGGCGCGCGCCGGTGAAGCGATGCGCGGCGATGTCGGCGTTGCGCCCCAACCCCACCTGATAGGGCATCGACACATAATGCCAGCGCGCCCCGGTGGCATCGCGATGCACCGCCACGCCAATGTCATAGACGCCGCCATGATGCATGATCTTGTCTTCCAGCGGATAGCCGGTATCGAGCGCCCGGCGCAGAGTCACGTCCCACCAGCCGTCATTCCAGCGCGCCGGGCCGTCAACCCGGATTGCCCCGCGCGAGCCCGCGGGCTGGCGCAGCGCCCGGCGCGGGATCACATCGCCCTCTTGCCATGCGTGATCGGGGTCGAAGGGCACGGCGAAATCCTCGGCCAGGTAATAGATGCTCTCGGGGTCGGGGTTGTTGCGCGACACCTCTTCCCAGCGCAGGGCGTGAAATCCCACCTGCTCGGCATCGAACATCAGGCTCGGATGGCCGCCATCGCTGTCCCAGTTGGTGAAATAGGGCCCGCGCCCGGAATCGCCGAAGCGGTATTGCGCGATATACTGGTCATCGGAGACATCGAGCGGGTTCGAGCGATGCGCCCGCCAGTGCCACAGATCGAGGAAATAGCCGGCCTCGCGTTGCGCGGCCAGTTCGCCGGGATCGACTAGCGTTGTCCAGTCGTCGGGGTCGCTGCGCGTGGCGGGCAGATGCTTGCGGATATCGGCGCGCCCCTCGGGGCCCAGCACCGGGTGTTCGGCAATCTCGGCACGGCTGGCGGCTTCGGTGAAATAGCGCATCCCGTCGCCCACCGTGATGTAGCCGCCATAGCGCTGGAATTCGGGGATCGAGCCGTCATCAACCAGCATCGTCACCCGGTCCTCGTACATTGCATCGGGCTCGGGCCCGACCGGGCTGCCGCCATGGCGCACCCAACGCTCGCCATCAAAGCGCAGCATGTCGATGAAAAGATTGGGATGATCGGTCGGCCAGCGGTAGCGAAACAGGATGTCCTCGTCATTATAGGCAACCTGCAACTCAAGCGGCATGGTCAGATCGTCGGGGATCCAGATATTGCGATCCGGATCATTGGCGATCACGCCGCTGCCATGGGTTGCCAGCGACAGCAGCAACCCACCGCCGAACAACCCCATCACCAGCAGCTTCGCCTGTGTGCGCTTCAACATTCAATTCCCTCCCCTGTGCCCGCGAATGCAGCCCAGTCGGGGCTGCCCGACGGGCTCGGCAATGTGCCGCGATGCGCCGACTGGCGAGTTTTGCCGGCGGTCAGCGCCTTGCACTATCGGCATACATAGACGAAAAACGATAACGAAAAAGATGTAAATTGCATGCCGTGATTCTCGCCGCGGAAGGCACGGGCGTGGGACTTTGCGTATCCGCCGTGAACGCTGCGCGACTTCCCCACCGTTGACCTTCGCGGCCCGGAATGCTTTTGGGAAGGTGACGGGCAATCCGGCCCGCATGACAGGCGGCGGAGGCTTCGCTTGGCCGGAAAGATGGAACATCACGACCTGCTTTCGGGCCTGGTGCGGTTGCATGTCCTGCATCACGCCGCCGAGCACCCGGTCTATGGCCAGTGGATGATCGACGAGCTTGCGCGGCACGGCTATCGGCTGTCGCCGGGCACGCTTTACCCGATGCTGGCGAAGATGGCGCGCGACGGCTATCTGAGCAGTCACAGCGAGCGCGAGGGCCGCACGACACGAAAATTCTACACCATTACCGAAAAGGGGCGCGAGGGGCTGGCCGTGGCGCGGGGACGGCTGCGCGAGCTGATCAGTGAGGCGGGAAAGGAATGAGCCACGAGGCAAGGACCGGCTCAACGCCACCGCCAGGCACTGCCGGCGAGGTGTTCGGCGCGTTTCTAAAGCTGGGGCTCACCTCTTTCGGCGGGCCGATTGCGCATCTGGGCTATTTCCGTGATGAGCTGGTGGTGCGGCGAAAATGGCTGAGCGATGCCGCCTATGCCGATCTGGTGGCGCTGTGCCAGTTTCTGCCCGGCCCGGCATCCAGCCAGGTGGGTTTCGCGCTGGGAATGATGCGCGCGGGCTGGGGCGGGGCGCTGGCGGCCTTTGTTGCCTTCACCTTGCCCTCGGCGCTGGTTCTGCTGGTCTTTGCGATGACGGCGGCCAATATCGCCGGCCCGGTTGGAACCGGCGCGCTGAACGGGCTCAAGATCGTGGCGGTGGCGATCATCGCGCAGGCGGTCTGGGGCATGGCGAAGAACCTCTGCCCCGATCGCGAGCGCGCCAGCATCGCGCTTCTGGCGGTGGTGGTGCTTGCCTTTGCACCCGGGGCCTTCGGCATGGTCGCGGCGATCGGGCTGGGGGCGCTGGCCGGGCTGGCGATTGGGCGCGGCGAGGCGGCAGCGGGGGGCGAGGCGGTGGCCATGCCGGTATCGCGGCTTGTGGCGGTTGGCTCGCTGGCGACCTTCTTTGCGCTGCTTGTCCTGCTGCCGCTGCTGGCTGGGCAGGCGCAGACGCTGGCCGTGATCGACAGCTTCTTCCGCGCCGGAGCGCTGGTCTTTGGCGGCGGGCATGTGGTGCTGCCTCTCCTGCAGGCCGAGGTGGTCGCCACCGGCTGGGTCAGCGCCGATGATTTTCTCGCCGGCTACGGCGCCGCGCAGGCGGTGCCGGGGCCGCTATTCACTTTCGCGGCCTATCTCGGCGCGGTGCTGGGGCCGGCGCCCAACGGGCTGGCCGGGGCGGCGCTGGCGCTGATGGCGATCTTCCTGCCCGGTTTCCTGCTGCTGGTGGGCGTGCTGCCCTTCTGGGAGCGTTTCCGCGCCATGGCGCGTGCGCAATCGTTGATGCAAGGCGCCAATGCAGCCGTCGTCGGCATTCTGGGTGCTGCGCTCTATTCCCCGGTTTTTTCCAGCGCTGTAACCGATTTGCGCGATTTTACCCTGGCGCTGGCCTGTTTCGTCCTGCTCATGGCGTGGAAGGCGCAACCCTGGGCGGTGGTCATCATTGCGGCGGCTGGCGGTGTGGGGCTTGCGCTGATCGCCTGACGCGCAGCCGGGCTGCGCCATCCTCATTCGCGTGACGTTGAGCCACTGCGAAACCGAACGAATGCGGCAGGCCAGCCGTGCCCCTTGCGGCACGATTCGCCCACGTTCCTGTGTTCCGGCGACAAATGGCCCGCCCGGAGAGCAAAACACTTGATCGGGGGGCAGAAACAGGCGACCCTGACATCGGGCGGCAGGCCGGTTGGGCAATGCCCGCCAATACGGCTAGACCGCGCTGCTTATCTGGACGCCAGCACCATAACGAGCGTCCAGCGCATGACGACACCGGGGACAGAATATCCGAGGCTTGACGCCGTGCCGATACCGACACGGCGAAAGCAAGACTCGGGCACAGGCAGGCGGGCAGACCGCCCGTCTCGTATTGTCGAGATCGCGGCACGCCAGTCGATGCTGCGCGCCAACCCGGAGGAAAGTCCATGCCACAAGACGCCACAGCAAGTACGACAGCTGGCACCGCCGAAACGGCGTTTCCCCGGTTCGACGGCACCAGCAACCCCAAGCCCCTCGTTCTGGCCTGTGTCGATCGTTCGCGCCACGCGCGCCGGGTGCTGGCCCATGCGGGGGCGCTGGCCAGGGCGATCGGGGGCCAGTTGATGCTCTTACGGGTGCTCGACCCCCATTCCGGCAACGATCTGCCCCCCGATCCCGTCGAATGGGAATTGCGCCGCCGCGAGGCAGGGGCCGCGCTTGCTCGAATGGCCGATCGCGGTGGCATTGAAGCCCGGATCGTCCTCGCCCAGGGGCGCCCAAGCGAAGAGATTTGCCACGAGGTTGCCCGCCTGGGCGCGGAATATGTCGTTCTTGGCCGCTTCGGTGAGGAAGTCGAAGACCTTGACCGCGCGAACGGGATGGGCGCCACGGCGCGCGCCATTCTCGAACGCGCGCAGGGAAAGGTGTTGCTGGTGCCCGGTTCCGATCTGCAAAAGCAGGGGTACCGGCGCATTCTGGTGCCGCTTGACGGCTCTTGCTGGGCCGAAAGCGCGCTGCCGACCGCGATGCGCCTTGTCCGCTCGATGGGCGCCGAAATCATCCTCGCGCAGATCGTCACTCAGCCCGAACTCGTATGCCCCGCGCCGCCCTTGCCCGAGGACGGGGCATTGCGCGAGCGGATCATGGAGCGCAACAACCGCGCCGCGCGCGCTTATCTTGAACGCCAGCGCGCCGTGCTGTCAGAACAGGGCGTCTCGGTGCGCATTCGGGTCGTTGCCGGGGCGGATGCGCGTGCCAGCTTGCTGGACCTGATGCGCGAAGAAGATTGCGATCTCGTTGTGCTCTCGGCGCGCGGAAGTGGGTTTCGTCATCTGCCGGGGCTGCATTTCGGCAGCGTTGTCGCCCATCTGAGCCTTCACAGCGCCACGCCGCTGCTGATCGTGCGCCCTGACATGGATGCATCGCAGCGTCGCGGCGAAGGGAGAACGCTTGCCACCGCCTTGCCGCGCGCAGCACTGCACGTATGAGCGAACCCGATTCCGGTTCGGCTTCGCAACCGCCCGAGATGCAGGCGGCATGGGCGCTCGCGGCGCGGCATCATCTGCATGACGGGCCGCCGCGCCCGCCGCCCGCACTGGCCGAGCTTGGTGCCATCGGCGACTGGGTGCCGCGTGCACTTGCTGGCGCGCGCGTGGCCGAGCCCGAAAACCTGACCGCTGCCGAGTGGATGCTCGACAACGATTATCAACTGCGTCGCGCGCTGCGCCAGATCCGCGCCGACATGCCCCCCGCATTCCTTAACCGGCTGCGCGCGCTGCCGCCGCAGTTTGCTGAAACCGAGCAGGGCCAGGTTGGCCGCCGCGCCGGGCCGCCACGCATTCACGCCATGGCGCATGGCTTGCTGGCGGCGTCACAGATGCAATTGTCGCTGCCGGTTTGCGTGCGCTTTCTGCGCGCCTATCAGGACCGCGCGCCGCTCGATATCGCCGAGCTATGGGCCTTTCCCACCATGCTGCGGGTTGGGGCGCTGGAGGTGCTGATCGCCGCCGTGAGCCAGCGCTTCGCCGGTGTCGCCCCGCCGCTGTCGCCCGGGCAACTGCCGCAATTGCCGGCGGGGCTTGACGCCTCGGAATGCATCGCAAGGGCGATGGCAACGCTGTCGGTGCTGAAAACCATCGACTGGAAACTGGTTTTCGACGCCTCCAGCCTCGTCGAAGAGGTTCTGGCCCTCGACCCGGCCGGGGTTTACCCGCGCATGGAGTTTCGCAGTCGCGACGACTATCGAAAGGCGGTCGAGGCAATCAGCACGACCTGCCGTCACAGCGAACGCGAGATCGCTGCGGCGCTGGTCGCCCACTGCGCCGACTATCCGGGCGATCCGCTGCGGGGTCATGTCGGCTGGTGGCTGTTGGGTGATGGCCGGCGCGATTTCGAGGCGCGCCTGGGCGCGCGCCGGCCAATCATGCGGCGTCTGCGACACGCGGCGGGGCAGCACGCGGGCATGATTTACGCCGGGGCGCTGGGGCTGGCAGGCTTGGGCGCGCTGGCGGTTCCGGCGGCGTATCTGTGGTGGATTAGCGCCGGGCCGCTGGCCTGGGCCGCGGGTATCGCCCTGGCGGTGGTGCCGGCGTCGGTGCTCGGGGTCACGCTGGTCAACTTGCTGGTCACCCTGCTGGTTGCGCCGCGCCGCCTGCCCAAGCTGGATTTCCGCCGCGCCATCGCGCCTGATTGCCGCACGGCGATCGCCATTCCGGCACTGGTTACAACACCCGAGGATGCGAAGGAACTCATGCGAGCGCTCGAGGCGCACCGGCTGTCAAACCCCGACCCGATGCTGCAATTCGTCCTGCTCAGCGATCACGCCGACGCACAGTCACGCACGCTGCCGCAAGATGCCGCGGTCGAACGCGCGCTGGTCACGGCCATCGAGGGGCTGAACGCACGCCATGGCGATGGGCGCGGCGGCGGTCCTTTTCACCTGCTGCACCGCGCACGGCTCTACAACCGGGCAGAAGGCTGCTGGATGGGCTGGGAGCGCAAGCGCGGCAAGCTCGAACAACTCAACGCCCTGATCCTGACCGGTGAACGCAGCGCCTTTCATTGTCGGGCCGGCGATACCCGCGCACTGCGCCGGGTCCGCTTCGTGCTCACCGCCGATGCCGACACCAAGTTGCCGCCGGGCTCGGTCAATCGGCTGGTGGCAACGCTGGCGCATCCGCTGAACACGGCGCGCTTCGACGTCGAGACCGGGCAGGTGCGCGGCGGCCATACCGTTCTTCAGCCTAGGGTGGAGATCTCGCCGGAAGTGGCAACGCAGACGCTGTTCGCGCGCCTGTATGGCGGCGATACCGCAATCGACATCTATTCGCGCGCGGTGTCTGATGTCTATCAGGATCTGTTCGGCGAGGGCAGCTTTACCGGCAAGGGGCTTTACGAGGTCGCCCCCTTCGCGCACAGCTTGAACGGGCGGGTGCCCGAGGGGCGCATTCTCAGCCATGACCTGTTCGAAGGGCTGCATGGCCGCGTCGGGCTGACCAGCGACATCGTGGTTTATGAAGGGTTCCCGCAAGGTTACCCCGAACAGATCGCACGCATGCATCGCTGGATTCGCGGCGACTGGCAGCTTCTGCCCTGGCTGGGCCGGCGCGTTCCCGGCCCCGATGGCACCAGGCTGGCAAGCCGCTTCACGCTTCTGGGGCGGTGGAAACTGCTGGACAATCTGCGCCGCTCGCTGGTGCCGGTCAGCCTGCTGGCGCTGGTGCTGGCGGGCTGGGCCATGCTGCCGGGCAGCCCCTGGGTCTGGACGGCGCTGGCGGTTCTGGTGCCCGGCGCGCATCTGTTCACCGATCTGGTCACCGGCTTTGCGCGCGGGCGCAGGCGCGGGGCGGTGCGATCGACGCTTTTGCGCGCGCGCGAACATGCGGGCCGTTGGGCATTGGCGGTCATCTTCCTGATCAACGATGCGGTAACGTCGCTCGACGCCATCCTGCGCAGCCTGTGGCGGCTGTGGCGCGGCCAGCTTCTGCTTGAATGGACCCCGGCCGCACAGGTCGCGGCCCGACTTGCCCGCCGAGGGCCCCGGCGTGCTGTCTGGGCGGCGATGTGGCACGCGCCCGCGCTTGCCGTGCTGGCCGGTGCCGGGCTGGCCACGATCGCGCCGGCATCGCTGCCAGCGGCCGCCGCGCTGCTGGCGCTGTGGTTCACCGCACCCGAAATCGCGCTGGCCATCAGCCGCCCCGCAGCGGAACCCGAGGCAGAACTGGACGCGCATGACCGCGCCTTTCTGCGGCGGATCGCCCGGCGCAGCTGGCTTTTTTTTGAAACCTTCGTGCGCCCCGAGGATAACTGGCTGCCCCCCGACAATTACCAGGAGGCCCCGCAGGAAGGAGTCGCGCACCGGACCTCGCCCACCAATATCGGGATGATGCTTCTGTCGTCGCTGACTGCCTGGCGTCTGGGGCATCTGGGCCTGCCAGAATTGGTTACGCGAACGCGCAACACGCTTGACAGCATGGATCGGCTGCAAAGCTGGCGCGGCCATCTGCTCAACTGGTACGAAACCCGGCATCTGGAACCGCTGGAGCCGCGCTATGTCTCGACGGTAGACAGCGGCAACCTGGCGGTCAGCCTGATCACGCTGGGCCAGGCGGCGCAGGCCGCGCGCCATGAGCCGGCCTTCAGCCCCGCGCGCTGGGACGGGCTGCACGACACGCTTGCCCTGCTGGCCGAAGCGATAGTGATGGAAGAGAACGCCCGGCTCTTCCCCTCGGGTTGCCCGCAGGTGCTGCACGACATGCAGGCCGATGCCGCGCAGAATCGCGACAGGCGCGCGCAATGGCCCGAGGCACTGGCGCGGTTCTGCGACGAGATGATGCCGGCGCTGGAGGCCTGCGCGCGCGACGCCATTGCTTCGGGCGAGGTCGTGCCGGCCACTTCCCTGCGCGAGGTGCAGACCTGGCTTGAGCGCACCCGCAATCATCTGAACGCAATGCGGCGCGATCTGACCGCGCAGCAGGGCTGGCGCACGGTTCTGGCGCTTGCGCCCGAGGGGGGCGCAGGGCGCGCGCAGGCAGTGGCGCAGGCCTTGCCCCATGATCTGCCGCTGGCCGCCGCCGGCGTCGCTTTTGCAACCGCCCGCGAGCGCCTTGCCGAACAGGGCATGCTGCTCGAGGACGCGCCGGTGCGGGCATGGATCGACATGCTGGACCGTGCGCTCGAGCAGGCCGCGCAAACGCATGCAGGGCTGGAGCACGCCTTGCAGGCGGTCTCGGCGCGGGCACGGGACTGGGCGCACGGGATGGATTTCCGCATGCTGATGGACCCGGCCACGCGGCTTTTTTTCATCGGCTATGATGTCGGCGTCGGGCGGCTTGATCCCAACCGCTATGACCTGCTCGCCTCCGAGGCGCGGCTGGCCAGTTACTTTGCCATCGCCAAGGGCGATGTGCGCCTGGAACACTGGTTCCAGCTTGGCCGGCCCGTGACCGGCAAGGGCAGGGGGCTTGCGCTGGTTTCCTGGAACGGCTCGATGTTCGAATACCTCATGCCGCGCCTGTTGCAACGTAGCCCCGCCCCAACCCTGCTGGGCCAAAGCGACCGCACGGCGGTAGACATGCAGCGCGCCTACAGCGCGCGGCTTGGCGTGCCCTGGGGCATTTCGGAATCGGGCTATGCCGCACAAGACCCCGAGGGAAAGTACCGCTACCACGCCTTCGGGGTGCCCGGGCTTGGCGTGCGGCGCGGGCTGGCGCGCGATCTGGTCATTGCGCCCTATGCCACACTGCTGGCGCTACAGCTGCGCCCGCAGGCGGCGCTGGCCAATCTGCGCAGGCTGACCGGGATGGGGTTGATGGGGCGCTACGGGTTCTTCGAGGCGGTAGATTTCACCGCCGACCGCGTCCCGGTGGGGGAAAGCTTCGTGCCGGTGCGTTCCTACATGGCGCATCACCACGGCATGGGGCTGGCGGCGCTGGGCAATGCGCTGTGCGACGACATGCTGGTGAACTGGTTTCACGAAGACCCGCATATGCGCACGGTGGAACTGCTTCTTAGCGAGCGGATTCCGTGGGAGCTGCCGGTCGAGGAAGTGCGCACCGAGGAAACCACGCCCGAGCTCGAGGGCGCGCCAGACATGGTTCCGGCGCTGCATCCCTGGCTGCCGCAAGCGGATGCGCGCGCGCGCCTGCATCACGCGATTGCAAATGCCGACATGACCGCGCGGCTGGGCGATGGCGCCGGCGGCAGCCTGTGGTGGCACCGGCACCTGCTGACGCGGGCGATCGGCGGCGATGTGGACGGGTTGGGCGGGCGCAGCCTGTATCTGCGCGACAGCGACGATGGCGCGCTGTGGAGCCTTGACAGCCCGGCCGATAATGGCGGCGCCGACGACCCGCGGCGCGTGGTGTTGCATCAGCACATGGTCGAATACCATCACCGCCAGAATGGCATCGCCATGAGCCTACTTGTCGGCATCGCACCGGGCAACGATATCGAGATCCGCCGGATCGCGCTGGTCAACGAGACCGACCAACCGCGCAAGCTGTCGCTCACCAGTTGCGCCGAGGTGGTTCTGGCCCCGCCCGAGGATCACGATCGCCACCCCGCCTTCAGCCGCTTGTTCGTGGCCAGCGCCCATGTTGCCGAACTGGGCGGCCTGGCCTTCACCCGCAGGGGCCGCCGCCCCGAAGAGCGCCACCCCGTGCTGCTGCACCGGATGGTCTGCGATGACGCCACCGCGCGCGTGTCGGGTCACGAGACCGACCGCCGCGCCTTTCTGGGCCGCCATGGAAGCGCGGCAGCCCCGGCAGCGCTTGGGGAAAAGCCTCTTGCAGCGCGCACCGGCTGGACGCTTGACCCGGTAATCGCGCTGCAGGCCGAGGTGACACTCGCGCCGCATGGCCACAGCGAGCTGGCCTTTGTCACCATCGTCGGTGAAACCCGTGCTGATACCGAGGAAACGGCGCGGCGTTTCGCCACGCTGACCACCCTCGACTGGGCACTCGACGCCGCGGCAAGGCAGGCGGCGCGTGCTGTGCATGGCTATGCGCTGGCCCCGTCGGATTTGCCGCAGGCCCAGACGCTGCTGGCATGGTTGTTGTGGCCCGGTTCGTGCGCGAACGGGCGGCCGGGCAATATCCGCGCGCCGGCCCCGGCGCAGCCCGACCTGTGGGCGCATGGCATATCGGGCGACGCGCCGATCCTGGCCTTGCGGGTTGGCGAGGGGCGCGCGAGTGGTATGATCGCGAAGCTGCTTGCCGCGCATCGGCTGTGGCGCGACGCCGGCGTGAAGATCGACCTTGTCATCCTGCATGAGGGTATTCCGGGCTATGTCGAGCCGGTGCGCGAGCGCCTGGTCGCGCAATTGCGCAACACCGGCTCGCAGGAGCTGCTGGGGCATGGGGGCGGGGTTCATCTTGTGGCGCTTGATCCCGGCGCGCCCGGCTATGCGGCGGCGATCGAGGCGGCAGCGGTGGTGATGCTCGATGTCGAGCAGGGCGGGCTGGCGGCGCAGCTTGCCAGATTGCGCCCGGACCGGCCCGAGCCGCCACGCTTCGCGCCGTCCGGAACGATGGAAGCAGGCGCCCCGGCGAAACTGCCGCCACCGCCCGATCTGATGCTGGAAAACGGCTTCGGCGGGTTCTGCCGCGAGAGTGGCGACTATGTCATCGTGCTCGATAAGGCCGGGCCGCCGCCTGGTCCCTGGGCCAATGTGTTGGCCAATTCCGGCTTCGGCACCATCGTCACCGAGGCCGGGCTGGGCTGGAGCTGGGCGCTCAACAGCGGCGAGAACCGCCTGACGCCCTGGCGCAACGACCCGGTATGCGATCCGCAGGTCGAGGCGCTTTATCTGCGCGACGAAGTGAGCGGGCAGGTCTGGACACCGACCCCGCTTCCCGCCGGCGGCGATACCGCCTTTCGGGTGCGCCACGGTGCCGGGACCACCACATGGCAGGGCGCGGGGCAGGGGTTCGAGCAAGAGCTGTGCGTTTGCGTTGCAAGCGATGATCCGGTCAAGCTGGTCCGGCTGCGCCTGCATAATCGCTCTGCGCGGCCGCGTCGGATCACCGCGACTTATTACGCCGAATGGCTGCTTGGCGCGGTGGCGGGGCGGCCCGACCCGTTCCTGAGTGCCGCCTATGACGGCGAGGCGCGCGCGCTGATCGCGCGCAATGCGCGCAACCCGGTCTTTGCCGGGCGGGTGGCGTTTCTTACCGCCAGTCACGCCGCGCACAGCCTGACCTGTTCGCGCGCCGATTTCCTTGGCTTGCAGGGCAACATGGCCGACCCTGAAGCCCTTCGGCGCTGGAACCTTGGCGAAGAGAGCGCCTGCACCGGCGATGTCTGCGCGGCCTATCAGATTCATCTCGACATCGCGCCGGGCGAGAGTGTCGAGGCTCATTTCGTGCTGGGCCAGGGCGAAAGCGCCGAGGCCGCCACGGCACTGGCCGGACACTGGCGCGACCCCGCGCGCATGCGCGCCGAATTCGAGTTTGTGCGCCAGGGCTGGGCATCGCGCCTGAACGCCGTGCAGGTGCGCACCCCTGACCCGGCCTTTGACATCATGGTCAATCGCTGGCTGCCCTATCAGACCGTCAGTTCGCGTATCGACGCGCGCGCCGGCTTCTATCAGGCCGGCGGCGCCTTCGGGTTTCGTGATCAGTTGCAAGACGTGCTGTCGCTGCTGCATGGCGACCCGCAGACGGCGCGCGCCCATATCGTGCGCGCCGCCGCCTTTCAGTTCGAAGAGGGCGACGTTCTGCACTGGTGGCACCCGCCCGAGGGGCGCGGGGTGCGCACGCGCTGTTCCGATGATCTGCTATGGCTGCCCTATGCCACCGCCGCCTATGTCGAGGCCACCGGCGATGCCTCGATCCTGACCGAGGAAGTGCCCTTCCTGAGTGCCCCGCCACTGGGCGATCACGAGCACGACCGCTACGCCCTGTTCGGGCGCACCGCTGATGCCTGGCCACTCATGGAGCATTGCGAACGCGCGCTTCAACGCGCCCATGCGCTGGGCGCCGATGGGCTGCCGCTGATTGGCACCGGCGACTGGAATGACGGCATGGACCGCGTGGGCGCCAAGGGGCGCGGGCAGAGCGTCTGGCTGGGCTGGTTCCTGATCACCACGATACGCGGGTTTCTGGATCTGTGCGCGGTAACCGGTCGCGACGATCTGCGCGCGCGCTGGCGCGAGCGGCTGGACAGTCTGAGCCGCGCTGTCGAGGCGACGGGCTGGGATGGCGATTGGTATATGCGCGCGCGCGACGATGAGGGGCGCCCCTGGGGCTCGGCGGAAAACAGCGAATGCCGGATCGATTCGATCTCGCAATCATGGGCGGTGCTGTCGCGCGCGGGCGACGAGGCGCAGGCGCGCCGCGCCATGGAGGCCGCCGCAAGCAACCTCATGCGCGCTGATGACACCATCGTGCGCCTGCTCGACCCGCCCTTCGAGGCCACGCCGCGCGATCCGGGCTATATCCGCGCCTATCCGCCCGGCATCCGCGAGAATGGCGGGCAGTATTCGCATGCCGCCGCCTGGCTGGGCATCGCATTCGCCGAACTTGGCGACGGCGCGCGCGCCAAGGCGGTGTTCGACCGCCTGAACCCCGTCTGGCAGGCCGGCACCCGCGCGGCGGCCGAGCGCTACATGACCGAACCCTACGCCATGGCCGCCGATATCGGCGGTGTCGCCCCGCATCTGGGTCGCGGCGGCTGGAGCTGGTACACAGGCGCCGCAAGCTGGGGCTGGCGGCTGGCGGTCGAGCATATCCTGGGCCTGCGCCTGCGCGGCGGCGCGCTGGTGATCCGCCCCTGCCTGCCGCCCGATTGGGACGGCTTCACCGCCCGGCTCGAGCGCGGCGGCGGGGTGATCGAGGTGACATGCGAAAAAGCACCGGGGCCGGCCGGTGCAAGCCCCGTCTTCACGGTGGATGGCAAGCCCGCATGCGGTGACAGCGTGGCCTTCCCCGAGGAGGGAAAGACCCGAAAGGTTCTTGTCGCCATCGCGGACGGGTGACGCATGGCCACGCAGGGCTGCACGGGTATTGCGCCTTGCCGCAGGTCTGGAAGGGCGCTCGCCAAGTTTAGGGCGTATTTTTGTCATCCAGAATCACTTCCCCCGTCGCGCCAGCGACGGGGACGCGCCCGCCCAGGTCGGGCAAAGGCTTGAACTCAATTGAGCGCAACCCGCCCTAACCAACCGAAGGGTAGGCAATATTGCCCACGCCACCAGCCTGCCACTCGCCAGCGGTAACCAACCGGGTCCGGTCTCAATCGTAGCGCAGCTCGGTGGCCTTGCCCCTGAACACCCAATAGGCCAGTGCCGAGTAGGCGATGATCACCGGCACCACGAACAGCACGCCGATCAGCATGATGAACAGGCTTCCGGGCGCGGCGGCGGCCTCGTAGATGGTCATCCGGTCGGGCACCACATAGGGGTAGAAGGAATAGGCCAGCCCCACGAAGGCCAGCACCATCAGCCCGATAGTGGCCGTGAAGGGCAGCCAGGCGAAATGATCATCCGCCGTGGGCAGCCGGCGCAGGCTGAACCACAGCACCGCCAGCAGCATCACCGAAAGTATCGGCAAGGGCGCCAGCAGGAAGAACTCGGGCATGGTGAACCACTTGTCCCAGATGCGCGGGCTCATCAGCGGCGTGGCTGCCGATATGGCGGCAATGCCCAGCCCAACGCCCCACAGGCTGCGCCGCGCCCAAGCGACGGCCTTGCGCTGCAGGTCGCCATCGGTTTTCAGGATCAGCCAGGCAGCGCCGATCAGCGCATAACCGAGGCTGAGAAACACCGCCGAGGCCGCGCCAAAGGCCACGTTGACGGCCGTGTATTCCAGCCCCATGACGTAGAGGCCCAGCATCCAGCCCTGCGCCGCAGCGGTCATCAGCGAGCCCACGAAGAAGGCCGAGTTCCAGGCCCATTTATGCGGGGCAGGGGCCTTGACACGAAACTCGAAGGAAACGCCGCGCAGGATCAGCCCGATCAGCATGATCGCCACCGGCAGATACAGCGCGGTCAGGATCACACCATGCGCCAGCGGAAAGGCCACCAGCAACAGCCCCACTGCCAGCACCAGCCAGGTCTCGTTGGCATCCCAGAACGGCCCGATCGAGGCGACCATGCGGTCGCGCTCTTTCGGTGTGGCGAAGGGAAACAAGAGCCCCACGCCCAGATCGTAGCCATCGAGGATCACATAGACCAGGATCGAAAAGCCCATCAGGGCGGCGAAGGCCAGCGGAAGCCAGATTGTCGGGTCTCCGAACAGGGTCATGGGTTTACTCCGCGGGAATGGGGTTGACTTCGCGGCGGCCGGCATCATTGCCGCCGGGCTCGGGCTCGTGCCCCTGCGCCTGTTTGCGGGCGAGGTAGATCACCACCGCGACATAGGCCACGATCAGCACCGCATAGACGATCAGATAGGCGATCAGCGTGCTCATCACCATCGCGGGTGGCACATCGCCCACCGCGGCCTCGGTGGTCAGAACGCCGTGCACCAGCCAGGGCTGACGGCCGATCTCGGTGGTGTACCAGCCCGCCAGCGTGGCCACCCAGCCCGACAGCGCCATCGGAACGAACAGCCATATCAGCGGGCGTGGCAGCCCCTCGATGCCGCGGCCGCGGCGCATGGCGAAAGCCGCCGCCCAGCTCAGCGCCAGCATGGCAAAGCCGATGCCGACCATGATGCGAAAGGCCCAGAACACCGGCGCCACCGGCGGGTGCAGCACCTGGCCGTCTTCGGTGACGAAATCGTTCAGCCCGGGCACCACGCCGTCGGTCGAATGCTTGAGGATCAGGCTGGCACCGTTGGGGATGCTCAGCGCGAAGCGGTTCTCGCGCGCCTCTTGATCGGGCAGGGCGAACAGCACCAGCGGCACATTGGGCCCGGTTTCCCAATTGGCCTCCATCGCGGCGACCTTGGCGGGCTGGTGCTCCAGCGTGTTCAGCCCGTGCATGTCGCCCAGCAATATCTGCACCGGGATCAGCAGCGCCGCCAGCCAGACACCGACGCGCATGGTCTTGCGCAGCTCGTCGGAGCGGTCGCGCATCAGCCAGCGCAGCGCCGAGATGCCGGTGATGATGAAGGCCACGGTAAGGCCCGAGGCAATGAGCATATGCGCCAGCCGGTAGGGCATGGACGGGTTGAAGACGATCTCCATCCAGCTGGTGACATGCGCCACGCCGTCGCGCATCTCGAAGCCCTGTGGCGTGTGCATCCAGCTGTTGAGTACCAGAATCCAGAAGGCCGACAAGAGCGTGCCCACCGCCACCGCGACGGTGGCGAAAGTATGCAGCCAGCCCGGCACCTTTCGAAAGCCGAACAGCATGATGCCCAGAAACACCGCCTCCAGAAAGAAGGCCGTGATGATCTCGTAAGCCAGGAGCGGCCCTGCGATGTTGCCCACGCTTTCCATGAAGCCCGGCCAGTTGGTGCCGAACTGGAACGACATGGTGATGCCCGAGACAACGCCCAGCGCGAAGGACAGCGCGAACACCTTCACCCAGAAGAAATAGGCCCGCATCCAGTCCTGATCGCCGGTGCGGTTGTAGCGCCACTTGAAGAACACCAGCACCCAGGCCAGCGCGATGGTGACGGTTGGAAACAGGATATGAAACGATATGTTCGCCGCGAACTGAATGCGCGACAACAGCAGGGTATCCATGAATTCCATCGTTTCTGCCTCGCTTGATTACGCCAGAGCGCTTTCTGGTGCCGTCCGAAAGGGCCGAAGGCCGGCGCTGCCGGCCCAAGGTCAAGATGCATATCGGTTGCATCTAAAAAGGGCCGATGGCGGCTTTGCTGCAAGATGGCGTCATGTCGCTGCGGCCATATGCCCTTCGGGTAACGGGCGTGGGGGGGGGGGGCCCCCCCCGGCCCCCCCCCCAAAAAAAAACCATACCGACACATAAAAAAAAAAAACCAAAAAAAAAACGGGCCGAGGGGGGGTTTGGTGAATGTGGGGGTCATGGGGCGGCGGCAATATCCCGTTGGGTTACCGGGGGGGGGGGGCCCGGGGGCGGGGGCCCGCCCGATTCGGCTCAGAGCTGGCGAGTCGAAAAATACCAGTCCACCGTATCATATCCTTGCGATGCGCGCGCCTCGGCCTCTTCCGGGGTCTTCGGCGTAGGCACGATCACCGGCTCGCCGGGCACCCAGTTCTCAGGCATGGCGCAGGTGTTTTCGTCTGCCGTCTGCAGCGCCACCAGCAGCCGGTAGATTTCGGCCACCGATCGCCCGGCATTCATCGGATAATAGACCATGGCGCGTAGCACGCCTTCGGGGTCGATGATGAAGGTGGCGCGCACCGCCGCGGTATCAGAGGCGCCGGGCTGGATCATGCCATAAGCCGAGGCGACCTTCATGCTCAGATCGGCGATGATCGGAAAGCGGATATCGGTGCCGAACTTCTCCTTGATATTGCGCACCCAGGCGATGTGCGAATAGTGGCTGTCGATAGACAGGCCCAGAAGCTCGGTGTTGAGCGCCGCGAATTTATCCTGCCGCCCGGCGAAGGCGATGAACTCGGTGGTGCATACGGGCGTGAAATCGGCCGGGTGCGAGAACAGGATCAGCCATTTGCCCCGATAATCGGCCAGCTTCTTCTGCCCGTGGGTGGTGGGGGCGTCGAAATCCGGCGCCGGCTCGTTCAGCCGGGGCATGGGGATAGGGGTCATATCGGTCATCGGTCTTGCTCCGTTTGCATGGTTTCACTGGCAATAGAGATACTCCCTTGCCAGACATTTGAGAAACGGATTAAAAACATAACAAAAATCGAAAATAACGATTACAAAGGCAATCCCATGTTGACCCTGCGCCAGCTTCGCTTCCTCGTCGCGCTGGCAGACGAGTTAAACTTCACCCGCGCCGCCGAACGCTGCCATGTCACCCAATCGACGCTCAGCGCGGGGGTGCAGGCAATGGAAGAGCAGCTCGGCCTGCGGCTGGTCGAGCGCACAAGGCGCAGCGTGATGATGACCGAGGCGGGCACCGAGATCGCCGAACGCGCCCGCGGCGTCCTTCTGGCGGCGCGCGAGATCGAGGAGATTGCCGCCGCTCAACATCGTCCGGAAGAGGGGGATCTGCGCCTGGGCTCGATTCCCACGGCGGGGCCGTTCCTGCTGCCCCCGGCGCTGCCGCGTATCCGGGCAGCCTTTCCGGCGTTGCGGCTCTATCTGCGCGAGGAACTCACCGAGAGCCTGCTGGACGGGGTGGCCAGCGGTCGGCTTGACCTCGCACTGATCGCGCTTCCCTTCGAGATCGGCTCGCGGGCCTGCATGAAGCTGTTCAGTGATGGCTATCACCTGGCCGCGCCGCGTGGCCATTGCGGGGCGCTCACCGATGATGGCGAACAATTGCTGCTGCTGGAGAAGGGCCATTGCCTGCAGCGCCATGCGCTCAGCGCCTTCCCCCAACGCCGGCTGGAGCAGGATGAAAGCTTTGCCGCCACCAGCCTGACGACCCTGGTATCAATGGTCAGCGAAGGGCTGGGGATCACGCTGCTGCCCGATCTGGCCGTGGCGGGCGGCGTGGTGGGCCAGCACGACCTCACCCTCGCCCCGCTGCCCGGCGCGTTGCCGCGCGAGCTGGCACTGGTCTGGCGCAAGACCTCGCCACGCACCGCCGTATTCGAAGGTATCGGCTCCGCGCTCATCGACACGCATGCGGCGATGGCCAAGCCGCCGCTGCCAGGGCTTTCCTGACGTGATAGGCCGCAACCTGACCTGCCCGCTGTCCGCAGAGATGGTGGGATATCGCTCGATATCTGACAACATCGCAAGCTGCCTTGCCTGCATTTCGCTCCGGGCCGGTCCTTCAGCGCGCCCCGTTCAGCCAGCCCGCTTTGCGCAGGGCGGATCGGTAGGTCTTGCCGACGGGAACCACCATCGCGTTTTCCAGAAGAAGCTCCAGCCGCGCCCCTTCCTTCCTGATCTGCCGCACCGCCGCGCTCGCCACCCACCATGAACGGTGCACGCGCATGCCCTCGGCGCCGCCCAGTTCGCGTTCGGCGTCGCCCATGCGCATCAGGATGATGCCGGAGCCCCGCTCGGTATGGATGCGCAGGTAGTGGTCTTCCATCTCGAGGCAAAGCAGGCGCCCCGTCAGCCCGTCAGGATACCGCGCGCGAAAGGCGGCTTCGGCGTCGATATCTTTCGGATCGCGCGCTTGCGATCGACCGGGCACGGCGGCCACTTCCGGACGAGCTTGCGGCTCGATGCTTCTTGCCGTCTCGAACCCTTCCACCCCTGCCGCCGGCGCCGTCGAAGCGCCTTCAATAAGGTTGAAGGCGACGCCAAAGACCGCGAGCACGAGGAAGACCTGACCCAGAAGCGCGAACAGGGCAAGCTCGACCTCCGGCAAGAAGAACTGGGTCACCACCACCACCACCGCCGTTGCCGGCAGAGCCACCACGGCTGCGCTCAGAACCGGCACGATCAGCCTGGGATGTGACAGATGCGCGTTCAGGCTGCGCTCAAGGGCGCGGGTGACAAGATCGCTTTGCGGCCAGATCAGCCCGATCACCAGCAGCCAGTAGAGCGCGCGTTCGGCCACCGGCATGGCGAAGGTGCCGAAGGGGCCAAGCAGCGCCATCAGGCCGGCGGTGAACAGAACACCCGCGACCGAGCGCAAGATCTCGCGTTTCGCCGTGCTGTCGAACCATTCACGCATCGTGAACGGAACTTACCATGCCTTTTGCGAAACGACACCTGGCCTCGACGAAATCGGCGTTGCGAGTCTCCGCACTCGCTCGGCACGAGGGGCGAAACCGCAACCCCGGCTTTGCTGGCATTGGCCCTTGAACGGTCAATCCACGCCCGAAACAAGTGAGGAAAGATCCGATGACAGCTTCAGATTCCGGCACCGCCCTGCACGGCTCCGCCAAGGCAAACCTGCCCGGGCCGGCACCCGTGACGGGCGCCGCGCGTATCGAGACGCTCGACATTTTGCGCGGCGTTGCCCTGTTCGGAATTCTGGTCATCAACATTCAGTTCTTCGCAATGGTCCATGCCGCCCTCGTCAACCCGACGGTCTCAGGGGCACTGACCGGGCTTGATTACGCGATCTGGCTGGTCTCGCATGTGCTGTTCTACGAGAAGTTCCTCGCCATCTTCTCGATGCTGTTCGGCGCAGGCATCGTGATGATGGCCGAGCGGGCCGAACAGACAGGCAAGGGCAGCATGCTTGCCCTGCATTACCGGCGCATGTTCTGGCTGCTGGTTGTCGGACTTTTACATGCCTATCTGATCTGGCCGGGCGACATTCTGGTGTCCTATGCGCTGATCGGCATGATCATCGTGTTCATGCGCAACTGGTCGCCGCGCAGCCTTGTGCTTGTGGGCATCGGTTTCCTTGCCTTGAAGCTGGTCATCGGTGCCTGGTTCGGTGTCGTCATTCCGCTGCTTCCGGCCGACGAGATCGCCGGTATCGAGGTCGGTTTCTGGAGCCCCGGCGCTGTGCAACTGGCATCGGAAATCGCGGCCTATCGCGGCGGCTTCCTGGAACAGATGCCGATGCGCGTCGAGCAAAGCCTGAACATGCATCTGTTCTTCTTTCCCACCGAAACCCTTCCCTATTCATTGGCGATGATGGCCTTCGGCATGGCGGCGATGAAATCTGGGCTGCTGCGCGGCGAATGGTCCTGCAACTCCTACCTGCGACTCGCCGCCACGGGGCTGGTTCTGGGCCTGCCGGTTGTCGTACTGGGCGTGGTGATGAATGAGCGGCACGAATGGGACATGCTCTTCTCGCTTTATTTCGGCCGGATGTTCAACACCGCCGCCGCGCCCCTTGTGGCACTGGCCTATATCGCGCTCGTCATCGTCGCGGCACGCCGCTTTGGCCCGGTCATGCGCGCCGTGTTCACCCCGGTGGGCCGGATGGCATTTTCCAACTATCTCGCCCAGAGCCTGATCTGCACCTTCATCTTTTATGGCCACGGGCTGGGGCTGTTCATGCAGGTCGACCGCCCGGGGCAGATCCTGGTGGTGATCGCGATCTGGGTCGCCATGCCGCTCTGGTCACGGGCCTGGCTGGCGCGCTTTCGCTTCGGGCCGGCGGAATGGCTATGGCGCAGCCTGAGCTATCGCCGCCGCCAGAAGCTGATGAAAGCCCTGTAGCCGCGCCATCGACCGCGCCGCGCGCATCACCGATCCGGTTGGCGATCTGCAGCAATCGCCGCCGATTGCGCCGACGGAACCCGCCCCTGCAGCGCATCAACGCTTGGGGCCTGTGGCCGGGCGGGGGAAGTCGCGCATCGATCGGCAAACCGGCTACGGTGTTTTTGCCTATACCCGCTCGATCAGCGTGGCCATGCCTTGCCCGCCCCCAAGGCACATCGCGATAACCGCCCGCCGCCCGCCTGTATCGGCAAGATGATGCATCGCCGTGATCGTCATCCTGATGCCGGTCGCGCCCGGAGGATGACCGATCGAGATGCCGCCGCCATAAAGATTGGTCAGCTCGCGCGGGATGGCGTGAACCCGTTCGGCATGAAGGTTGACCACGGCAAAGGCCTCGTTGATTTCCCAGTAATCGATATCGCCAACGCCAAGGCCGTTGCGCTTGAGCAGCGCCGCGATGGCGGGTGCGGGACCGGCGCCCATGACATGCGGCTCGACCCCCACGGTCACGGCATCGACCCAGCGTGCCTCGATCGCGACGCCGGCCTCGTCCATTGCGTCTTCGGCGCCGATCAGCAGGGCCGCGGCGCCATCAGTCACGCCCGAGGAATTGCCCGCCGTCACCCGCCCCCCTTCGCGAAAGGCAGGGCGCAGGGAAGCCAGCTTTTCAGCGGTGACAGTGCGAGGGTACTCGTCGGTTTCGAAAAGCCGTGTCCCCTTGCCCTCGGGCACCTCGATGGATGCGATCTGGCGGGCAAGAAAACCCGAATCGATGGCCGCGCGGGCACGGGTCTGGCTCATCAGCCCCCAGGCATCCATGTCCTCGCGCCGGTAGTCGCCCAGATCGGCCAGCGCCTCGGCGGTGTCGCCCATCAACTCACGGCCGATGGGGCAGCGATAGGTGTAATCGAGCCCGTCAACCATCGTCACCGGCCCGCGCTTGGCGCCCCAGCGCGCGGATTCGACCAGATAGGGCACGCGGCTGAAATTCTCGCCACCGGCGGCAATGCCCAGCCGGCTGGCCCCGGCCATGACCAGCCGCGCCGCGCTGGCAATGGCCTCGGTCCCAGAGCCGCAGGCGCGATTGACGGTCAGCGCCGAGGATTCCACCGGCAACCCGGCCTCGAGTGCCACCTTCCGGCTGATGAAATAGCCGTCATGATCGACCGGCGTGACATTGCCGAACACCAGGTGATCAAGCCGCGCGGGATCGAGCCCGGCAGCGGCAATGGCGGCGCGCGTGGCATGGGCGCCAAGCCGCGCCAGCGGCACATCGCGCAGCGAGCGGCCAAAATCCCCGAACGGGGAGCGGCGGCCAGCGGCCAGCATCACGGCGGTTGGCATGGCAAAACTTTCCTTTCTGGTCAGGTCTTCAGGATAAAGAGGGCAGGATCGAGGGCCGCTACGCCGCGCTCGCATACGCTGGCGCGCAAGAGCACCCGCGCGCCTTCGCGCCACATGGCGCAGCGCAGCGTCTCGCCGGGAAAGACCGGCGCCGAAAACCGCGCTTCCATCATGGTGATGGCATCGGCGCGCCAGTCCCCGAAAGCCTCCATCACGGCAAGCGAGGCAATTCCCATCGTGCACAGCCCGTGCAGGATGGGGCGCTCGAACCCGGCCGCGCGCGCCACCGCGGGATCGGCATGCAGCGGGTTCAGATCGCCGTTCCAGCGATAGAGCAGCGCCTGCTGGCGCAGCGTCGGACGGTCGATCACGGCATCGGGGGCGCGTTCAGGTATCGCAATGGCGCTGCGTTCGGGTGCCGGCCCGTGGCTTTCGCCGCTTCCGCCATCGCCGCGCGCCAGAACCGTCTGGCGCAGCCGGGCGATCATGCCGCCGTCCGCCGCATCGCTCAGGACGCTGTCGGCGACCAGCAGCGCCCCGCGCCCTGCGCCCCTGTCGGCAACATGGGTCACCCGCGTCTGCCGGTGCAAACGCCCCCGGGGCGGGATCGGGCGCTCCAGTTCCAGCCGCTCGGCAAGATGGACGAGCCTGGGCAGATCGAGCGCCATATCGCGCATCCAGAAGCCCGGATCGGCCAGCACCAGCCCCATCCCCGGCAGGGCCCTCATGCCGCCCGGCGCGCCTTCATAGACGAAGGGCAGCGCCTCGTCGCCCAGGCCCAGGCTGAGCGCGTAGAAAGTCGTATCTCGCGGGCCGTAATCCAGCACCGCGTCCGGGATCGGATGATCAAAGACTGCGCGCAATGCCATGCGAGCCCCTCATTCGCGGCTTGTGATCGCGTCCACGGCAACGCGCAGCGCGGAAAGGGCATCGTCATGGCCCTGCGCGCGGGTGAAATCGCTGATCCGGGGGATGAGCTGCGCCACGGCCTCGGGCGTGACATCGGCGGGCGCAAGGGCGATGCCCTCGGTTTCCACCATGCGCGCGAGCGCGAAATATCCGCCGCCGGCCACCACGATTGCCCCGTTCACGGGGCATTGCTGCGCGCAAAGCAGAATCACGGCCGGCGAAACCAGCCCGGGCGGGGTGGATGCGACGATCTCGGGCGGGACCGTGCCTTCGGTCATGCGCGTGGCGGCCACCGGCGCGATGGCATTGACCCGGATGCCATGGCGCGCGCCTTCCAGCTTGAGCGTGTTCATCAGGCCGATGACGCCAAGTTTGGCCGCGCCATAATTCGACTGCCCGAAATTGCCGTAAAGCCCGGCAGCCGAGGTGGTCATCACGATCCGCCCGTCACCCTGTTCCTGCATCGCGGGCCAGACTGCGCGGGACATCAGCGCCGAGCCGGTCAGATGCACCCGCAACACGGCCTCGAAATCCAGGGGCTCCATCTTGGCAAGGCTCTTGTCGCGCAGAAAGCCTGCATTGTTGACCAGCGCATCGATCCGCCCGAAAGCGGAAAGCGCGGCCCCGGCCAGCGCTTGCGCCCCCTCTGGCGTGGCGATGTCGCTGGCGTCGGCCACGGCGCGGCCGCCTGCTGACTCGATCTCGGCCACCACCAGTCGCGCCGGGCTGTCGCTGGAACCGGCGCCATCGCGCGCCGCGCCCAGATCGTTGACCACCACCGCCGCGCCCCGCGCCGCGAGCGCCAGCGCATGCGCGCGGCCAAGCCCGCCGCCCGCGCCGGTGACGATGGCAACCCGGCCATCAAGCCTGATCTCTTCGCTCATGCCTGCTCCGTGTGTTTTTTTTCTTCCGCCGCGTAGAGCGCCTCGACCTCGGCGGCGAATGCCTTGTGGATCGCCGAGCGGCGAACCTTCATGGTGGCCGTCACCTCGCCATCGTCATGGTCCAGTTCCTTGGCGAGCAGATGGAAGCGGCGCACCTGCTGCACGCGCGGCATCGGGGTGCAGACGCGCTGCACCTCTTTCTCGATCAACTCGCGCACGGCCGGGTTTTGCGCCAGGCTGCGATAGGTCGTATAGGCCAGGCTCTTGCTTTCGGCCCATTTGCCGACCGTCTCATAGTCGATCTGGATCAGGGCGCTCACATAGGGCCGCCCCTCGCCGATGACGATCGCTTCGCGGATATAGGGGCTGGATTTGAGCGCGTTCTCCACCTCGGAGGGCGAGATGTTCTTGCCGCCGGCGGTGATGATGATGTCTTTCTTGCGATCGACGATGCGGAACTCGTCGCCCAGCATTTCCGCCATGTCTCCGGAATCCAGCCAGCCATTCTGCAGGGCCTCGGCGGTGGCCTCGGGGTGCTTGTAGTAGCCCGCGAAAATCTGTGCGCCGCGCATCAGCAACGCACCATCTGGAGCGATGCGCGCCTCCAGGCCAGGAATGGGCAGGCCGATGCTGCCTACCGGCGAGGTTTCGGATTGCTGGCCAAGGGCGATGCCGCAAGTCTCGGTCATGCCGTAAACCTCGCGCAGCGGAACGCCCAGGATGCGAAAGAAGGTCAGCAATTCCGGCGAGATGGGGGCGGCGCCGGAAAAGCAGTAGCGCGCCCGGCGCAGACCGATGAAATTCAGCAACGCGCGCAGGATCAGCACATACCAGAAACCGTATTGCAGCCGCTCGCCCAGGCTCCAGCGCCCTCGGGGCTTGCTCGCCAGCGGGCGCAGGGTAGCCATCGCGCGCTCGAAAACCGCGCGGCGCAGGCGCCCCGTTTCCATGATCTTGATTGAAATCGAGGCGTTCATCTTTTCCCAGATCCGCGGCACGCCCAGAAACACGCTCGGACCGATCTCGCGCAGGTCGGACTGAACGGTGCGCAGCGACTCGGCGAAATTGACGGTGTAGCCGACGGCAAGCGGAAGCTGAACAGTGAACACCTGTTCGGCAACATGACACAGCGGCAAATAGGAAACGACACTGTCGCTTTCACGCAGATTCCATGCCTGTGCCACCCCGTCGCCCGCGGCCGAGATGTTGCGATAGGACAGGATAGCGGCCTTGGGCCGGCCGGTAGAGCCCGAGGTAAACACCATGAGTGCCGGATCGTCCGGGGTTAGGGGCGCGAGCCGCGCATCGAGCGCGGACGGATCGGTGGCATCGGCGCGCGCGCCTGCTTCCATTACTTCGGTGAAGTCATGCACACCCTCGGTAATCTCGCGCCGGCGAAGCACCCCGCGCGCCTCGATCACCATGATGCCGCGCAGCCCGGGCAGGTTGTGGCGGATTTCGAGCGCCTTGTCGTATTGCTCCTGATCCTCGCAGACCAGCCAGGCAACATCGGCGCGCGCCATCAGATCATCGATCTCGGCAGCCGGGCTGGTGGGGTAGATGCCCACGACCACGCCACCGGCAAGGTTGGTGCCCAGCTGCGCCACGACCCATTCGCGCCGGCTTTCGCTGAGAATGGCGACATGCTCGCCCGCCGCCATGCCCAGATCCATCAAGCCGCGCGCGAAGCCGCGCGCCATGCGCGCGTAATCGGCCCAGTCATGCGCCCGCCACAAACCGAACTCCTTTTGCCTTAGGGCGGTCTGGTGCGGCTGCAGGCGCGCCCAGTGCAGCAGGCGGCGCGGCAAGATCAGGTCGGGGCCGGGGCGGTTTTCATTCATCCTGCGCTCCTCATGACAGCCAGCGCTTGCGGCGTTTGTAGTGCTTCACGGTGCGGTAGCTTTGCACCGCACCGTCGGAGCCGGTTCCGTGGCCGAGATAGAAGCGCTGCACATCAGGCGAATCGAGCAGCGCATCCACCGTGCCATCGAGCATCACGCGGCCCTCTTCCAGGATGTAGCCGTAACTGGCGATGCTGAGCGCGGCGACGGCGTTCTGTTCGACCAGAAGGATGGCGGTGTTCTGCTCGCGGTTGACCCGTTCGATGATGCCGAAGATCTCGGCCACCACACGCGGGGCAAGGCCCAGCGAGGGTTCGTCGAGCAGCATCAGCGACGGTTGCGCAACCAGCGCGCGGCCGATGGCCAGCATCTGCTGCTCGCCGCCCGAGAGGAAACCCGCCCGCAGCTTTCGCCGCTCGGTGAGCTTGGGGAAGTAGTTGTAGACAATATCATAATCCGGCTTGCCCCGCGGCAATGCATAGCTGCCGGCGATCAGGTTTTCCTCGACCGTCAGATCTGGAAAGATGCAGCGCCCCTCGCGCACATGCGCCAGTCCGCGTCGAGCCAGCACATGGGGCGGGCTGGTGCCGGCATCCTTGCCCAGGATCAGCACGCGCCCGGTCTCGATATGGCCGCGCTCAAGCGGCAGAAGGCCGGAAATGGCCTTCAGCGTGGTTGACTTGCCCGCCCCGTTCGAGCCCAGAAGCGCCACGATCTGTCCCTGCGGCACCCGCAGGGACAGACCCTTGAGAACCTGGATCGTGTGATGATAGACCACCTCCAGATTCTCGACGGAGAGCGCATCCACGGCCTCTTCGGGCCGTGGCGCGCCTTGCTCGGTGGTGTAGGGGGCGGGCATGCTCATGGCTCAGCTCATGTCGATCCAGTCAGAGACCGGGTTCAGAAACCCGCTCGCGGCATCGGCCTGATAGACCCGGCCGATGGGAATCGAATGCGAGGCCATCGAGACCGGCCGCCCGACAAAGCCGCCGGTGTCCCAGTCCTCGATGCTTTCGAGCGCCGCCTTCAGCGACGGCCCGTCAAGCGTATCGCCTGCGGCCAGGGCGCGACGGGTGATCTCTTCGAAGATCATCATCGTGAACCACATGTGCACGTAATAGATGCTCAGATAGTCCGCATCCGGGCGTGTACGGCGTGCAACCTCCCACATCTGCTCCATCGCCGGGTGGCCATCGGACTCGTAGGAGTAGCGATAGGGCACCACACCCAGAAAACCATCGCCGACCTCGCCCATCTGGTTGATGGTCTGCTTGTCCATCGTCCAGACCGTACCCATGAACTGGGCATCCACCCGCGCTTCCTGCAGCTGCTGGATGAATTCCGGGATCGGCGCGAGCACATAGCCGTGGAAGATCACGTATTCCGGCCGCGCGCGGCGCAGCGTCACCACCTCGGGCGAGACATCGACGCCGCCGGGGCGGGTGACCACCTCGGCCACGATCTCGATGCCCAGTTCCTCGGCCATGACACGCGCTGCCGCGATCGGGTCGCGGCCGAACTCGGTGTCGGAATAGACCAGCGCCACGCGCGGGCTGCCCGAGCTGGCCTGCTCGCGGATGTGGCGCAAGAGCACGCCAATCATCGCCTCGTAGGTCGGTGCCGACATGAAGTAGTAGGGCACCCCCTCGGGGTCGGCCAGGTCAGAACTGAATGAGGGGGCGGAACTCATGGTGGTGGCGCGCCGGGTCAGCTCGGCCTCGACCGCCTTGGCCCAGCCGGTGCTGTCGCCATAGTAAAGCGGCGGATCCTCCTGCGCCATGATCCGGCGGAAGATGGCGACGCTCTCATTGGTGCGATAGGCGCTGTCCTCCCAGACAAAGCGCAGGCGGCGTCCGTCGATGCCGCCCTGTTCGTTGCGCCAGGTGACGTAATCCTGCTTGGCGGCGTTCAGGTCCACGCCGACGAAGGAAAACACCCCGGTCACGGGCGACGAGGCGCCGATCACGATGTCATCGGCGCCCTGGGCGCGGGCGATCCATGGCGCGGAGAGCATTCCGGCGGCAGCGGTGCCGGTAAGTAGGGTTTGTCTGCGGGTAAGAATCGGCATGTCATTTCCTCCCAGTGGGTTTGCAGCATGTTGTTTGGCAGTCCTCGCGCCGTTGGCCGGCATCTGGTTCTCGTTGACGGGAAATCAGCTTCGGAAAGGCCAGAGAGCGAAGAAGCGGCGAATGCGTCTCCAGATCTCGGCCAGCCCATGGGGCTCGAAGATCAGGAAGCCCACGATCAGCGCGCCAAAGACGATCTCGCGCAGCGGTGAGACATAGACCACCGCGGCGGGGCTGACGATCGCGGCCAGATTGACCATTGCGCGCAGCACCTCGGGCACAAGTGTCATGAAGATCGCCCCGAGGATCGAGCCAAGTGTCGAACCCAGCCCCCCGACGATGATTGCCGCCAGGTAGAAGATGCCCAGCTGAAGGGGAAAGCTCTCGGGCGTGATCGAGCGGAAGAAATAGGCCCACAGCCCCCCCGCCAGCCCCGCATAAAGCGCGCCGAGTGCGAAGCTCATCAGCTTGTAGCGCACGATGTCGATACCGATCACCTCGGCGGAAAGGTCGCGGTCGCGGATGGCGACAAAGGCGCGGCCCACGCGCGTGCGAAACAGGTTGCGCGATGCCCAGACCGCCACCACGGCGATCGGCATGATCAGGAAATAGACCCGGAAATCACTGTCGAAGGCAAAGCCGCCGATCTGCGCGGGCGGAACGCTCAGGCCACGCACGCCACCGGTAACGCTTTCCCATTCGCGAAAGATATAGGACAGCACGAATTGCGCCGCCAGCGTTGCCACTGCCAGATAAAGCCCCTTGATGCGCAGGCTGGGAATGCCGATCACGATACCCACCGCGCCCGCCAGCAGCGCCCCCGAGGGGATAGCCAGCCAGAAGGGCACGCCGTTATTGGCCATCCAGGCCACGGTATAGGCGCCGACACCCAGCAGCACGGCATGGCCGATGGAAATCAGCCCGGTAAAGCCGGTGGTGATGTTCAGCCCCGCCGTAGCGATGATGTGGATCCCCACCAGACAGCCCAGAAAGGTGATGTATTGCCCGCCAACAAAGGGCAGCGCCACCAGGAAGGCCAGGAACGCCGCAAACCATACGCGCTGCACCGGCGTTCGCAATACGGCCTCGCCGGCGCGGTAATCGGTGACGAAATCGCCCAGACGCATTGCTCAGAGCCTTTCTATTTCGGGGGTGCCGAACAGGCCGAAGGGCCGCACCATCATGATGATCAGGATCACCGCGAAGGGCACGATCTCGCGCACGCCCGAGCCGAAGACGGCCACTGACATGCTTTCGATCCACCCGATGATCAGCCCGGCGATGATGGTGCCGGGAATGCTGTCCAGCCCGCCCAGGATCACCACCACGATGACCGCCAGCCCCACCAGGCCCAGTTCGGGCGAGACATTGGTCATCGCCCCCACCATGATTCCGGCGATGGTGGAGATCAGCGCCGCCAGCACCCAGGTGATGGCGGTGTTGCGCGGCGCATCGATGCCAAGGCTCATGGCCGTGTGCGGATCGGTCGCGGTGGCGCGCATCGCCACGCCGCCGCGGGCATAGCGAAAGAAAAGCACGAAGCCGAGGATGATCATCGAGGCCAGACCGAAGCCCCAGACAAGCTGGCCGGGCAGCATGGCATCGCCCAGAAAGAAGGGCGCGCGCGGCACGATGGGCTCGATGCGCCACTGATCCGCCCCCCAGACCATCACCGCCGTGCCATGCAGGATGCTGGCCAGCCCGATGGTGGCCATGACGATCGAAATTGTCGGCTGACCGACCAGCGGGCGCAGCACCAGCCGCTCCACCCCCAGCGCCAGAACGGCCGATGCCCCCAGCGCAATGCCCACCCCCGCCCACCAGGGCAGGCCCATCAGCACGGTGGCCGAAAAGTAGAAATACGCGCCCATCATCATGAACTCGCCCATGGCGAAGTTCAGCACCCGCGTTGCCTTGTAAACCAGCACGAATCCCAGCCCGATCAGGGCATAAAGGCCACCCAGCAGCAGGCCGATAAGGCTGTATTCGTAGAAATCCAGAAAGGTCACGCGTCGGTCTCCTCTGGCGTGGGTTCGGCGTCGGTCTTGCCGATATAGGCCTCGATCACCTTCGGATGATTCTGCATCTCATGCGGCGTTCCGTTGGCCACCAGCTTGCCGAAGTTCAGCACCGCCACATGGTCCGAGATATCCATCACCATGCTCAGATCATGCTCGATCAGCAGCACGGTGATTCCCAACTCCTCCTTCATATCGAGAATGAAGCGGGCGATATCCTCGGTTTCCTCGCGATTCATGCCGGCCACGGGCTCGTCCAGCATGATGATCTTCGGGCGCAGCGCCAGCGCGCGGGCCAGTTCGACGCGCTTTTGCAACCCGTAGGAAAGTGCACTTACCGGCATGTCGCGGATATGATCGATCTCCAGGAACTCGATCACCTCGCGCTCGATCTCGCGGCGTAATTGCTCTTCCTCGGCCGCCGCCCTGCCGCGAAACAGAAGTGCCGACATGAGCCCCGTGTTCAGCCGCGAATGTGCCCCGAGCTTGATGTTGTCCACCACCGTGAGCCCGCGAAACAGTGCGATGTTCTGAAACGAACGCGCGATGCCCAGTCCGGCGCGCTTGTGCGCGGGAACCCGGGTGATGTCGCGCCCGTCGAAGGTCACCGTTCCGGCGGCGGGCCGGTACATGCCCGAGATCACGTTGTAGAGGCTGGACTTGCCCGCGCCGTTGGGGCCGATGATGGCGGTGATCGAGCCCTCGGCCACATCCAGATCGACCGAATCGAGCGCCTGAATGCCGCCAAAGCGCAGCGAAACGCCGCGCACCTCCATCAGGTTGCGCGCCGCTCTCATCGCTTGTGCCCCCGCACGCCGCCCAGCCGCGAACGCGCCACGATTTCCTTCATGATCTCGGATGTGCCGCCGTAAATCCGCTGAACCCGCGCATCCGCCCAGGCCCGGGCGATCGGGTATTCGCGCATGTAGCCATAGCCGCCATGAAGCTGCAGGCAGCGATCGATCAGCGCGCATTGAAGCTCCGTTGTCCACAGCTTGGCCATCGAGGCGGTGGTGCCGTCCAGCCGTCCGGCCATGTGCTCGGCCACGCACCAGTCGATGAAGACGCGCGCCACCTTGATCTGGGACAGCATGTCGCCGATCTCGAAGCGGGTGTTCTGATGGCTGGCGAGCGGCTGACCAAAGGTCTCGCGCCCGGTGACATAGTCGATGGTGTGTTCCAGCGCGCCCTCGGTGGCGGCCACAGCCGCAATCGCCACCATCAGCCGCTCCTGCGCCAGCTGCTCGACCAGATACTGAAAGCCGCGCCCTTCCTCGCCGAGCAGGTGATCGGCGGGAACGCGCACATCGTCAAGGAAGATTTCCGATGTGTCCTGCGCCTTCATCCCCACCTTGTCCAGCACGCGGCCGCGGCCAAAGCCGGGCAGGGCGGCCTCGACCAGAAACAGGCTGATCGCGTCGCCATCTTCCGCCCCGCCGGTCTTGGCGGCGACCATGAACAGATCGGCGGTCTGGCCGTTCGAGATGAAGATCTTCTGACCCTTGAGAACATAATGGTCCCCCTCGCGCACGGCCCGGCTGCGGATGGCGCGCACGTCCGAACCTGTCGAGGGCTCGCTCATGGCGATGGCGCCAATGGCCCGGCCCGCGGCCATTTCCGGCAGCCAGCGCTGCTTCAGCGCCTCCGAGCCGTAATGCAGCACATAGGGTGCCACGATTTCCGAATGCAGGTAGAACAGCACGCCCGTCGCCCCGGCGCGCGCCACTTCCTCGGTGATGATCGCGGCATGGCGAAAATCGCCACCGGGGCAGCCATATTCCTCGGGCAGGGTAGGGCAAAGCAGGCCCGCTTCGCCCGCCTTGAGCCAGAGCGCCCGGTCAACCTGGCCAGCCGTTTCCCAGTCGGCATGATGGGGAACGATCTCACGCGTCACGAAGCGCGAAACGGCCTCGCGAAAGACCGGATCGTCGATTGCGGCAGCAACCGGCTGGTCGAGCATTTCTTCCTCCCTGACCGGTCATTTTCTGCCGGCCGTATTGTGGGCTGGTTGCCTGGGCTGCGCCCCTCCCCGGGCGACTGGCCAGCTTATCCCAACATCTCTAACGTCTGTTTGATAGAATGATTGTTTACTTATTTGGGTTGTTGTTGCAAGTGTTTTCTATGAGTGCCGATCGTCCGTCTCAGCCAATTGAGCCCACCTTGCCCGGTGCTTCGCCGCGCAGCTTGCAGACGCGTTTGCCGGCGGCTG
>JAFIEG010000083.1 GCA_020832665.1 Pararhodobacter sp. | reverse complement strand
GGGGCCCCCCTTGGGGGGTGGGGGCGGCGCGGGGGGGGGGGGGGCGGGGCGGGGGGCGCTGCCCCCCGTCCGCCTTGCGGCGGACTCCCCCCGGCGTGTTTCGGGCAAGATGAAGGATCAGCGCCGACCCAGATAGGCGGCGAGTGCCGGCGGCGGGTCGGCAAGCAGTGATTCGGTTTCGGCCGGGGGCGCGGCGCTTCCATCGGCGACGATGACCGAATATGGGCACAGGTGGCGGGCATCGGCCGGGTCATGGGTGATCATCAGCACGGTGGCGCGCTGTTCGGCGGCGATATCAGCGACGAGGTCGAGCATGGTGTCCTTCAGCGCCGGGCCGAGCGCGGCGAAGGGCTCGTCTAGCAGGATCAGCGGTCGGGCGCGCAAAAGCACCCGCGCCAGCCCCGCGCGGCCGATCTGGCCGCCGGAAAGCTGCGCCGGGCGGCGCTGTTCGAGCCCGGCAAGCTCGACCCGTTCCAGCGACTGCATCACCGCGCGGCGCTGATCGGCGCTCAGTCGCAGGTGCGGGTCGATACCAAGCGCGACATTGTCGAAAAGGCTCAGATGCGGCAGCAAATTGTTGTCCTGAAACAGGATGCTGAGCGGGCGCGCGGCGGGGGCGAGGCGGTCGATGCGCGCGCCTTGCCAGCGGATCTCGCCCGCATGTTCCACAAAGCCGGCAATGGCGCCGATCAGCGTGGATTTGCCCCCGCCCGAGGGGCCCATCACCGCCACGCGCGCGCCTTTTTCGATGGTCAGATCGGCCTGCAGGCGAAAATCGCCGAGGCGGATATCGAGATGGTCAAGTTCCAGCATGATCTGCCTTTCTGCCCGCGATGAGCCTTTCCAGCAGCACGAAAGCCGACAGCGCCAACACCAGCAGCAGGAGCGCCGCGCCGGCGGCATCTTGCGTTCGGTAGGCGCCCATCAGACGGTGCAGCTGCATGGGCAGGGTTTCGCCCCCGGTCTGGGCGAAGAGCACGATCACGCCCAGATCGCCCATCGACAGTGCCGCCCCCAGCCCCAGGCCAAAGCCCGCCGCCGGGCGCAGGCGCGGCCAGAGCACCAGCCGCAAATGCGTGGCAAACCCCAGCCCCAGCGCCGCCGACAGGCGCGCATGGTCGGCCTCGGCGCGGCGCAGCGCGGGCAGCACGGCGCGCAGGGCGAAGGGCAGCGCCATGGCGGCGTTGACCAGCGCGGTCACCGGCAGCGCCAGGCGCGCGGGGTCGATGAACGGGAAGGCGATGATGAACAGCCCGGTGCCGATGACCATCGGCGAGGCGGTGAGCGCGCTCATGCCCAGCGCCTCGTAGCCACGCCCGGCGCGGTGGGCGTAAAGAGCGGCGAGCGACAGCGCGGCGGTGAACAGCGCCAGCAGCGCCACCGACAGCGCCGCCACCCGTAGCGATTGCAGCGCCGCCTGCCACACCTGCGGCGGCAGCGAGACAAGGTGCGGCGCGCCGCGCCAGACAACCATCGACAGCGGCAGGATCAGGAAGGCGGCGGCGAGCGCGATGGCAGTGGCATCGAGCGCACGAGCGGTGCCGCCGGGCGGTGCCGGGGCGGGGCGGTCGAGCCCGCTCATGGCGCCGACCGGCAGTGTGAGCCGCGCCAGGGCCAGCAATGCGGCGATGCCGAGTGCAGCCTGCACCAGCGCCAGCAGCGCCGCGCGGCCGAGATCGAAATCGAAGCGGAAGGCCTGGAAGATGGCCAGCTCCAGCGTGGTGGCGCGCGGCCCGCCGCCCAGGGTGAGCGCCACGGCGAAAGAGGTCAGGCAGATCAGGAACACCACCGCCAGCGCTCCAGGCACCACCTGACGCAGCATCGGCCACTCGACATGGCGCCACATGGCGCGACCATCAAAGCCCAGCGACGCGGCGAGGCGCAGATGCTCGCCCGGCACCCGCGCCCAGCCCTGCAGGATCAGCCGCGTAGCCAGCGGCAGGTTGAAGAAGACATGCGCGATCAGCACGCCCTGCAGCCCGTAGATGGAAAAGCCGGGCAGGCCCAGCGCGGAAAGGCCCTGATTGGCCAGCCCCTGCCGGCCGAACACCGCAAGGATGCCGGCCACCGCCACCAGCGTGGGCAGGATGAAGGGCGCGCCCATAAGCACGATGAGCGCGCCACGGCCGGGAAAGCGCCGCCGCGCCAGCGCCCGCGCAACCGGAATGGCCAGCGCCACCGAGATCAGCGCCGAGAGCACCGCCTGGGTCAGCGTGAAGCGCAGCGCCGCCCAATCGGCTGGGCGAAAGGCGCCCCAGCCCTCGGCCCGCGCCGCCACCGCGCCCAGCGCGCCGATATTGAGCGCCAGCAGCACCGCCACCACCAGCGCGGTGACGATCCACAAGGGGCGCGGCGCGCTCATGCGCCAGCTATAGCCCCCGGCACCGGCTGGCGGTGGCGGTAACGGGGCGATGGTGGCCAGCCCGGCGCGCAGTGACCCGTTCCTTTTGGTTTCAGCGTGCAACGGCGCCTGCCCTTTCGCCTTCACGTCGCACCGGTAGCGGCGCAAAGGCAGTTTCGCGCATCAACCGTGCCGAATGCCACCCCTTGGCGATGCAGATGCCGCCCGCCCGGTGCCGCGCCGCTCACCTGACTTTCCGCCCGCGCCCCGCGCGCCCTGTCATGGCAACGCCCCTACTGCGCCAACCCGTCGCGCCAGGCATCGAGCGCCGCATCGCGCCGCTCTGCGGCTTCTTCGGCGCTGAAGAGAAGCGAGCGCTCGGGCTGGTGCAGGGTCTCGAATCCCTCGGGCAGGCCCTCGGCGGGGATAATGGCTGGATACATCCAGTTGGTGGTGGGGATGACCGACTGGAACGCGTCGGAGACCATGAATTCCATGAATTGCCGCGCCAGTTCGGGCTGTGCGCTCGAGGCCAGGATACCGGCCACCTCGACCTGCATGTAATGGCCTTCCTCAAAGGCGGCGGCGGCCTTGCTGTCGTCATCCTCGGCGATCAGATGATAGGCCGGCGAGGTGGTGTAGCTGAGCACCATGTCGGCCTCGCCCTCGAGAAACAGCCCATAGGCCTCGGACCAGCCCGAAGTGACGGTCAGCACGCGCGGGGCGAGCCCCTCCCACACCGCCGGTGCCTCGTCGCCAAAGGCGGCTTCGACCCACATCAACAGGCCCAGCCCGGGGGTGGAGGAGCGCGGATCCTGGATCACGATATCGAGATCCGATGCGATCAGCTCGGCAAAGCTTCCCGGCGGCTCGGGCAGGCGCTCGCGATCATGCACAAAGGCGAACCAGCCCCAGTCGAAGGGCAGGAAAAGCGGATCGTCCCAGGCGATGGGCAGGTCGAATTCGGTTTCGACGTCATGCGGGGCGAACAGGCCGGTGGCCGCGGCGCGCGCGGTGAGGTTGGTATCGAGCCCGAGCACGATATCGGCCGCCGCGCGCTCGCCCTCGAGCTGCAGCCGGGCCAGAAGTGCTGCACCGTCACCGACGCCAACGAGGTTAAGCTCGCAATCGCAAACCGCCTCGAAGGCCTCGGTCACCGCCGGGCCGGGGCCCCAGCTGCTGACGAAACTGTCATAGGTGTAGATCGTGAGCACGGGTGTATCGGCTGCTGCGCCAAGCGCCGATGCAGCCAAAAGCCCCGCAGCAATCGTTGGATATTTCGCGTGTTTCACGGCATCCTCCATCTGCGACGGGCGGGGTCTGGTGGAGGTCGAGCCCTGTCACCTTCCCTCCGCCGGTCCTAACCGGTTCAGGTTCAACGGGTTCGCATGTTGCATCTCAGCCCTGTAGCGGGCACCCCGAGGTAGGGCGCAACATAAACCCGTCATCGGCGCATTCAAGGGGCAAGAAGGGTGAACGGCACCGCGATTCGTGGCAGGATCAGGCGAAGCAGAAACCAGGGGAGAGCAGATATGAGCCTGAACATCACGACCGATTTCAGCGGGCAGACGGTGATCTCGACCTTCGAGATGACGCCGGGCACCTGCGCCGATGTGCTGGAAGCGCTCAGTGCCGCCTATGACGAGGTCATCCGCCATCAGCCCGGCTTCATCGGCGCCGCCATCCATGTCAACGACGCACAGTGCCGAATCGCCACCTATTCGCGCTGGAACCGGCGCGAGGATTTCCAGGCGATGCTGCGCACGCCGGAAATGCGCGAGCGCAACCGCGCCATCGCCGCGATGTGTTCGCGTTTCGAGCCGGTGATGTACGAGGTGGCGGCGGTGTTCTGAATAGGGGCGTGCGCGCCAGCCTTGCCGGGCATTTGTGGCCGCGGGCGCGGAAGGAGGGCTCTGCCCCCGTCGCCGTCTCCCCCCGGAGTTCTTTTTGCAAGATGAAGGGGCAGCGCGTTCGCTTCAGAAGCGCTCGGCGCGCAGGATGCTTGTTTCCGTAACGCTGACCACGCCGATATGGTCGTTGAGCACCGGAAACAGCGCTTCCAGCAATGCATCGAGCCGGGCGGGTGCGATCAGGCAGATCACCGCGATCATGCCGCTGGCGCGGCCGACATTGCCCTCGCGCGTCCATTGCCCCGAACGGCCCGAGCCGCCCAGCACCGGCAGGATGGTGAAGCCGGTGACGCCGGCCTCCTTCAGGGCGCGGATGACCTGTTTTTCCATCACCGCCTCAATGATCACCTCCACGCGTCTGGCCTCATGCATCTGCATCGCTCAGCCTCCGGTCAGCATCTGCGCCAGGCCCATATAGAGCGGGATGCCCAGCGTCAGGTTAAAGGGAAAGGTGATACCCAGCGCCAATGTCAGGTATAGTGCCGGATTGGCCTTCGGCAGCGCCACGCGCATCGCTGCCGGTACGGCGATATAGCTGGCCGAGGCCGAAAGCGTCATCATCACCGCCACACCGCCAGCCGAAAGCCCGAGCACCAGCCCGGCTGCCAGGCCGAACGCCGCTCCGACCAGCGGCATGATCACGCCGAACGCCACCACCCCGGGCGTGACCACGCCCCCGGCCTGGCGCAACCCGCGCCCGGCCACGATACCCATGTCCAGCAGAAACAGGCACAGCACCCCCTTGAAGGGTGCCACGATGAAGGGCGCCACCTCTTCCATGCCGCGCTCGCCGGTGGCCCAGCCGATGAAGAAGGCGCCAAGCAGCAGCACGATCGAACCATTGAGAAGGATCTCACGCCACAGATCGCTGTCCATCTTCCCCCCGGCGCCGCCACGCATGGCCAGCCATAGCGCCGAGACGATCGCCGGCGCCTCCATCGCCGCGGCGACGGCCACCATGTAGCCCTCGAATTCCATCCCGGCGGCGCCGAGCAGCGAGGTGGCGGCAACAAAGGTGACGATCGAGATCGAGCCGTAATGCCCGGCCACCGCCGCGGCATCGGTGACCGAAACGCCGCGCGCCAGAATACGCAACAGGGCAAAGGCAACCAGCGGCAGCAAGAGCGACAGCACCACGCCGGCCAGCACCGCCACCCCCAGGCTGAAATCGGCGCCATGATCGGCCACGCTGGCCCCGCCCTTGAAGCCGATCGCGAACAGCAGATAGAGCGACATGCCCTTGGCTATGGCCTCGGGGAAAGTGAGATCAGATCGCGCCAGTGCCGCGACCAGCCCCAGCGCGAAGAACAGGATCACCGGCGACAGCAGGTTCTGCCCGGCAAGCGAGAGTATCTGGTCCATGCACCCTCCATCCGATGCCTGCCCCATAAGCGAGGGCAGCGCACCGGTCCAGATGCCATGCGTGCTTCATCTTGCCCGAAATACGCGAATTTGCTCGCGCGGGCCGGGGATTTCAGAGCCGGCGCAGCAACTCGGGCGTGGGCCAGCCATCGGCGGGCAGGCCAAGCTGGGCCTGGATATCCTGCACCGCGGCGCGGGTATTGGCGCCCAGAATGCCGGTGGTGCCGCCGGTATCGAAGCCGCGCGCCTGCAACCGGCGTTGCAATTCGCGCATCTGGTCCTGGTTCAGCCCCGAATCGGGGTTGCCCGCGTCATAGACCGGCGCACCTTGCAGCCGCGTGGCGAAATAGGCCGCTGTCACCACATAGGTGAAGCTCTGGTTCCACTCGAACAGCGTGCGGAAGTTATGAAAAACCATGAAGGCCGGGCCGCGATGGCCCTGCGGCAGGATCACCGAGGCGCGCATCCGGCCCGAGGGCAGCGAGCCGTGGCGCGGCTGCACGCCAAGCCGCTGCCATTCCGAAACCGGCATCTCGTTGCGTATGCCAGTGAGCGTCAGGTCCAGCCCCTGCGGGATGCGCACCTCGTGCAGCCAGGGCTCGCCACGGCGCCAGCCATGATCCTGCAGCATGCGCGCTCCCGAGAGCACGGCATCGGGCATCGAGCCGCGCACATCGACGCGGCCATTGCCATCGCCATCTACCCCCAGGCGCAGAATGTCCGAGGGCAGCATCTGCATGATCCCCACTTCGCCGGCCCAGGCGCCAACAGTCGTGGCCGGGTCCATCGCGCCGCGCCGATACAGCTCGATCATGGCAAAGATCTGGGGGCGGAAGATTTCGGGGCGGCGGCAGTCATGCGCGAGAGTGACTAGCGCATTGGCGGTGTTGAAATCGCCCTGGAACGAGCCGTAATCGGTCTCGAAGGCCAGAAGCGCCAGCAAGATCGCGGGCTGCGTGCCATAGTCGCGCTCGGCACGGGCAAACAGCGACTGCTGCTGCTGGCCCAGCCGCTGGCCACGATCGAGCCGGCTCTGGCTGATGAGCTGGCGCGAAAACTCAATGAAGGGCCGGGTGAAGAAGCCCTGACCGCGGTCGCGCTGGATCACGCGCTGATCCTGGCGCACGCCGCGAAAGAACTGGTCAACCACGTCGCGCGGCAGCCCCTGCGAGACAGCCTCGGACTTGAGCCCATCGATGAAGCCGCTGAAACTGCCCCCGCAGGGCAACTGCTGCGCGCTGGCGGGGGTGCTCAGAAAGGCAGCGAGAGAAAGGCCGGCGAGCGCGACCGAGACACGAAACACACGCATGGGAACTCCACTGGTTTTGCGCCAGCCTAGCAAGGCTTTGCGCGCCGGCCAATAGCCTGTGTTCGAAACGCGCCGGCAGCCGGGCCGCGCGGCGTGACGCCCGCGCGGCCCGGCTGGCGCGCGCGGGGCCTGGCGCCTCAGCCGCGCCCGTGCGGGGCGTTGAAATCCAGCGCCGGGCCCACCGGCACGATGCGGTGCGGATTGATGGTGTCGTGGCTGTAGTGATAGTGGCGCGTGATGTGGTCCATGCGCACCGTTTCGGCGACGCCCGGTTGCTGATAGAGCGCCCGCGTATAGGCCCAAAGATGCGGGTAATCGACGATCCGGCGCCGGTTGCACTTGAAATGCCCGTGATAGACCGAATCGAAGCGCAACAGCGTGGTGAACAGCCGCCAGTCGGCCTCGGTCAGGCGCTCGCCCATCAGGTAGCGGTTCTCGGCCAGATGCCCCTCAAGCCAGTCGAGCGTATCGAAAAGCGGCCCCACGGCGCCATCATAGGCCGCCTGTGTGGTGGCGAAGCCGGATTTGTAGACGCCATTGTTGAGCGTGTCATAGATGCGCGCATTCACCGGCTCGATGGCCTGGCGCAGATCCTCGGGCCAGAAATCGAGATCGTTGCCGGTTATCCCGTCAAAGGCCGAATTGAACATGCGGATGATCTCGGCGCTTTCATTCGACACGATGGTGTCGCGCTCGCGGTCCCACAGCACCGGCACGGTAGCGCGGCCAGATGCGTGCAGGTCGGCGCGGGTGTAGATCTGGTGAATGAAGTCGCTGCCATGCAACGCATCGCCAGTGGCGCCGTCGAAATCGGTGCGAAACTCCCAGCCGTTTTCCAGCATGTCAGGGTGCACCGCCGAAACGCTGATATGCGCCTCCAGCCCCTTGAGCTTGCGAAAGATCAGCGTTCGGTGTGCCCAGGGGCAGGCATGCGAGACATAGAGATGATAGCGCCCGCTCTCGGCACGAAAGCCGCCTTCGCCCGAGGGGCCGGGCGCGCCATCGGCGGTAACCCAGTTGCGATAACGCGAGGTGTCGCGGCGAAAGGCGCCGCCGGTGCTTTTGGTGTCATACCATTCGGTTGACCATTTCCCGTCGATCAGCTGGCCCATCTGGTGCTCCTTTTCGCTGCCCCTTATCTGGCATCGCGGCGCCAGCGCGCCAACCCGGCGCCAGCGCGCAGGCGCTGTGCGTGGCCAAACAATGGGCATTCCGGCGTGCGGAAAAAAATGGCCCCGGCTCTTTCGAGACCGGGGCCAAGTGGCACCTGCGGCATTGGAGTCACAGGTGCGGGCGGTAACTCATGTCGGGCTCAGGGCGCATGGCCCATCTCGGCCCGTATCTGCTGGCGCAGGAAGTCGATGGGAATCAGCTTTCCCTCGCGCCGGAATTGCCAGTAGGTCCAGCCATTGCACGAGGGCGCGCCCTCGATCGCGGCGCCGACCTGATGGATCGAGCCACGATGCTCGGCCGAGACCAGCGAGCCATCGGCGCGCACCTTCGCCGCCTGCCCACGCGGGCCCAGCAGCACCTCGCCGGGCCTGAGCATGCCACGCTCGACCAGCAGCCCGAAGGGCACGCGCGGCTCGGCGCGGCGCGAGGCGGTGGTCTGCAACGCCTCGGCCGAAAGCGGGCGCACCCGCGCCAGCCTTGCCTCGGCGGCGCGGCGATAGCCCTCCTCGCGCTCGATACCGATGAAATTGCGCCCCAGCATGCGCGCCACGGCACCGGTGGTGCCGGTTCCGAAGAACGGATCGAGCACCAGATCGCCGGGGTTGGTGCTGGCCAGCAACACCCTGTGTAAAAGCGATTCAGGCTTTTGCGTGGGGTGCAGCTTGTCGCCGGCGCCGTCCTTGAGCCGCTCATGGCCGGTGCACAGCGGCAGCAGCCAGTCCGAGCGCATCTGCGTGCCCTCGTTGAGCGATTTCAGCGCCTCGTAATTGAAGGTATACTTCGCCCCTTCAGCGCGCGAGGCCCAGATCAGCGTCTCATGCGCATTGGTCAGCCGCTTGCCGCGAAAATTGGGCATCGGGTTCGACTTGCGCCAGATGACATCGTTGAGCAGCCAGAAACCCGCATCCTGCATTGCCGTGCCGACGCGAAAGATATTGTGATAGCTGCCGATTACCCAGATGGCACCATCCGGCTTGAGCACACGCCGCGCGGCCTTGAGCCAGGCGCGGGTGAACTTGTCATAGGCGGCAAGGCTGTCGAAACGGTCCCAGTCGTCATCGACAGCATCGACGCGGCTGTTGTCGGGGCGGTGCAGATCGCCCTTGAGCTGCAGGTTGTAGGGCGGATCGGCAAAGACGAGATCGACGCAACCCTCGGGCAGCGCATTCATCGCCGTCACGCAATCACCTGCAAGAATCTTGTTCACAGGAAGCGCTGCCGCCTCCCGTGCCCGGGGTTTCACTGCCATCACTGCCTCAAAGCGTGCCCGTCTTTTCATGCTGCGGGCATCTGTTGCGAATCACAGAATCGCCCAAAGGGGCGCGATGGTCAATTATTTTTTTGAATCAGCCCCTTATTTCGTGTTCTTCACACAACATGTTGCGAATCGGTGCAAATTTCCGCCGATGATATGGGGAAACGCCCAGCCGCCGCAGCGCCGCCAGATGCGCTCTCGTGGGGTAGCCTGCGTTTTTTTCCCATCCATAGCCGGGGCATTCGAGCGCCAGATCGACCATCAGCGCATCGCGCTCAACCTTGGCCAGGATCGAGGCGGCGGCGATGGAAAGACAGCGCGCATCGCCTTTTACCACCGTTTGCGCCTTGCAGGGCAGATCGCGCGGCAGGCGGTTGCCGTCGATGAGCGCGGCATCAGGTGGCGGCGCGAGCGCGGCCAGCGCCCGGCGCATCGCCAGATGGCTGGCCTGCAGGATGTTCAGCGCCTCGATCTCGGCGACGCTGGCATGGGCAACCGCCCAGCGGCTGCTTTGGCGGATCGCCTCGGCCAGTTCTTCGCGCCGGCGCGGCGACAGGTTCTTGGAATCATCCAGCCCGGGCGGGATGCGCGCCGGGTCGAGCACCACCGCCGCCGCCGTCACCGGCCCGGCCAGCGGCCCGCGCCCCACCTCGTCGACCCCGGCGACGCAGCGCGCGCCGGCAGCGATGAGTTGCGCTTCCAGTTCATGGTCAGGGGCGGGGCGGCGGTGGCGGGATGGTGGCGATGACATGCGCCATGCCATGCCATCCGCAGCCGCGCCGGGCAAGCCCGCCGCCACCGGTGCGCGCCTTGCATTGCGGGAAAACAGAAGGGGCGGGATTGCTCCCGCCCTTTCCCTTCGGCCGCCGCCTACGCTCATCATTACCGATAACGACAATACTCTTTACCGATGCCGGGCCCCTGGCTCGGCGGCGACGCAATGTCGGCTTTTCCCTGCCTTGCTCTCAGCGCCTGGCGCGGCGATAGCCGTGATCAAGCAGGCAACTGCCGTTGTAATAGGTGTTGCCGGCACGGTCGCGCACCTGGCATGTGCGCGGCAGGTTGCGGATATTGGCGTTATTCAGGCAACGACCGTCATAGCCCCAGACCCGCTGGTTGCGCTCGCGGTAATGCATCTCGCAACGCTGGGGAAGACTGGCGTCCGGGCGCGGGCGGATACCGTGGCTCGGCGGGCTGATGGCCGGCGGCCGGATGTCGTAGCTCGGCGGGCGCGCATACGGGCGCTCGGCGCTGTAGCCGGCGTCATACAAGCAGCGCGCCACATAGCTGCCGCGCGTGCCGCGATGAACACGCAGGTCGACATAACAACGTTGCGGCAAGCTCCTGTAGCCGGCACGCTGCAGGCAGCGCGCGTTGTAGACTGCCACGTTGCGGCCACGGATGCGCGCGGTTTCCAGGCAGGAATCGGGCAACACCCGGCGGCTGATATAGCGCGGGCTGTGCCTGTCATCGATAGCGCCGATGATCACGGCGACCGCCGCCGCGCCCAGAAGGAAGCGGATCAGATCATCGGTATCCGACGAACGCGCCGGAGCCGCCGATGACGCCAGCCCGGCCAGCGCCACCGCGCCGGCAAGAACCATCATCTGTATTCGGGAAGCGGCTTTGCGGGCGGTGGCACCCGGGCCGTCAGCAATCGAAGTCATGACAGGATCCTTTCCCTGAAGCCGCTCACCCGCCGGATCCGACAGGGCAGGCCGGACAGGCGGCGGCAGATAAGACACAAGACAGGCCAGCCAAAACGCAGGCACATGGCTTGTCCTTATTCAGCTTCACAGGCCCGGCCTGGACACGCAATAACATCGCGCTGATATCGGATAACCGGCGCGTAGCCTTTCGCCGACGCACCGCAAGGCAAAGTCGATATTGCATATCACGCGGCGGCGACCCAGTTTGCGAGTAGTGGCTGCCGGCGCATCGGCGGCCCTTTCGCCATAAGCGAATCGGCGAAAAACCGGCAGGAGCTCGAGACAGCGATGCAGATCAAGACCCTCGTTACGGCATTTCTGGCCGCCATGATGCTGGCGCTGCCGGCCTCGGCGCAGTGCTATGCCGACTACCGCGCCAAGCGCGAAAACCCGCTCAGGCTGCATTACGGTGTGGTGCAGCTGCCCGATTCGGCCTGCGGCAACACAAGCGCCGCCACCCGCCACCTGCAACCACGCCTGCAACAAGACGGCTGGATTTTGCTCGACCTTTTGTCCACATTCGGTCCTGAAGGGCTGGAATCGAGGCGCGAGCGTGCCGGACAATATTTCCTCCGCTACTGATCTGACGCGAACGGGCACCCGCGCCGTTGTCGTCGGGCTGGCCGCCATTGTCGCCATTCTGGCGCTGGCGGCCTTCTTGCTGTTTCTTAACCTGCCCGATGCCAATGCCTTCAACGCCGCCATCGAACGGCTGATCCTGGAGAACACCAACCTCACCTCGCCTGCCGAGCTGCGGCTGATCGAGATATTGTCGGAATCGGGCCATACGCTGAGCGCGGTGCTGGTGTCGTATCGCGCGGTGATCTTCGTGTTGCTGGTCTTCGCCAGCGCATTGTTGATCACCGCGCTGGTGCTGGTGCTGGCGCTGATCGCGCTCAACCGCAAGCTGGCGCAGGTGCAGAAGGCGGGCATTCAGGTATCGTCGCTGGTAATCAGCCGCGCCGAGCGCAAGGTCTATCTCAACGACATGGAGTTCGACCTGACCGAGGCGGCGGTGGAGACGCTGGCGGCGCTGGCCGAGGCACGCATGGATGGCGAGATTCTCAGCGGCGTGCAGCTAGAAGCACTGGTCTCGGGCAAGCGCGCGAGCGATTGCGACGAAGCCGCCGGCGCCACCCGCATCAAGCGCCTGCGCGACAGCCTTGGAAACCAGATCGTCAGCGAGCTTCTGGTGCGCAACATCGCCCGGCAGGGCTATACGCTGGCCATCGACCGCGATGTGATCCGCATGATCTGAGCGGGGTTCGCTGTCCGCCGGGTGCAGTGCGCAATGGCCACCAACAAGACCGCTCAACGCGCGGCGCGGCGAACCACCCGTTCCAGCGCGTCGAGAAAGCGCGTCCTGTCCGCCTTCTGGAACGCCCGGCCGCTGCCCTGGCGAAACGGATCCATCGCGCGCAGATCGGCCATCAGGTCGCGGGTGGCCAGCACGTTGCCGATATTCCTTGCCGTCAGTTCCTCGCCATTGTGCTTGAGTACCTGCGCGCCCGCCTCGATGCATCTTGCCGCCAGCGGAATGTCGCCGGTGACCACCACATCGCCGGCCCCGGCATGTTCGGCGATCCATTTGTCGGCCTCGTCCGCGCCCTCGGCCACGATGACCGTTTGCAGCAGCGGGTTGGGCGATGGCCTGATGCCGCCATTGGATACGATGAAGACCGTCAGGCCGTGCCGCGTGCCCACGCGCTCGATCTCGGCCTTCACCGGGCAGGCATCGGCATCGACATAGATTGCCATCGTTGAAACCCCTTTGCGGAAATCCCTTGCGCCGGCCCGAACGCGATTGCCCCGGCGCCCTAACCCGTGCCGCGATCGTGCAGGAAGCGTTTGATGACCTTGGCCTCCTGCCGTTTCATCAGCCGGTGGGCGTTTTCCATATGCTCGTGCAGAACCTGCCGTGCCGCCTCGGCATTGCCAGCGCGCAGCTCACTTACCAGCCGCGACTGATAGGCCAGCCCGGTTTCCCACAATTCGGGATCGGTGGGGCTGTGCAACCCGCGCGCCACGGTCACTTCGCCCAGCATCTCGGCCAGAAAGCGGATGACGAAACCCAAAAGCGGGTTGTCCGACATGCCCGCCAGCACGGCATGGAAACGCAGCGATGCGGCGTGGCGCGCGGCCTCGTCATGGGCGCCGGCGGCGGGCGGGGCGCTTTCGGCGATGGCGGCTTGCAGCCGGGCCAGCTGCTCCTCATCCAGCCGCCCGGCCAGGCTGGCGGCAAGCTCGGGCTCCAGCGTGCGGCGAAGCTGATAGATGTCGTCGATGGAAAGGTCGGCGAAATAGAAATAGTTGCTCAACAGCGCCACGGCGCGGGGCTCGGACACACGGTGCACAAACACCCCTCCCCCCGGCCCGGTTCGCGAACGCACCAGCCCCTGCGCTTCCAGCAGGCGGATCGCCTCGCGGATGGTGCCCTTGGCCATGGCGAATCGCGCCATCAACTCGGTCTCGCTGGGCAGGCGGTGCCCGGGCTGCCAGCCTTCTTCCATCACCCATTGCTTGATCGCCTCGGCCACACGCTGGGGGCGCGAAAGGCGCCCGGCGGATGCCGATTCAGAGCGGGTGGTGGCAGGCGGCAAACTGGTCTCCTTCGACGGGTCGCAATAACGGACGCTCGGCCCGGCAGCGTTCTGTTGCCAGTGGGCAGCGCCCGGCAAAGGCGCAACCCGGCGGCGGATCGAGCGGGTCCGGCAACTCGCCCGCCGCGCCGCCGCCAAGCTTGCGGCCAACCTGCGGGGCGCTGTCAGCCAGCAGCCTTGTATAGGGATGACGCGGCGCGGCAAAGACCCGTTCTGCCGGCCCCTGCTCGACCACGCTGCCAAAGTAGAGCACCGCGATGCGGTCGCTCACCGCCTCGACCACGGCCAGGTCATGCGAGATGAACAGATAGGTCAGGCCCCATTCTGCCTTGAGATCGGCCAGGAGGTTGAGCACCTGTGCCTGCACCGAGACATCAAGCGCCGAAACCGGCTCGTCGAGAACCAGAATCCGTGCCGAGGCGGCGAGCGCGCGGGCAATGCCGATACGCTGCGCCTGCCCGCCCGAAAATTCATGCGGATAACGCGTGAGGAATTCGGGGCGCAGGCGCACGGCACCGAAGATCTCGTCAATGCGCGCACGGCGCGCTGCGCGGCCCATGCCGTGCAGATATCTGAGCGGCGCTTCGAGGATCTCGCGGATGGTCTTGCGCGGGTTCAGGCTGGAGACCGGGTCCTGAAACACATACTGGATGCGCCGGCCGAATTCGGCCGGATCGGCGCGGTTGAGCGCCGCACCCTCGATCTCGATGAAACCCTCGCTGGGCGGCTGCAAGCCCACCAGCATGCGCGCCAGCGTGGATTTGCCGCAGCCCGATTCGCCGACAATGCCCAGCGTTTCGCCCGGTGCCACCGCCAGGTCGGTGGGATGCAGCGCATGCAGCAGCGCGCGCGGCGGGCCAAACAGGCGGCGGCCGAATTCGAAGCGGCAGGCCAGGCCGTGGGTCTGCACTGCGGGGCTCATTGCGCGGCCTCCGTTGTGGGCTCGGGGAACAGGCAGCGCACCCGGCGCCGGTCTTGGCCCTGCAGCGCCACCTCCCCGCTTCGGCAGGCTTCGGCAGCCTTGTCGCAGCGCGGGGCGAAGGCGCAGCCCGGCGGCAGGTCATCGACCGCCGGCGGCAGGCCCGGAATCGCCTCCAGCCGCCGGCGCCCGCCGCCCAGTTCCGGCACGCAGGCGATCAAACGCTTGGTATAAGGGTGCGCGGGCGCTTCCAACACCTCGGCGGTCGGGCCCTCTTCAACAATGCGCCCTGCATACATCACCGCCACCCGGTCACATAGCTGCGCCACCACGCCGAAATCATGGGTGATGAACAGGATCGCCAGCCCGCGCGAGCGGCGCAAATCATCCAGCAGCTTCAGGATCTGCGCCTGAACGGTGACATCGAGCGCGGTTGTCGGCTCGTCGGCGATGATGATGTCGGGGTCATTGGCCAGCGCCATGGCAATGCCCACCCGCTGGCGCATACCCCCCGACAACTCGTGCGGATAGGCGCGGATGCGCTGCGCGGGGTTGGGGATGCGCACATCCACCAGAAGCTGCACCGCGCGCCGCTTCGCCTCGTTGCGGCCGACGGGGTGATGCACGCGAATCGCCTCGGCCAGTTGCTCGCCGATGCGGTAAAGCGGGTGCAGCGTGGAGAGCGGATCCTGAAAGATATAGGCCACGCGATTGCCACGCAGGGCGCGCAGCCGCGCATAGGGCGCGCCGATCAGATCATCGCCATCAAGGCGCACCGCGCCGCCGGTAATCACCCCCGGCGGCGAGGCCACCAGCCCCATCACCGACAGCGCCGTGACCGATTTGCCCGAACCGCTTTCACCGATCAGCCCGACGCATTCGCCCGGCTCAAGGCTCAGCGACACGCCGTTGACCGCCCGGTAATCTCGCCGCCCCACCTGGAACTGCGTCTCCAGATCCTCGATGCGCAGCAGCCCCTCGCTCGAAGGCGCCGGCACCTGCTTGCGCTCGACCAGCGTTGCCGCGGCAGGCCGGCTCAGCGCGCCCGAGCGCAGGCGCGGGTCCAGCGCATCGCGCACGCCGTCGCCAAGCAGGTTGATGGACATCACGATCAGCAGGATCATCGCGCCGGGCACCAGCGAGGTATGCGGCGCCGAGATCAGCGCCGAGCGCGCCTCGCCCAGCATCGAGCCCAGATCGGCCTGCGGCGGCTGGCTGCCAAGGCCAAGAAAGGAAAGCCCCGCCGTTTCCAGAATCATCCAGCCCAGCGTGGTGGACATGGCGATCACGATCACCGGCACCACATTGGGCAGCACCTCGGAAAACAGAATGCGCGCATGACCCATGCCCGACAGCCGCGCGGCATCGACGAATTCCTTGTGCGCAATGCCGACGGTGACGCCACGGATATTGCGGGCGAAGAAGGGGATGTTGACCGCCGCCACCGCGATCAGCGCATTCATCAGCCCCGGCCCCAGCACGGCAACAATGGCCAGCGCCAGCAGTATGTAGGGAAACGCCATCAGCATGTCGACGCCGCGCATGGTGACATTGTCGGTGCGCCCGCCGGCATAACCGGCGGTGATGCCGATGGCTGCGCCGATCACCGCCGCGATCAGCGCCGCGGCAAAGCCCACCGCCAGGCTCAGCCGCGTGCCCCACAAAATGCGCGAGAGCAGATCGCGGCCCAGATGGTCGGTGCCCAACCAGTGCCCCTCGGCCAGCGGGCGCAGATAGCGGTTGGCCGTGTTGATCTCGTTGGGTGGGTGCAACGGCAATAACGGGGTCAGCAGTGCCAGCACCACAATGACCGCCAGGAAAACCGCCCCCATGCCCGCCAGACGGTTGCGAAACAACAGTTTCAGAAACGCCCTCATCCAGCCGCCCCTTTCAGGTCTTGATCCGCGGGTCGAGCAGGCTTTGCGCCACATCCACCACGATGTTGAACATCACATAGCAGGCCGCCACGAAGACCACGCCGCCCTGCACCAGCAGGATATCGCGCGTCAAAATCGCATCCACCAGCATCCGCCCGATGCCGGGCCACTGAAAGACGATCTCGATATAGACGGCGCCGGAAATCACGAAACCCGCCTGCACGCCCAGCACCGGGATGATCGACACCATCGCCGCGCGCAGCGCATGGCCCCAGATCACCCGGCGCTCATGCACGCCCTTGGCGCGCGCGGTGCGGATGAAATCCTGGCGCAGCACCTCCAGCATCGCCGCCCGGCTGAGCCGCGCCACAACCCCCGTCGCCACCAGCGACAGCGCAATGGCGGGCATGAGCAGATGGCGCGCCAGATCGGCCAGATCGCCGCCGCCGAACATCGAATACATCCCCGAAACCGGCAGCCAGCGCAGCTTCACGCCAAAAAGCAGGATCATCATCATGCCCAAAAAGAAGGACGGCACCGAGATGCCCAGGATCACCGCGGCGGTGATCGCCTTGTCGGCCAGCCCGTATTGACGCGCCGCCGAGATGGTGCCGGCGATGATACCCAGAAGCGCGCACAGCACGAAGGCGGTGCCGGCCAGGATCAGCGTTGCCGAGAACCGCTCCAGCACCTCGTCCAGCACCGGCCGGTTGAGCCGGAAGGAACGGCCGAAATCACCCTGCAGCAGATTGCCGATCCAGACGAAATACTGCTGCCAGAGCGGCCGGTCCAGCCCCAGATGCCGGTTCAGCCGCTCCACATTCTCCGGCGTCGCGTAAGAGCCCAGGATCGCCGTCGCCGGGTCACCCGGAATCATCGCCATGATCAGGAACACGATCACCGTGATGCCAAACAGCACCGGCACCACCGATAGCAGCCGCTTGAGGATATATCCGCCCATCACCCCCTCCGCTCCCCCCTCATCGGACATTTTCTGTCGTAAAATATCCTCGGGG
>JAFIEG010000003.1 GCA_020832665.1 Pararhodobacter sp. | reverse complement strand
GCCAACTACCTCAAGAACGCAGGCTATGCTTCCGTCTAAACCTGAAACGCTTTAAGGGGCGGAAAAAACGAGCATTCGAATGCGCGTTTGCACGGGCCTTCGAAGGCCCGTTTGCGCAGCGACCATGTGAGCGGTGCTGACGCTCAGGCGTTGCGGATGAATTCGGCGGCGCGTTCGGCGATCATGATGGTGGGTGCGTTGGTGTTGCCGCCGATGAGGCTGGGCATGACGCTGGCATCGACCACGCGCAACCCGTCGAGCCCGTGCAGGCGCAGTTGCGGGTCGGTCACCGCCATGTCGTCGGAGCCCATGCGGCAGGTGCCGACCGGGTGATAGATGGTATCGGCCCGGTTGCGGATATCGGCTTCCAGCGCAGCGTCAGAGCCGTCATTCGGATAGAAGCGGCGGCCGCGCCAGGGGGCTAGGGCCGGCGATTCCAGGATCGCCTCCATCATCCGCGCCCCGCGCATCAGCGGCGGCAGATCGCGCGGATCGGACAGATAGGCCGGGTCAATGCGCGGCGGCGCGGCGGGGTTGGCGCTGCTCAGCCCCACCGTGCCACGCGAATGCGGCCTGAGCAGGCAGACATGGCAGGAATAGCCATTGGCCAGGTGCAGCTTGCGCATGTGCTGATCGACGATGCCGATGACGAAATGCAGCTGCAGGTCGGGCTTTTCCAGCGTGGGATCGGAGCGCAGGAAGGCGCAGCCCTCGGCCATGGGCGAGGCGAAAAGCCCCTCGCCGGAGCGCCGCCAGTCGAGCCCGGCGCGCGCCAGGCGCATCAGCCCGGCGGGGTTGAGCCCGACGACATCGGCGCGGCGTGAGCGGTAGGTGAGGATATAGTCGAGATGGTCCTGAAGGTTCTGGCCCACGCCGGGCAGCTCATGGGCGACCGCAATGCCATGCGCCTGCAACTCGTCGGCCGGGCCGATGCCCGACAGCATGAGCAGTTGCGGCGAGCCAAAGGCGCCGGCGGAAAGGATAACCTCGCGCCGGGCGCGGATGTGTTCGCGCTGTCCCCGGCGGCGGATGGCGACGCCGCTGGCGCGCCGGCCTTCAAGTGTGATGCGTTCGGCGCGGGAATGGGTGAGGATGGTCAGGTTGAGCCGGTTCATCACCGGGTGCAGATAGGCGGCAGCGGCCGAGCAGCGCTGGCCCTTGCGTGGGCCGGAATGAAACTGGGTGACCTGGAAAAGACCCGCCCCCTCTTGCTGCGGGCCGTTGAAATCTTCATTGCCGGGGATATGGTTCTCGGCGCAGGCCTCGACGAAGGCGCTTGTGATCTCGGCGGGGCGGCGCTGATCGGCCACCTGCAGCGGACCATCGGTGCCCCGCAGGGGCGAGTTGCCGCGGATGTTGCCCTCGCTGCGCTGGAAAAAGGGCAGCACCGATTGCCAGTCCCAGCCCTCGGCGCCGGCCTCGGCCCAGGCGTCGTAGTCTGATGGATGGCCGCGAATATAGAGCATGGCGTTGATCGCCGACGAGCCGCCCAGCCCGCGCCCGCGCGGCTGGAAGCCTTGCCGCCCGTTCAGCCCCTCCTGCGGCTCCGTCCAGAACGCCCAGTTGTTGATCTTCGGCCGCCCCGAGATCATGGTGGCGACCATCGCCGGAGCGCGCACCAGAAAGCCGCTCCCGGCCCCGCCTGCCTCGATCAGGCAGACGGTTGCACCCGAGTCTTCGGACAGACGCGCGGCAAGGGCGCACCCCGCCGAGCCGCCACCGATGATGACGTAATCGAATTCCATGACCGCGCCCGCCCCGCAATTTCGCCCCGACAAGCAGGCGTAGCGCGGCGCGCGCCCGGCACAAAGGCGAATCTGCTGCCATGACGCAACGACGCCCCGGGTTGCCCCGGGGCGCCGTGGTTCACTTGGTTCAGCGAAAGATCAGCTGCGGGTGAAGTCCGGGTAGGCTTCCATCCCCAACTCGGTCTTGTCGAGGCCGGTGATCTCGTCTTCCTCGCTGACACGGATACCCATCACCGCCTTCAGCACCAGCCAGACGATGGCCGAGGTGACGATGGCGAAGGCACCGATCGCCAGGATACCGACAAGCTGCACGCGGATATCGGCGTCGCCATTCGACAGCACCACCGCAAGCGTGCCCCAGATGCCGGCGAACAGGTGCACCGGCACGGCGCCGACGACATCGTCGATCTTCAGCTTGTCCAGAAGCGGCACGGTCACCACCACGATGATGCCGCCGATGGCGCCGATCAGCGTGGCCAGGCCCAGCCCGGGCTCCAGCGGTTCGGCGGTGATGGCCACCAGGCCGCCCAGCGCGCCGTTGAGCATCAGGGTCAGGTCGGCCTTGCCATACAGCAGCTTGGTCAGGATCAGCGCGGCAAGCACCCCGCCGGCGGCGGCGGCATTGGTGTTGGCCAGCACGCGGCTGACATTTGCTGCGGCATCGGCCGTGCCCAGAGCCAGTTCCGAGCCACCATTGAAGCCGAACCAGCCCATCCACAGGATGAACACGCCCAGCGTGGCCAGAGCCAGATTCGAGCCTGGGATCGGGTGCACCTTACCGTCAGGGCCATACTTGCCCTTGCGCGCGCCCAGGATGATGGCGCCGGTCAGGGCCGCCCAGCCGCCCACCGAATGCACGATAGTCGAACCGGCGAAATCGGAAAAGCCCATCTCGTCGAGCCAGCCCTCGCCCCAGGTCCAGGAAGCCTGGATCGGGTAGATGAGGCCGGTCAGGATGATCACGAAGACGAAGAAGGCATTGAGCTTGATCCGCTCGGCCAGCGCCCCCGAAACGATCGAGGCGGTGGCGGCGCAGAACATGAGCTGGAAGAAGAAATCCGAACCGACCGAGGCATATTCGGCATCTTCCACCGCATCGATGCCCACGCCCACGGCCTCAAGCACCGTTGGGCCGATGGCGCCGATCCAGCCCTCGATGATCCAGCCCTCGCCGGGATACATGAGGTTGAAGCCGATCAGGTAGTAAAGAAACGCGGCCAGCGAGAACAGGCCGATATTCTTGGTCAGCTGCATTGTGACGTTCTTGGAGCGCACGAAGCCGGCCTCGAGCATGGCAAAGCCCGCCGCCATCCAGAACACCAGGATACCGCTGATGATGAACAGCAGCGTGTTGAACACGAACACCGTCTCGGTGTTCATCGCGGTGATCGCGGCCATCACCTCGGCGAGGTCTGCGCCGGCCTCGGCCGCTTCCCCGGCTTCCTGCGCATGGGCCACAAGCGGCGCGAGAAGCACCACGCTGGCGGCCAGAAAGGCGTTTTTCAGTTTCATTGTCTTGGAACCCTTGTTGCTTTGTCGCTCACAGCGCGTCTTCGCCGGCTTCGCCGGTGCGCACGCGAGTTGCTGCTTCCAGATCGAGTACGAAGACCTTGCCGTCACCAATCTTGCCGGTGCGCGCGGACTTCGAGAGCGCCTCCACGACCTGCTCGGCCATGGCGTCGGATACGGCCAGTTCCAGTTTCACCTTCGGCACGAAGTTCACGGCATACTCGGCCCCCCGATAGATTTCGGTGTGGCCCGATTGCGCGCCGAAGCCCTTGATCTCGGTAACCATCATGCCGCGCACGCCGATGGCGGTGAGCGCTTCGCGCACCTCCTCGAGCTTGAACGGCTTGATTGCTGCGATGATGTATTTCACGTCTTGCCCCCTTCGATACAGTCGCGACGCGTCATTGCTGGCGCAGTTGGCGCGGGTTGCGCGGGGCGCCCGGCGGGCGACCTGTGGCCATCTCGGCGCGTTGGGGCGGCGAAGGGCAACGGTTCTTGCTGCCTTGCAGCATCGCGAATCCGCAACCATTGCCGTTTTTTTGCACTTTTAGTGCTGGATGCCTGCATTTTGAGCAGGTAACGAAGTCGAATCGAGGTGGCGGTGCCTCTCCACAAAGGGGCCGGCGGCCTGTATGCTGCGCCGGCAGGTATGTTTTGGGCATGATATTTCGGGCATGAGCAGGTCAGGTAACCGGCGCCCCCCCCTGGTGGCAGAGCGGCGCGCGCCGGCGCAGCCGGCCCGGGCAGGGCGGGGAGGTGCGCGCTCGGGTCGCGGCAATGCCGCGGGCGGCAAGCCGCGCCGGGGCAATTTCATTACCCGCGCGATTGGCGGGTTGCTGCGCTTCTTCCTGCGGCTGATCTGGGGCACGCTGTGGCGGCTGTCGGCAGCCGTGGTGCTGATCCTGGCCGTGGCGACCTTCTATTTCTACATGACCCTGCCCGATCTGGCCGATCAACTGGACGCGCGCGCGCGCGGCTCGGTAACGATGATCGATGCCGACGGGCAGGTGTTCGCCTGGCGCGGCGAGAGTTTCGGCGGGGTGATCACCACCGAGACCGTCTCGCCCTATCTGCGCGATGCCATCATTGCCACCGAGGACCGGCGTTTCTGGTGGCATTTCGGCGTCAGCCCGCGCGGCGTTGCCGGGGCGGTGCGCGCGAACCTGGCCGCCGGTCGCGGGCCGTTTTCCGGGGCGGGCGGCTCGACGATCACGCAGCAGGTGGCCAAGCTTCTGTGCCTGGGCCGCCCTTACGACCCGGCGGAGTGGGCCAGCGAGGCCGCGTACGAGGCCGATTGCCGCCGCGGCACGGTCTGGCGCAAGCTGCAGGAGTTGCCCTATGCCTTTGCGCTGGAACTGCGCTATTCCAAGAGCGAGATTCTCACCATCTACATGAACCGCGCCTTTCTGGGCGCCGGTGCGCGCGGCTTCGAGGCCGCGGCGCAGCGCTATTTCGGGCGCTCGGCGGCCGAGGTGGGCCCCGCCGAGGCGGCGATGCTGGCCGGGCTTCTGGTGGCGCCGTCGCTTTATGCGCCGACGCGCAATCTGCGGCGCGCGCAAGAGCGCGCCAATGTCGTCATCGCGCTGATGGAGCGCGACGGCTATTTGAGCGAGGTCGAGGTTGCCGAGGCACGCGCCTATCCCGCCACGCTGTCTCAATCAGCCGAGGCGCGCGCCGGCGGCTTTTTCGCCGACTGGGTGATGCAGACCGGCCCCTCGTGGCTGACGCGCGAGACCACCGAGGACGTGATCGTGCAGACAACGCTGGATCAGCGCCTCCAGCATGCCGCCGAGGAAGCGCTGGCGCATGTCTTCGAGACCCGCGTTCGCGCCGATTCCGAGGCCGAGGCGGCGATCGTAGTGATGTCGGCCGATGGCGCAGTGCGGGCCATGGTCGGCGGGCGCCGTTATGTGCCCGGCGGCTTCAACCGCGCCACCCAGGCGCGGCGGCAGACGGGTTCGGCCTTCAAGCCCTTTGTCTATGCGCTGGCGATGGAGCTGGGCTACGAGCCCTGGGACATGGTCGAGGATGCGCCGCTGACGCTGAACATCCCCGGCTCGGGTCCGTGGACCCCACGCAACTATTCGGGCGAGTTTCGGGGCATGATGAACATTGGCGAGGCTTTCGCGCGCTCGCAGAACATCCCCGCCGTGCGCATATCCGAGGCGATGGGGCGCGAGGATGTGCGCCTTGCTGCCAATGCCTTCGGCATCGAATCGGATCTTGCCGACGGGCCGGCGCTGGCGCTGGGCTCGTCGGAATCGACGCTGCTGGAAATGACGGCGGCCTATGCCGGCATCCTCAATGGCGGCTCGTCGGTGCGCCCCTATGGCTTTACCGCGCTGACGCTGACGGGCGAGAGCGAGCCGCTGATGGGTATCGGCGGCGGCATCGTGCAGCGGGTGATTTCCGAAGAGGCGGCAAGGCGCCTGACCTGGATGATGAGCCAGGTTATCGAGGCACCCTACGGCACCGGACGGCGCGCGCGGCTGCCCGACGGGCGCCAGGCGGCGGGCAAGACCGGCACCACCCAGGCCGCGCGCGATGCCTGGTTCATCGGCTTCACCGCCGATTATGTGGTCGGTGTGTGGATGGGCAATGACGACAATTCGCCGCTGATGGGGGTGACGGGCGGCGGGTTGCCCGCCGAGATCTGGCGCGAGACGATGACGCGCATCCATGAGGGCATGGAGATGCGCCCCTTGCCGATGATCGAGCCCCAACCGCCGGCGCTGGAGCCCCCCTCGGACAGCTACGCCCCACCCCCCGGCACCTCGCGCCCCGCCCCGGGCCCCGGCCTGGGCGACGCCATCCGCGACCTGATCGGCGGGATATTGGGGAATTGAGGGGGGCTTTGCACGGCATCCGCTGTTTGCGGGTTTCGTGCGGGTGGTGGTGAGGAGGTTGGTGTGATCGCCCCTCTGTGCTCTCACTCAATAGTAAACCGGACGTTATGTCTTTCAAAGCTCTCATAAATCAAACGTTGCAACTCAGCTTCCAGTGTCGAGAAATCGGTTCGGTTTACGAACACCCAGTTTTGAGAAGCAAAATTTGAATAAAAAAACAAATCTATTTGATTGGCTTCATGGAGTGACGTAAGAACATCGGAAGGTAGAATTTGTGAAAATGCCCTGGCTATTTCGGGCGCAAGTGCAGTTACCTGAACGGTGCTATCAATACTTGCAAAGTAGGTCGGGAGAATGGGTTGTGCATCCATTCTGGCAATGGCAAATTCCATCGAGTTGAGTTTTTCCAGAATTCGATTAGATAGCTCTCTTGCTTCAGTACTCGCTTCAACAGCGATTTCTAGGCGTGTCGAGATGCGATCAAATTCACGAGGTAGCCAAATGAAGGTCGGAATCGCCAGTAAACTGAGAGCGACTGCACCCCCGGCAAATGTCGCGCTTGCTGTCTTTAGCCAGTCCTTCATGCAATGACCATTCGGTTCGACAACGGTGATAGTTAGAGCACAAGAAACAGTTTCGTCAAGAAGGCGAAACCAATTACGTAGAAGGTAGCGAAGCTAACCCCGCTACATCCGCCCACGCCTGCCCGGTTCCACGATCTTCTTCACCGTCTGCCTGGCCGAGCGGGGACGTGACACGCTGACCGCCCATGTCGAGGCGCTGCGCCTGGCCGTTGCGCAGACAAGGCGTGAACGGCCCTTTACCATCGATGCCGTCGTGGTGCTGCCGGACCATTTGCACTGCCTGTGGACAATGCCACCGGGGGATGCCGATTACTCCATTCGCTGGGGAGCGATCAAGGCGCGGTTCTCGATGGCGGTGCGTAGGGCGGGGTTCACCCCGCCACCCCCTATCGGCCGGGCCAAGGGCGGGGTGAACCCCGCCCTACGGCGGAAGGGACAGGTCGGCCTGTGGCAGAACCGGTTCTGGGAACACCACATCCGGGGCGGGGCCGATTATGCCGATCATCTGCGCTATTGCTGGTGGAACCCGGTCAGGCACGGTCTGGCGGATCATCCCGAGGAATGGCCCTTCTCCTCTGTGCACAGGGATCGGCGGACGGGGATGCTCGGGACCCTTTCGTCGCAAAAGGCGGGGTTCACCCCGCCATTCTTCATCCATCCATCTTCAACGCATTGATGAACGCCTGCTGCGGAATCTCGACCTTGCCGAACTGACGCATCTTCTTCTTGCCGGCCTTTTGCTTCTCCAGCAGCTTCTTCTTGCGCGTCACGTCGCCGCCATAGCATTTCGCGGTCACGTCCTTGCGCAGCGCCGCCAGCGTCTCGCGCGCGATGACGCGCCCGCCGATCGCCGCCTGGATCGGGATCTTGAACATGTGCCGCGGGATCAGCTCCTTGAGCTTCTCGCACATCATGCGCCCGCGCAGCTCGGCGCGGTCGCGATGCACCATCATCGACAGCGCATCGACCGGCTCTTCATTCACCAGCACCGTCATCTTCACCAGATGATCCTGCCGATAGCCGGTGATGGCATAGTCGAAACTCGCATAACCCTTGGTGACCGATTTCAGCCGGTCGTAGAAATCGAACACCACCTCGTTCAGTGGCAGGTCATAGACCACCATCGCCCGGCTGCCGGCATAGGTTAGTTCTTCCTGGATGCCGCGCCGGTCCTGGCAGAGCTTGAGCACATCGCCCAGAAACTCATCGGGCACCATGATCGTGGCCCTGATGCGCGGCTCCTCGATATGCTCGACATGGGTCAGGTCGGGCATGTCGGCGGGGTTGTGCAGCTCGATCATGGAACCGTCGCGCATATGCACATGATAGACCACCGAGGGCGCGGTGGTGATCAGTTCCAGATCGTATTCGCGCTCAAGCCGGTCGCGCACCACTTCCAGGTGCAGAAGGCCCAGAAAGCCGCAGCGAAAGCCAAAGCCCAGCGCCGCCGAGGTCTCCATCTCGTAGGTGAAGCTCGCATCGTTCAGCGCCAGTTTCTCGATGGCGGTGCGCAGATCGTCGAAATCGGCGGCATCGACGGGGAAGAGCCCGCAAAACACCACCGGCTGCGCGGGTTTGAAGCCGGGCAGGGGGGCGGCGCAGGGCTTCTTTTCATGGGTGATGGTGTCGCCAACGCGGGTGTCGCGCACCTGCTTGATCGAGCCGGTGAATATGCCGATCTCGCCCGGGCCCAGCTCGGGGATATCGACCATCTGCGGTTTGAGAACGGCGAGCTTGTCGACGCCATAGGTGGCGCCGGTCTGCATCATCTTGATCTTGTCGCCCTTGCGGATGATGCCGTCCATCACGCGGATCAGCACTACAACGCCCAGATAGGCGTCATACCAGCTGTCAACCAGCATGGCCTTGAGCGGCTTGTCGCGCTCGCCCTTCGGGGGCGGCAGGCGGTTGACGATCGCTTCCAGCACATCGGGGATGCCGAGGCCGGACTTGGCGGAAATACGGATGGCATCCGATGCATCGAGCCCGATCACATCCTCGATCTGTTCCTTCACGCGGTCGGGTTCGGCGGCGGGCAGGTCGATCTTGTTGAGCACCGGCACGATCTCGTGATCGGCATCGAGCGCGTGGTAGACATTGGCCAGCGTCTGCGCCTCGACCCCTTGCGAGGCATCGACCACCAGCAGCGAGCCCTCGACCGCGCGCATCGAGCGCGAGACCTCATAGGCGAAGTCCACATGCCCCGGCGTGTCGATCAGGTTCAGGATATAGGTGTGGCCATCCTTCGCCGGGTACTCGATGCGCACGGTATTAGCCTTGATGGTGATGCCGCGCTCGCGCTCGATATCCATGGCGTCGAGCATCTGCTCTTTCATGTCGCGCTCGGCCACGGTGCCGGTAAGCTGGATGAGCCGGTCGGCCAGCGTGGATTTGCCGTGGTCGATATGCGCCACGATGGAAAAGTTGCGGATGCGTGAAAGCTCGGTCATGGCCGGCATATGCGGCGGAAATCGCGGGCGGTCAATGGGGTTCGCCAGCGGTCGCTACCGTTTCACCCGCGCACCGCGACGCGGCTGGCGGTAATGCCAGCGTCTTAAAAATGTCATAATCAAACCCCTTTCCTGCCCAAGCCCTGCGCCACATTGCCAGCGTCAATGCCCTGCCCGGATGCGGTGGGGCAGTACAGGAGGCGCTGATGCCACGGTCACGCTGGAAAGGCTTGTGCAAGCGGTTGCAGCCTGGCGACGATTCCGGCTCGGTTTCTGTTGAATTCGCAATCTGGCTGCCCCTGCTCGTGGTGCTGACGGTTACAATTGTTGATGCCTCCAGCGCGCTGATGAACCAGGCAACGATGTGGCGCGTGGCCGGCGACACCGCGCGCGGGGTTGCCACCGGCCGCGTCGGCCGGGCCGAGGCGGAGGCACAGGTTGCAAGGATGGGCTTCGAGACAGTCGCCGTCACAACCGCCGACGATATGGCGCGGGTGCATATCTCGGTACCGTTTTCCTCGGTTGGAACGGGCTCGCTGCTCTCGCCGCTGGGCTCGCTTAACGTGGCCGTTGCGCAGCGCCTCGAGCCGCATGTCACGACATCGGAGTGAGGCGATGAAACCCTGTCCCCTCAAACCGGCCCCTGTGCTGCCCCGTTCCCCCGTCAGGCGCTTCATCACCGATACGCGCGGCGCGATCGGCACGCTGAGCGCCTTTTTCCTGTTGCTGGCTCTCATCGTGACCGGGCTGGCGCTGGATTATGCGAACGGCCTGCGCACCCGCGCGCAGTTGCAAACCATGGCTGACGCCGCGGCACTGTCGGGGGCTTTGCGGTTGCCTGACGGTGAAGCGGCAACGACCGAGGCGCTGGCCATCGCCGAGGTAAACGGCAGCAACCTTTCTCTGGGTCGGATGCTGAGCGCCGGTGATGTGGTGACCGGCCGCTGGAACCCGGCAACCAGAACCCTCAACACCTCGGCACCGCGCCCCGACGCCATCAGCGTGACCACAAGGCGCAGCGCCGCCAGCGGCAACCCCTTGCGCACGCTGTTTCTGCGTCTACTTGGGCGCGAAAGCCTGGATATATCGGTCAGCGCCGTCGGGTTTCGTATCGTCAGGATGCCCTGTTCGGGGGGCGGGTTCTTCTCGGCTCGGCGCAGCGTCATCGGCAATGGTAACCTGTTCGATCCGAGTTTCTGCCTGCATGGCGACGAAGGCGTGACGATGAACAATACCAACACCTTCGAGTTCGGATCGGTGATCAGCATGCCCGATCTCGATGATCTGATCGAAAGGGGTTCGAATTACGGTGTCGATGAGGCGCTGCGCGTGCAGGGCTATCGTTTCACCCTGCCCGACCTGGTGCCGGTGACGATCGAGGCCATGCGCGAAGGCGAACTGGCAGGCGATGCCCTGCCGCCCTTCCTGACAAGCGGCCCGGTTACGCTCAGCCATATCGACCGGAATACCAGTCTTGCGCCGAACACGCTCTATGTGGTGAACGGGCCAGTCGATCTGGGCTCGAACCAGACCCTGCGCGAGGTCGGCATCGTCGCCTCGGGCAATATCAGGGCCGGGTCCAATCTGTGGCTTGACCGGGTTGTTCTGGCCACCGAAGGCGACATACGTTTCAATACGAATTCGCTGCTTGGGCACTTGGCAGACGATTTTTGCGCGACAGGGGTTTACTCGAATTATCTTCTGGCGATGGGTAATGTCGAGTTCAACACCCAAAACGAGTTTCGCGACATGCTCATCGGGGCGCGGGGCGAGATCGATCTTGGCAACAACAATCTGGCTGTCGATGGCGTCAGGGCAGAGGCGCTGGGCCAGATCAGCCTCGGCAATAGCAACAGTGCGCGCTCCTGCGAGGATGGTCTCGGCGTCGAACTGGGCACGCTCGAATCCGTCGATCATCATCGCAGCTATCTGGTATACTGAACGATCCGCACCCGAATTCCCCTCATTATCGCAGACCTTGCGCGCTAACAGCGTTGCGCCCCGGCAAGGACGTGGCGTAACTGACGGTAAGAATTGTCACGTTCCGGGGGGATTGTTCCATGCGCTACGCCGACCTGCACCGCCGCTCGATCGAAGATCCCGAGGGCTTCTGGCTCGAGCAGGCGCAGGCCATCGACTGGGTAAAGGCGCCCGAGCGCGCCCTCTTTGACGAGCGCGCACCGATCTATGAGTGGTTCAAGGACGCAAGGCTGAACGCCTGCTGGAATGCGCTGGATCGCCATGTCGAAGGCGGCCGCGCCGAGCAGGTGGCGCTGATCTACGACAGCCCCGTCACCCACACCAAGCAGACCTACACCTACCGCGAGTTGCGCGACCGGGTTGCCTCGCTCGCCGGGGCGCTGAAGGCGCGCGGAGTGGGCAAGGGCGACCGGGTGGTGATCTACATGCCGATGATCCCGCAGGCGCTCGAGGCGATGCTGGCCTGCGCGCGGCTGGGTGCCATTCATTCCGTCGTCTTTGGCGGTTTCGCCGCGCGCGAGCTTGCCACCCGTATCGACGACGCCAAGCCGCGCGCGATCATCGCCGCCTCCTGCGGTATCGAGCCGGGGCGGGTGGTGCATTACAAGCCGCTGCTTGACGGCGCCATCGAGATGGCCACCCACAAGCCCGAATTCTGCATCATCTACCAGCGCGAGCAGGAAGTGGCGAAGCTGACCGAGGGGCGAGACCTCGACTGGCACGAATGCCAGTATGGCGTGGAATCCGCCGAGTGCACGCCCGTGGAGGGTGATCATCCACTCTATATTCTCTACACCTCGGGCACCACGGGCCAGCCCAAGGGTGTTATCCGCGCCACCGCCGGCTATCTGGTGGCGCTCGCCTGGACCATGAAGAACCACTACAACGTCAACCCGGGCGAGGTGTTCTGGACGGCCTCGGATGTCGGCTGGGTGGTGGGGCACAGCTACATCGTCTATGCGCCGCTTCTGCATGGCGCCACCAGCGTGGTGTTCGAGGGCAAGCCGGTGGGCACCCCCGATGCCGGCACCTTCTGGCGCATTGTCGAGGAGTATGGCGTGGTCAGCTTCTTCACCGCGCCCACCGCCTTTCGCGCCATCAAGCGCGAGGATCCGGCGGGCGAGATGGTGGCGAAATATGACACCACCAGCCTGCGCGCGCTTTACCTGGCCGGCGAGCGGGCAGACCCCGACACCGTGCTCTGGGCGCAGGACAAGCTGAAGCTACCGGTGATCGATCACTGGTGGCAGACCGAAACCGGCTGGCCGATCTGCGGCAATCCGCAGGGCTTCGAGAAGTTGCCGGTCAAGATCGGCTCGCCCTCGGTGCCGATGCCCGGCTATGACGTTCGCGTGCTCGACGAGGGCGGAAAGCCCGTCGCGCCGGGCGAACTGGGCGCCATTGCCATTCGCCTGCCGCTGCCGCCGGGAACGCTGCCCAATCTGTGGCAGGCCGAGGAACGGTTCCTCAAATCCTATCTGAACACCTTTCCCGGCTATTACGAGACGGGCGATGCCGGCTATGTCGATGAGGATGGCTATCTCTACATAATGGCGCGCACCGATGACGTGATCAACGTTGCCGGTCACCGGCTTTCCACAGGCGCCATGGAAGAGGTGTTGGCCAGCCACCCCGATGTCGGCGAATGTGCGGTGATCGGCGTGGCCGACGAGTTGAAGGGCCAATTGCCGCTGGGTTTTCTGTGCCTCAACAAGGGCGTGACGCGCGATCACGCCACCGTGGTGAAGGAAGCCGTCGATCTGGTGCGCGAAAGGATCGGCCCGGTGGCCGCCTTCAAGCTGGCCGTGGTGGTCGAGCGGCTGCCCAAGACCCGGTCGGGCAAGATATTGCGTGCGACCATGGTCAAGATCGCCAATGGCGAGGAATTCGCCGTGCCAGCCACGATCGACGACCCCGCCATTCTGGACGAGATCGCCGCCGCGCTGAACACGCTTGGCTATCCGTGCGGTTGAGCAGCCTTCCGCTGGGCGGGGGTGGCGTCTGACGGGGCGCCGCTCCCCTTATCTTGGGGCCTTGCCTGGGCGGATTCGCGTTCCCGGGCGCATCCGGGCGGGCCAATTCTGCACAGCGGTACTTGTATCTTGTCTTGAAATGGGTTCATCTCTTGCGTGTGCCATCCGAATTTTTTCGGGCCTAGCGTGATAGTGCAAGTCTACGGGTATGGCTCAGATATGGTTCGTGAAGAATTTGAGAGAAACGATATGAATATTCAGGTTGACGGGGCGATAGACCGCGAGGTGCTGAACCGGCTTCTTACTGTCGGTGATGCCGCATTGAGCAAGCGTTTGCATGATCAGATCATTGCCGATCTGAAGCGGCTGAAGGATACGCTCGAACCTGGTTCATCGGCCTGCGCGATCGCGGCGCATGAGGTCAAGGGCCTCGCCGCCACCATCGGCGCATCGCGTCTGGCTGGAATGGCCGAAACCCTTCAGGGTTGCATCGAGAACGGAAAGCCCGATGCTGCCCTGCAGGCCAGGGTCAACACCGAAATTTCCGCGGTGCTTGAGCTTCTGAGCGCCGGGAAGGACTTTCGAGCGCGCTCATGAGGCAGTCGGTTTCCAGCTCCGACACGATCCTGCTGATCGAAGATACGCCCTCGCTTCAGATGCTTTATGCGTCGGCGTTGCAGCGGGCCGGCTATGCTGTCGAGGCCAGCGGCACCGCCGCTGAAGGCGTGGCGAGCTTCGAAAAACTGCGACCCGATGTCGTGCTGCTCGATCTGGTGCTGCCCGATGGCACCGGGCTCGAGGTGATGCAGCAGATGTTGGCCCGCCAGCCGCATACCCGCGTGATCGTGATCACCGCCAATGGTTCGATCAACAGGGCGGTCGAGATGATGCGCGCCGGGGCGCATGAGTTCCTGGTCAAGCCCTTCGACGATCAGCGCCTGCTGGCGGCGGTGCAGAATGCGCGCCGCGCGCTCAGGCACCGCCCGCCCCCCGCCATCCGGCCAGAAGCTGCCGAGCCGGCCATCGGTGCACGCTTCATCGGCGCGTCGCCGGCAATGAAGGCGGTGCATGACAAGATCCGCTCGGTGGCGCGGTCAATGGCGACCGTATTCATCACCGGGGAAAGCGGCACCGGCAAGGAACTGTGCGCCGAGGCGGTGCATCAGTTCTCGCCGCGGGCGCGCGGGCCGTTCATCGCCCTCAATTGCGGCGCGATCCCCGTCGATCTGCTGGAATCCGAGGTGTTCGGCCATCTGCGGGGCTCTTTCACCGGGGCGATTTCGGACAAGCAGGGGGCGGCGGCAGCGGCCGATGGCGGCACGCTGTTTCTCGACGAAGTCTGCGAGATGGATCTCAACCTGCAGACCAAGCTCCTGCGCTTTCTGCAGACCTCGACCATCACGCCCGTAGGTGCCACGCGCCCGCGCAAGGTGGATGTGCGCATTGTCTGCGCAACCAATCGCAACCCGCTTGAAGAGGTGCGCGCCGGGCGCTTTCGCGAGGATCTCTATTACCGGCTGCATGTGGTGCCCATCTTCATGCCGCCCTTGCGCGAGCGCGGCGAGGATGTGATCGAGATCGCCGAGGCGCTGGTCGCCGAGATGGCGCAAGAAGAAGGCCACGCCTTCACCGGTCTCGACCAGGATGTGAAGGCGCTGTTTCGCCGCCTGCCATGGCCGGGCAATGTGCGCCAGTTGATCAATGTGCTGCGCAATGTGGTGGTGCTCAATGACGGGCCGCAGGTTACCCGCGCCATGCTGCCGCCAGATCTGCTGTCCGATGCCGGGCAGGAGCCGGCGCCGCCCTCGGCGCCCGAACCCGTGCGCCCGCACGGGCTCGAGGCGCTGGCCGGGCGCACCCTGGCACAGATCGAGCGCATGGTGATCGAAGATTCGCTGCGCCGCCACGGCGATTCGGTGCCGAAGACGGCGCGTGAACTCGATGTCTCGGCCTCGACCATCTATCGCAAGCTCGAGGCCTGGAAGCGCGCAGACGCGCAAGCGCAGGGTGAATGAGCGACAAGCAGCGCAGCGTCCTGATAACCGGCTGTTCCTCGGGCATTGGGCTGGATGCGGCGCGCGCGCTGAAAGCGCGCGGCTGGCGCGTCTTTGCGGCCTGCCGGCAGAAAGCCGATTGCGAGCGCCTGCGAGCCGAAGGGTTCGAGAGCCCGCAGCTTGATTATGCCGACACGGCCAGCATCGCCCGCGCGCTTGAAGAGGTTCTTGCCGCCACCGGCGGGCGGCTCGACGCGCTGTTCAACAATGGCGCCTTCGCCACCCCCGGCGCAGTGGAAGACCTGCCCACAGATGCGCTGCGCGCCATATTCGAGGCCAATTTATTTGGCTGGCACGAGCTGGCCCGCCATGTGCTGCCGGTGATGCGCGCGCAGGGGGGCGGGCGGCTGGTGCAATGCTCTTCGGTGCTGGGGTTCACGCCGATGCCCTGGCGCGGGGCTTATGTGGCCACGAAGTATGCGCTTGAGGGGCTCAGCCATGTGCTGCGCATGGAGATGCGCGGCACCGGCGTGCAGGTCATCCTTATCGAGCCGGGCCCGATCACCTCGAATTTCCGGCGCAATGCCGCGAGGAATTTCGAGCGCTGGATCGACTGGCAGGCCAGCCCGCGCGCCGAGCAGTATCGCCATGTGTTGCGCAAGCGGCTCTACGCCTCGGCCGAAGGGCACGACCCGTTCGAATTGCCGCCCTCGGCTGTTACTCGGCGGCTGATCCATGCGCTCGAAAGCCCGCGCCCGCGCGCGCGCTATTTCGTCACCGTGCCGACATGGGCGATGGCAGTGGCCGGCCGCCTGCTGCCGAGCCGTGCGCTGCACTGGCTGCTGGCGCGGCTGTAGGGCGGGCAATCTTGCCCACCCCGTCATCTCAGGGCAGCAGCACCGTCGAACCGGTGGTGGTGCGCGCTTCCAGCGCGCGATGCGCCTTGGCCACATCCTCAAGCGGGAAACGCTGATCGATGCGGATCGTCACCGCGCCCGAGAGCACCTTGTCGAAAAGCTGCCTCGCCATGGCCTGGCAGGTTTCGTGATCGGCGATATGCGTGAACAGCGTCGGCCGGGTAAGTTGCAGCGAGCCGCCAGCGGCAAGCTTGCCCAGATCAACCGGTGGCACCGGGCCCGAGGCATTGCCGAAGGAAATCATCATGCCCAAGGGGCGCAGCGATTTAAGCGAGCCCTCAAAGGTGGCAGCGCCGACCGAATCCATCACCGCATCCACGCCGCGCCCGCCGGTCAGTTCCTTCACACGGGCGGGGAAATCCTCGCTATTGTAGTTGATGGCATGGGCGGCGCCGTGATCGAGCGCAAGTTGGCATTTGGTGTCCGAGCCGGCGGTGGCGATCAGGGTGATGCCCTCCGATCGCGCCCATTGGCAGGCGATCAGCCCCACCCCGCCGGCGGCGGCGTGAAACAGAACCGTATCGCCCGCCTTCAGCGGCACCGTGCGGTGGAAGAGATATTGCACGGTCAGCCCCTTGAGCATCATCGCCGCGCCGGTCTCGAAATCGATGCCCTCGGGCAGGGGGCAGACCTGAGCGGCGGGCATCACCCGTGCCTGCGTGTAGGCGCCGGGCGGCTGCGCGGCATAGGCGGCGCGGTCGCCGGGTTTGAGATGCGTCACGCCCTCGCCCACGGCTTCGACAATGCCGGCGGCTTCCATGCCCAGCGCGGTGGGAAGCTGCATCGGGTAGAGGCCGCCGCGCTGGTAGATATCGATGTAGTTCAGCCCGCAGGCCACGTGGCGGATGCGGATTTCCCCGGCGCCGGGCTCGCCGACCGTGCGGTCGGTCAGGGTCAGCACTTCGGGGCCACCATGGGATTCGATGATGACGGTGCGGGCCATGGGCATTCCTCTTCCTGATTTCCTGCTTTGCGCGGGCAGGATGGCGCAACGCACCGGACAAGGCAATCGTGTGCAGATGGGCGAAGGCCCGGCTTGCGCCGCGCTGACGGGCTTCTTCTCCATCTTGCAAGAAAAACTCCGGGGGCAGCGCCCCCTGCTCCGCCGATGCCTCGCACCGCGCGCGGACCGTCAGGCCGCCAGCTGCACGATGATCGCGCCGGCGGCGATCATGGCCATCAGCGCCAGCCGGCGCGGGCCGGAGCGTTCGCCCAGCATCAGCCAGCCGATGAGCGCGGCAAAGACCGTCGAGGTTTCGCGCAGCACCGCCGCCTGGCCGACACTGCCCAGCCGCGTGGCCAGCATGATGCCGCCAAAACTGGCAAAGGCCACCAGCCCGCCGATGAACCCGCGCCGCATGAGGTTCACAAACTGCGCCCGTGGCAGCGCCGACCAGCGCCGCCATGTCCAGATCGGCATGAAGAAGCCGTCGATGAAGAAGAACCAGGCCAGGAAGGTGAAGGGATCGGCGGTGGCGCGGATGCCATAGGCGTCATAGGTGGTGTAGAGCGCCACGAACAGCCCCGTCGCCACCGCCAGCCACAGCGCCGGCACCATCGTGTCGCGGTCAAGTGTGATGGTGCGCATGTTGTAGAGCGCGAAGCCGTAGATACCCGCCAGCAGCACCGCCAGCCCCGCCCATTGCCCGGCATTGAAGGTTTCGCCGAACAGGAACCAGGCGCCGATGACGGTGAACAGCGGCCCGGTGCCGCGCACCACCGGATAGACCACTGTATAGGCGCCGCGGCTATAGGCCATGGCCTGCAAGACCTTGTAGCCGACATGGATGACGAAGACACCGGCAAAGATCGGCCACATATGCGGCTCGGGCCAGGGCACCACGAATAAGGCAAAGGGCGCGGCCATCAGCCCGTAGCTGGCATCGATCGCCGCGCGCGAAAGCCAGGGGTCATGCCTTCCCTTCTGCAGCGCGCCAAAGACTGCGTGCAGGATCGCCGCCGCCAGCGCAAAGGCAAGCGCCAGGTTCTGCCCCTCGGCGGTGCCTTCAAGCGAAATGAGCCATTCGGTCATGCGGTTGCTGTCCGGTCTGCCCGACCCGGCTTGGTGGGCAGAAAAAAGCGGGGCGGGGTCAGGAAGCGTCGGAGCCGGTGAGGGCAGCTGCGAATTCGGCGGGCTCGAAGGGTGCCAGATCGTCGATCTGCTCGCCGACGCCGATGGCGTGGATGGGCAGGCCGAAGCGGTCGGCCAGCGCAACCAGGACGCCGCCGCGCGCGGTGCCGTCGAGCTTGGTCATCACCAGGCCGGTGACATCGGCCATCTTGCGGAAGGTCTCGACCTGGGAAAGCGCATTCTGGCCGGTGGTGGCGTCGAGGACCAGAAGGGTGTTGTGAGGCGCGGTTTCGTCCTTCTTGCGCAGCACACGCACGATCTTGGCCAGTTCCGCCATGAGATCGGCGCGGTTTTGCAGCCGCCCGGCGGTGTCGATCATCAGAAGGTCGGTGCCCTCTTCCTGGGCGCGGCTCAGCGCGTCATAGGCCAGCGAGGCCGGGTCGGAACCTTCGGGTGCGGTCATCACCGGCACGCCGGCGCGCTCGCCCCAGATCTGAAGTTGCTCGACGGCGGCGGCGCGAAAGGTGTCGCCGGCGGCGATGATGACCGATTTGCCGGCCTGGCGGAATTGCGCGGCGAGCTTGCCGATGGTGGTTGTCTTGCCGGCGCCGTTCACGCCAACCACCAGCACGACCTGAGGGCGCTTGGGGTATAACGGCATCGGCCGCGCGACAGGTTCGAGCACCCGGGCGACCTCGCCGGCCAGCAACGCCTTGATCTCGGGCCCGGTCAGCCGGCGGCCTAGATGGGCCTCGGCGATCGAGGCAGTGATCTTCAGCGCCGTATCCACGCCCATATCAGCCTGGATGAGCAGATCTTCCAGCTCTTCGAGCATGGCATCATCGAGCACCCGGCGCGGCGCAGTCGTGACGACTCGCCCGGTCAGCCGCGACAGCAGGCCACGCCCGGCCGGTTCGGGCGCGGGCGTTTCGGACGCCGGCGCTTCGGCCGGGGGGGCAGAATCCAGGCTAGTGCCTGTCGGCGCGGTGTCAGGTGCGTTGGCGTCGGGCGCCGCATCGGTGCCGACGAGGGCCTCGATTCCTTCATCGAGTTTCGACGAGGAGCGGAACAGCCGCTCGCGCATCTTGCGCAGGAAGGACATGAAGGGGCTCCGATGGCGTCAATTTGTCATCTTCATGCCCTAAAGCAGCCGGTCGAATATGGAAAGGGAATGGGTGAGTTCCCATGTTATGCTGGCAGCAATGCGGCCTTGCATCTGATGCATGAGGAGAGTGTCATGAGTATCGCGCAGGAAATCAAGCGGGACATGGCGCATATTGTCGGCGGGCCGCTGACGGCGTTTGTCTGCCTTGCCCCGGTGGCACTTCTTTCCCTTGGTGCGCTGGTCGATCCGATTTGGTTCTGGCCGGCGCTGTTGTGGATGATCCTGCTGGCGCCGGCCATGGACCGGCTGATCCCCGAAGCTCCGGAACCGGTCACCGGCGAGGGCCCCGATTCGGGGCTGACGCTGACCGCCGTGCTGGCGGTTGTGCTGTTTCCGCTGATGGCGCTGGCAGTGTGGACGCTGGCGGGAATGGAATTCGGGCTGACCTGGGTGGTGGCGTTCTTCGGTTTCGGGCTGATCCTGGGGCAGGTGGGCATGGTGGCCGCGCATGACCTCATCCACCGGCGGCACCGCTGGGCGGTGTGGCTGGGGCAGGCTTATTTCACGCTCTGCGCCTTTGGCCACCATGCCTCGGCCCACAAGCTGATCCACCATGTTCATGTCGCCACCCCGCGCGACCCGAACACCCCGCGCAAGGGGCGCACCATATACGGCTTCATCCCCGAGGCCTGGTGGCGATCCTTCACGCGGGCCTGGTATGCCGAAAGCCGGCGGCGGAATTTTGACTTCCCCACACCCTTCGCCTTCTATATCGGCGGCGCACTGGCGGTGGCTCTGGCTATGTTTCTCTGGCAGGGGCTGGCGGGGCTGCTTGTCTGGATGGTGTTGGCCTTCTATGCCGCCAGCCAGATGCTGGCCGCCGATTACGTCCAGCATTACGGGTTGTGGCGCAAACGCCGGGCCGATGGCAAGTTCGAGCCGGTCACCCCGCGCCACAGCTGGGACACGCCCGGCGCCTTTACCGCGGTGATGATGTTTCACGCCGGTCGCCATGCCGATCATCACGCCTATCCCTATCGCCCCTATCCGGCGCTGCGCGACCAGCCGAAGGCCCCGGTCCACCCGTTCTCGGTGGCAACGATGGTGGTGATTGCGCTCATCCCGCCGCTGTGGCGGCGCTTGGTGCATCCGCGGCTGGATGCGTTCATGGCGCAGGCGGCGGTGCAGGGCTGATACAAACTGCGTTCCAGTTCCCACGCCGATGCCGATACGATCACCGCGAAGCGTTTCATACCGGATAAGGCTGATCGCTTCGTGAGCGGCGAACTTGCAGGATGGGCAGTATTGTCCACCCTACACTTGGAGGGGTGCTGGCGCCCCCTCGATTCAGGCAACGCGACCGATCAAATCTTCCGGCGGCGAAATCAGTCGCGGCTGTGGCCGTGCTGGGCGAGAAGCGAGTTGAGATACTCGACCTCGCGCCTTGCCTCGCGCAAACCGTCCATGGCAGCGCGCAGTTCGGCCTCGGTCTGCGCCTTTTGCTGGGCGAACTCGGCCTCGCGGTGCTCGATCCAGGCGATGGCCTGATCGCGCGTCTCCTCGGCCTGGTGCAACGCCTGGGCGAGGCGGTCGAGTTCGCTCAGATCGTCCTGGCTGACACGGGTGAAGCGCGCCACCAGCCAGTGTGCGGCCCAGCCCAGCGCAAAGGCCAGCAGCAGGATCAGCGCGGTTACCAGGATGAATTCGGTTCGGTTCATGGCGTCAATTCCATAGCGGCTATGGGCAGGCGGCCTGAGGCATTGCCGCGCCGCTCACCTTTCGGCGCGCGGCTCGGGGCGGGTGGTGTTGTCGTCGGGTGTCTGTATCTCGAATTCCAGCTCGGCCTCGAGCGCCGGGTCGAGCGGTTCGGGCTCGGGCTCGGGGCGAATGAGGGTGATTTCGATACGGCGATTGGCCTCGCGCCCCTCGGCGGTGGCGTTGTCGGCGATGGGCTGTGATGGGCCGTAGCCGCGCGGCACCATCGAGCCCACAAGCACGCGCCGCGTCATCAGCGCGTTGACCACCGATTCGGCGCGCGCCTGGCTCAGCGCCAGGTTGGTTTCCTCGCGCCCCTGGCTGTCGGTATGGCCCGCCACTTCGAGCGGCAATTCGCCGCATTCGATCAGCACCTCGGCAATGCGGTTGAGCGCTTCGCGCGATTCGTTGTCGAGATCAGCCGAGCCGGGGGCGAAGGTGAGGCGGTATTCGGCGAGAATGTCGTGAATGCGCGCCTCGCAGCGATCGGGTGTGGGCGCCTGGGCGACCGGGTCCAGCGCCTCGTCATACTGCACGCGCAGGACGTAGTCGGCGCCCTGGCCCAGCCCCTCGGTAAGAATGCCGGCTATACGACTGCCGGCATCGGGGTCGCCCGATATGCCGCTCAACTCAAGCCGCTCGGTGTGCAGGACCATCCGCCCATGATGCAGTTCCGCCAGCGCCTCAAGCCCGGTCAGCGCCCGCCCTGACCAGCCCGAGGGCAAGTCGGGGTCGAGCCGGGTTTCGAGCGTCACCACGCCCGAGCCAAAACGGGCGCGGGCAAAGGCATGCACAGCCTCGCGGATGCGGGTGTCGGGCAGGCGCCCCTCGATCAGCAATTGCCCGTCTTCGTCGAGCGTGGCGAGCAGGGCGCGCTCTTCGCGGGCGTCGTCCAGATCGGGGACTTCAGCCTCACGTTGCTGGACGTTCAGCGCGAACACTTCGGGCAGCGCCGTTTCCAGCCGGCCCACCACACGGTCAAGCCGCGCCTGCGACACGTCATGCGCCACCACCAGCAGGATGTCGGCATCGCTGATGCTGACCGAACCCTGGCCCAGATCGGCCAGCGCCATTATCGCCAGTTCACCGGCAAGGCCCCAGCGCGGCGAAGGGGCGCCCAGCCCGCTGGCGCAATGCAGCCGCCCTTCGGCGCCGGCCGCGCGTGCGGCGCGGATGATCTGCTCGCGCCCGCCGTCGGTTTCGGCCGAACAGGCGGTCAGGCGCGGGCCCTCGTCGTCGATCTCGAAGAGCAGGGTGAAGGGCGCGATCACGGGCCGCGGCGCCACCAGATCAAGCACCAGCCGCTGCCCCGTCGGCGCCATTCCGCGCAGCTGCTGGGCCAACTCGGCCTGGACTTCGACGCTATCGACAAGGGCGTGCACCTCGATCCGCCGGGGCGAAACGGAAAGCTGCGCTACCGGCAGAAGGGTGATCGCCTCGACGGCGAAATCGACTGCTGCCCGCCAGCCCTGCGGGGCCGGATGCGCAGCGCTTTGCAGCATGTCCGAAACCGCGATGTCGTCTTCGATCGCCGCCAGCCGGTTCAGCAACTCTGCCTCGCCCTCGTCATTTGATGTGGCCGGGACGAGCCCCACCACCGAAATCTCGTGATGGTTGCGCATCAGCTCGACACGGAATTCGGGCACCAGCACCATCGCCCTTTCGCCGACGACGATCTCGTCCTCGATCCGCCTTCCATCGACCACACTGCCGGCGATACGCATCGCGCGAATGCGTGCTGCCTCGTCGGGGGCCATGCCCCAGAGCGATGCGCGCAGCCCGTCGGTGGAATACTCTACCCAGTCCAGGCTTTCGGCGGCAAAGGCAGCGGTCAGTGCCCTGTCGTTGTGACGTTCGACCCAGACCGCCAGCAACCAGGCCGTGAGCAGCGCCAGCACCGCAGCAAGGCCGAAGCCGGCTGTGGAAAGAAGTTTTGCAGGTGTGAAGCGCATCGGTCGTCGGTCTTTCTCGCGGTCTGTCGGCACCTTGCCCTATCCGCTGGACCGGGCCGGCGCAATCAGACGAAAAGCGCAGCGGCGAAAATCAGCACAACGATCAGCCCGGCATCGCGGTTCGAGCGAAACAGGCGCAGGCAGATATCGGGCTTGTTGATGTCGAGCTTGCCAAGCTGCCAGTTCATATGCGCGCCAAAGGCCCAGGCACCTGCCAGCGACAGCGACATCACCAGCGGGTTGGCCAGCGGTGCCAGTGCGAAGATGATCGCCAGCGACATCAGCAGCACCGAGGCCACCAGAAAGCCACGCAACCAGTTCAGCGTGTTCTCGCCAAACAGCCGTGCGGTGGACTTCACGCCGATCAGTTCGTCATCTTCGCGGTCCTGATGGGCGTAGATGGTGTCGTAGAACAGCGTCCAGGCAATCCCGGCCATGTATAGAAACACCGCCGGCAGCGCCAGCGAGCCGGTTTGCGCCGTCCAGGCCAGCAGCGCGCCCCAGTTGAAGGCGATGCCCAGAAAGATCTGTGGCCACCAGGTGAAGCGCTTGGCGAAAGGGTAGATCGCCACCGGCAGCAGCGCCAGGATGCCCAGCGCGATGGCGGCGCTGTTGAAGGTCAGCAGGATGAAAAAAGCCGCCAGCGCCTGAAAGCCCATCCAGATCAGCGCCTCGCGCACCTCCACCTGCCCCGAGGCCAGCGGCCGGTTGCGGGTGCGATCGACCATGCCGTCGATGTCGCGGTCGGTGATGTCGTTCCAGGTGCAGCCCGCGCCGCGCATAAGAAAGGCGCCCATCGCGCAGGCGACAAAGATCCACAGCGTCAGCCAGCCCCGCGAATCGGGCGAAGCCAGCGCGCCCAGCAGCGCCCCCCACCAGCAGGGCAGCAGCAAGAGCCAGGTGCCGATGGGCCGGTCGGCGCGGCTGAGGCGCAGGTAGGGCTGCAGATCGGCCGGCGCGTGGGTATCGACCCAGTTGCCCTCGGCCCGGTCGGCTATGGCCCGGTCGTCGTCGCCCGCGCTGCGCCGGTTTTCCGGCTCTGGCCTTTGCCCGGTCTCGCTCATATGGTTCCTTCCATGACGAAGCCGCCGCCCTTGTCCCCTGCCGCGCCCGATCGCCCGCGCGTGCGCCTGTTTGTAGAGCAGCCGCTGGGCCAAGGGCAACAGGTTAGCCTGTCGCAAGCGGCGTCGCACTACCTGTTCGCCGTGATGCGGCTCGGCGCGGGCGGGCGCGTGGCGCTGTTCGATGGCGCCAATGGCGAATGGTGCGCCGAGATCACCGATGCGGGCAAGAAGCGTGGCAGCGCGCGCTGTATCGAGCAGACCGCGCCGCAACGCGATCCGTCCGATCTGTGGCTTCTTTTCGCGCCGATCAAAAAGGCGCGCACCGATTTCATCGTCGAGAAGGCAACCGAACTGGGCGCGGCGCGCATCTGCCCGGTGCAAAGCGACTTCACCAATGCCGAGCGCATTCGCCGCGACCGGCTGCAGGCGCATGCCGTCGAGGCCGCCGAGCAGTGCGGCGGCACCTTCGTGCCGCCAGTCGATGATTTGCGCCCGCTGGGGGCGGTGCTCGATGTCTGGCCTGGCGGGCGCACGCTTTTCTGGTGCGACGAGGCCCTGGCCGGGGCCGCCGGTGACGCCGCAACCGCCCCAACTGCGGGTCCCGCTGCCATCCTGATCGGCCCCGAGGGCGGCTTTTCGCCGGCCGAGCGCGCGCGGCTGGCGGCGCTTCCCTTCCTTCACCGGCTGGCACTGGGCCCGCGCATCCTGCGCGCCGACACAGCCGCCGTGGCGGCGCTGACGCTTTGGCAGGCACGCTTTGGCGATTGGGGTGCGACGGGGCTCGAGGCGACCGGGCTCGAGGTGATGGGGCGACCGGCATGATCCGCCCGGAAGTGCACGCCCAGTTCAGCCGCTGGCGTGAGGCGCTGATCGGTCTGGCGCTTGTCGGTGCCGGGTTGTGGATGCTGACACAGCCGGCCCTTCTGGTGCGCGCGCTGGGCGTATTGGTGGCGTTGGCGGGGCTGGCGCTGGCGGTGATCGGCACGCGCCGGGCGCGATTTGCCCCTGGCGGTGTCGCAGGCGGGCCGGGTGTTGTCGAAATCGTCGAAGGACAGATCGTCTATTTCGCGCCCGAGGGCGGCGGTTTCGTCGCGCTCGACGAGATAACCATGCTGGCGCTGAGCGCCGACGGGCGTCGCTGGCTCATCGATGCGGCGGATGGCGGGCAACTGGCAGTGCCGCTGGATGCCTCCGGTGCCGAGGCGCTTTTCGATGCCTTCGCCGCGCTGCCCGGCATCGACATGGCGCGGCTGACCCGCGCCGCCCGCGAGGGTGCCGCTACCCATCCGCGACCGCTTTGGCGGCGCGATGCTGCATCTGCGCTCTTGACTTGAGCGAGCGCGCGCGACAGGTGAGGCCGGCACGCGAATGCTTCGCGCGTGAAAGGTGATGTCAGCAAGCCGGAGCCAAGCCCATGTCCATCCCCCAATCCGGCGGCGGGCCGATCGAAAGCCGCGCCCAGCTGGCCGAGTTTCTGGAAGCGGGCTGCAAGCCGCAGCAAGACTGGCGCATCGGCACCGAGCACGAGAAATTCGGCTATTGCCGCGATACGCTCAAGCCCTTGCCCTATGACGGACCGCGCTCGATCAGGGCCATGCTCGAAGGGTTGCGCGAGCGCTTCGGCTGGGAGCCGGTCGAAGAAGCGGGCAACATCATCGGGTTACAGAAGGAGGGCGCCAATATCAGCCTGGAACCGGGCGGGCAGTTAGAGCTGTCCGGCGCGCCGCTGGAGCACATTCACCAGACCTGCGACGAGGTGAACGAGCATCTGCGGCAGGTGAAATCGGTGGCCGATGATATTGGCGTTGGCTTCATCGGGCTGGGCGCGGCGCCGATCTGGCACCATGAGGACATGCCGATGATGCCCAAGGGCCGCTACCGGCTGATGACCGATTACATGGATCGCGTCGGCACCCATGGCAAGCAGATGATGTATCGCACCTGCACCGTGCAGGTGAATCTCGATTTCGGCTCCGAGGCCGACATGGTGCAGAAAATGCGCGTCGGTCTGGCGTTGCAGCCGGTGGCGACCGCGCTTTTCGCCAATTCGCCCTTCTTCGAGGGCAAGCCCAACGGCCACAAGAGCTGGCGCGCGCGCATCTGGCGCGATCTCGATTCGGCGCGCACCGGCATGCTGCCCTTCGTTTTCGACGAGGGTTTCGGGTTTGATGCCTGGGTGGATTACGCGCTCGATGTGCCCATGTATTTCGTCTACCGCGACGGGCGCTATATCGACGCGCTGGGCATGTCGTTTCGCGATTTCCTCGAAGGAAAGCTGCCGGCGCTGCCCGGTGAGGTGCCCACCCTGTCGGATTGGGCCGATCATCTGACCACCATCTTCCCCGAGGCGCGGGTGAAGCGCTATCTCGAAATGCGCGGCGCCGATGGCGGGCCCTGGAGACGGCTTTGTGCGCTGCCTGCGTTGTGGGTGGGGCTGATGTATGACCAGGGCGCGCTTGATGCCGCCTGGGATCTGGCCAAGGGCTGGGACGGCGAGACCCGCGAGGCGCTGCGCGTGGCCGCCAGCGTTGACGGGCTGGCTGCCAAGGTGGGTGATATCGACATGCGCGCGCTTGCCGGCGAGGTGGTCTCCATCGCCGAGGCCGGATTGAAGGCGCGCGCGCGGCCCGGCGCGGGCGGGCTGCTGCCCGACGAGACGCATTTCCTGAACGCTTTGAAGGACAGCGTCGAGACCGGCCAGTGCCCCGCCGACGAGTTGCTGGTGCGCTATCATGGCGACTGGCAGGGCGATCTGAGCCGCATCTATGAGGAATACAGCTACTGATAGCGGGGCAGGGGCGGGGAAAGCTTGCTAGGTGTCAGTTCGCTCAGTAGGCGCCTGTCCCCGAACCATCCCCGCCGCCAGCAAGCCCTTTCCCGCCCGCCTTCGCGGCCTGCCCCCTTCCCCACACGGCGCAACCTGCTATCTAGCCGGAAACCATCCGTGACGAGGCGCGCCCATGGCAGCCAGCTTCCGCCTGACCCTTGCCCAGCTCAACCCCACCGTTGGCGCGCTGGGCGCGAATGCTGACAAGGCGCATGCCGCCTGGGAGGCCGCGCGCGATGCCGGCGCCGACATGCTGGCCCTGCCCGAAATGTTCCTCACCGGCTATCAGACGCAGGATCTGGTGATGAAACCCGCCTTCGTGCGCGACGCCATGGCGCATGTGCAGGCGCTGGCCGAGCGCTGCACCGATGGCCCCGCCATCGGCATCGGCGCGCCCGAAATGCAGGGCGAGGCGCTTCATAACGCCTGGTATGTGCTGGAACGCGGCCGGGTGCAGGCGGTGGTGCGCAAGCACCACCTGCCCAATGAGCAGGTATTCGACGAGCAGCGCCTGTTCACCCCGGCCGATATCTCGGGCCCCTACCGGGTGGGGCCGCTGCGCATCGGCACGCCGATTTGCGAGGATGCCTGGTTCGACGATGTCGCCGAGGCGCAGGCGGAATCGGGCGCGGGGCTGTTGCTGGTGCCCAATGGCTCGCCCTATTCGCGCGGGCGCTTCGACACCCGCATGATGCACATGGTCGCGCGCGTGGTCGAAACCGGCCTGCCGCTTGTCTATCTCAACCTCGTCGGCGGGCAGGATGATCAGGTCTTCGACGGCGCCAGTTTCGTGCTCAACCCGGGCGGGCAGATGGTGGCGCTCTTGCCGGGCTTCGATGAGGCGCTGGCGCATCTCGATTTCCACGAGACGCAAGAGGGCTGGCGCGCTGTGCCGTCCGAAATGGCCCCCATGCCCGAAGATATCGAGCGCGACTATCACGCCATGGTGACGGGCACGCGCGATTATCTGACGAAATCGGGCTTTTCGCGTGCCGTGCTGGGGCTTTCGGGCGGCATCGACTCGGCGCTGGTGGCCACCATCGCCGCCGATGCGCTGGGCCCCGAAAAAGTGCATTGCCTGATGCTGCCTTCTCGCTTCACCTCGGCGCATTCGCTGGAAGATGCCGCCGCCGTGGCGCGCAATCTGGGCACGCGGCTTGACGAGGTGCCGATCACCGGCGCGCAGGGCGCCGTGAACCAGGCGCTGGCGCCGCTTTTCGCCGGGCTGGCCGAGGATATCACCGAGGAAAACATCCAGTCGCGCCTGCGCGGGCTGATGCTGATGGCGGTGTCGAACAAGCTGGGCAGCCTGCTGCTGACCACCGGCAACAAATCGGAAATGGCGGTGGGATACGCCACCATCTATGGCGACATGAATGGCGGATTCAACCCGATCAAGGATCTTTACAAGACACGGGTCTTTGCCGCCTGCCGCTGGCGCAATGAAAACCACCGCCCCTGGATGAAGGGGCCGGCGGGCGTGGTGATCGCGCCGCGCGTGATCGACAAGCCGCCCTCGGCCGAGCTGCGCGAGGATCAGCGCGACGAGGACAGCCTGCCGCCCTATTCGGTGCTCGACGCCATCCTGCAGGGGCTGGTCGAGGACGATTGCTCGGTCGCCGATCTGGTGGCGCAGGGCCATGACCGCGAGTTGGTCAAGCGGGTCGAGCATCTGCTCAACATATCGGAATGGAAGCGTTACCAGGCCGCCCCCGGTGTGCGGCTGACGCCTCGCGCATTCGGCCCTGACCGGCGTTACCCGCTGGTCAATCGCTGGCGCGACATGTCCTGAACGAATCATCCTGCCGCCGGGCCGATCTGCGGGCTTTCAATGCGTGGCGAAACGCGTTATTCTCGCCCGATAACAAGGACGGGCCGCAAGAGTCCGCCTGATAATGAGGCCGCAGCGCCTGCGTTCGCCGCAGCGCGACAACGGCATGAGGGCAAGATGGCAAGAGCAGTTTCCGGGGTGCAGGCCCCGTTTCCGGTCATTCGTCGGTTTGCGGGGGTTCTGTTTGGCGGCGTCGCCGCACTCGGGCTTTTGGCCGGATGCAGCCAGACGGATGTCGGCGAGGGGGCCAGCCGAGCTGCGGTAAGCTCTGATCTGACCCGAGGCAGCGCACGCGTGATCGAGCGCGATGTCGAGGCGCCCGAGGTTTTCAGCATCGAAGAGACCGGGCTGTGGGACGGTCGCCCCTCGCTGGGCGGCGTCTGGGTCGCCCATCCCGAGGCCAGCGACCCCGAGCGCGTGATGATTCGCAATGCACAGACCGGCGAGACGGTGGTTGGCGCACTGTTTCGCCGTGAGCGCGAGAATCCGGGGCCGCGTTTCCAGATTTCGTCTGAGGCGGCGAATGCGCTGGGCATCCTGCCCGGCCAACCGACGACAATCCGCGTCGTGGCGTTGCAACTGCAGCAGATCGAGCCCGATCCAGAACCACGCCAGGAACGCGCCGAGCAGCCGGCGGCCGATGCTGCGCCCGAAGAGGCCGGCGAGGAGCGCGCCGGCGATACCGCGACCGGCGATGCGCGCGATTCTGATGAGGTCGCCGAAGCCACCGGAAACGCCGAACAAACCGAAATGCATGAGCGCCCGAGCGGCCTGCGCGGGCTTTTCTCTCGCCGTGACCCGGCGCCGGCCGGCGCCGCCTCGCCCGAAATCGCGATGACGTCGCTGCCCGAGCCGGGCCAGACTGAGCAGCCGCATGCCATGGCCCGGACCGACGGGCAGGCCGAGCCCCCCGCGCGCGAGCGCCGCGGGCTCAGTCGGCTGTTTGGCCGCAGCGAACGCAATGATGAGCCCGAGCCGCAATCCGCCGCGCTCATCCCGATCCCCGAGGATGCGCCCGAATCCCGCCCCGAGGCGGCCTCTGCACCTGCCGCGAGCGCGCTTGACCGACCTTTCGTTCAGATCGGTATCTTCAGCGTCGAATCCAATGCGCAGGGCGCGCGCGAGCGGATGCAGCAGGCGGGGCTATCGGCCGAGATCAGGCGTGGGCGCATGGGCGACAACCAGTTCTGGCGCGTCGTCGTCGGCCCCGCGCAGGACCGCGCCGGGCAGGCGGCAGTTCTCGACCGGGTGCGCGAAATGGGCTTTGGCGACGCCTACGCGGTGGCGCGCTGAGCGCAGGGGTGCGAAAGGCTGGCCGGCGGCGCCTGTGCCTGCCGGCCTTCACAACGCATCAGCCGGCGAATTGCGGATTTGAATTTCCTGTCGCGCTGGGGCAGTAATGGCGCCACGCACCCCAGCCATCCGCGGGAGATTTCCATGCTGTCCCACCGCATCCGCTGCCTTCTTCGCGCCCTTGTTGTGGCGCTTGCGCCCGTCCTGGCTCCCGCTATGGTTCATGCCGAGCCGCTTTTCGACTCCAACGCACCAAATGTGCTGGTGATCGACTACAACACTGGCCAGGTGCTGCTCGACCGCAATGCCGACGAGCCACTGCCCCCGGCCTCGATGTCGAAACTGATGACGCTTCTGATGCTTTTCGAGGCCATCGAGGAAGGCCGCGTGGCGATGGATACGACTTGGACGGTGTCCGAGCGCGCATATCGCATGGGCGGCTCGCGCATGTTTCTGGAAACGCGCGACCGCCCCACCACCGAAGACCTGATCCGCGGCATTGCCGTGCTTTCGGGCAATGACGCCACGGTGGTGGTGGCCGAGGGGCTGGCGGGCAGCGAGGAAGCCTTTTCCCGGCTGGCCACGGCGCGGGCGCGGCAACTGGGCATGGAGAACACCACGCTGGTCAATTCATCGGGCTGGCCAGACCCGCAGCACCGCATGAGCCTGCGCGATCTGGCCATTCTGGCGCAGCACATGATCGAGCATCATTCGCGGTTCTATGCCTATCTTGCCGAAGAGCGCTTTACCTGGAACAATATCGAGCAGCCCAACCGGCTGCCGATGCTGGGCGCGGGGCTGGGGCTGGACGGGCTCAAGACCGGCCACACCTCCGAAGCCGGATACGCGCTGACCGGCTCGGCGGTGCAGGGTGAGCGGCGCCTCATCTTTGTCTTTTCCGGTCTGGAAAGCGCCCAGGAGCGCATCCGCGAAGCCGAGCGGATCATCAACTGGGGTTTCCGGCAGTTTTCCGAGCAGCGGGTGGCGGATGAGGGCCAGGTGCTGGCCGAAGCCGAGGTCTGGATGGGCGCCGAGCGCCGCGTGCCCCTGGTGGCGCCGCGCGATCTGTCGGTGCTGGTGCCCTCGTTGAGCGAAGGCACGCTCTCGGCAAGGGTAGATTATGAAGGGCCGGTAAGTGCCCCGATCGAGGCCGGGCAGGAGCTGGGCCGGCTGGTGATCGAGCTGTCTGGCATGGCGCCGCTCAGCTATCCGCTCGTCGCCGGCGCCGATATTGCCCGCGGCGGTTTTGTGCCGCGCATGCGCAGTGCTGCGATCGTGCTTGCCGGGCAATTGGGGCTGGTAGGTCAGTGATCCGCCGGAAGGGCCTGTTCATCAGCGTCGAGGGGGTTGACGGATCGGGCAAGTCCACCCAGGCGCGGCTGCTGGCCGAGGCGCTGGGCACGCGGCTGACGCGCGAGCCGGGCGGCTCGCCCGGGGCCGAGGAAATCCGCCGCCTTCTGGTCGAGGGTGGGGCGGCGCGCTGGTCGCCCGCGACCGAGATATTGCTCTTCACCGCCGCGCGGCGCGATCACTTGGAAAAGACCATTCTGCCCGCGCTCGATGCGGGCGAAACCGTGATCTGCGACCGTTTCGCCGATTCAACGCGCGTCTATCAGGCGGCCCGCGCCGGTGCCGATGCGGCGACGTTGCGCGAAAAGGTCGATTTGCTGCACGAGGCGATGATCGGCATCGAGCCCGATCTGACCTTCGTGATCGATACCGCGCCCGAGATGGCACTGGCGCGCGGCATGGCGCGCGGCTCGGGCGAGGACCGGTATGAGAGCCTCGGGCTGGCGTTTCAGCAGGCGCTGCGCGACGGTTTTCTGGCGCTGGCCACTCAGTTCCCCCAGAGGGTGCGGCTGATCGACGGCAATCGCCCCATCAATGCTGTTGCCGCCGAACTGGCCGCGGTGGCCCGCGCCGCGCTGGACGAGAGTACGCATGGCTGAGCCCGAACCGCTGCCCGAGCTTGACCGTATCGAGGGCGCGCCGCATCCGCGTGAGACCCCACGCATGTTCGGCCATGGCAAGGCCGAGGCCGCCTTTCTGGCCGCCCATGAAGGCGGGCGCATGCATCATGGCTGGCTGCTGGCCGGCCCGCGCGGCGTGGGCAAGGCAACGCTGGCCTGGCGCATGGCGCGTTTCCTGCTGGCGCAGCCCGCGCCGGGGCAAGAAGAGGCGGGCCTCTTCGGTGCGCCAGAGCCGCCAGCCAGCCTCGATCTGCCCGAAGATCACCCGGTGGCGCGGCAGATGGCGGCGCTGTCGCATCCGGGGCTGCGGCTGATCCGGCGCGGGCATGACGAAAAGAAGCGCCCGCGACAGGTGATCACCGTCGAAGAGGTGCGCGGGCTGGCCGGCTTTTTCGGCATGAGCAGCACCGAGGGCGGGCGGCGGGTGGTGATTGTCGATGCCGCCGACGAGATGAACGCCAACGCCGCCAATGCGCTGCTGAAACTGCTGGAAGAGCCGCCGGCGGGGGCGGTGCTGCTGCTGGTGGCGCATCAGCCCTCGCGGCTTCTGCCCACGATCCGCTCGCGCTGCCGGATGCTGCGGCTCAACCCGTTGGGCGCGGATGATATCGCCCCGGCGCTGGAACAGGCGCTGGGCACGGCACCGGCAGCCGACGGGGCGGCGGCTCTGGCCGCGCTCGCCGGCGGCTCGGTGGGCGAGGCGGTGCGGCTGGCCACCGCCGGCGGCCCGGCGCTTTATGGCGAGATCGTCGCGCTGATCGGGGCCATGCCGGGCATGCCGCGCCCGGCGCTCAACGCGCTGGCCGACAGCACCGCCGCGCGCGGCAACGAGGCGCGTTTCGACATGGTGGTGCGGCTGCTGGAGGTGGCGCTGGCGCGCATGGCGCGCCGTGGTGCCACCGGCCGGGCGCCCGAACCGCAAGCCGCGTCGGGCGAGGGCGAGGCCTTTGCCCGCCTGGCCCGCGATGCCGGCGCTGCGCAGCGCTGGGCGGCGCTGGCATCCGAGTTGGGGGGGCGGGCGGGCGCCGGGCGGGCGGTGAACCTTGACCCCGCCGCGCTGGTCGTCGATATCTTCCTGCAGATGGAACAGGTGGCCAGGGAACTGGCCCGATGAGGCCCCGATGACCGAGCCGCAAGGCGCAGACGCCACGCAGGAAAACCCCGCCCCCGAGATCGTGGACAGCCACACGCATCTGGATTTCCCTGATTTCGAGGGCGAGCTTGACGCGATCATCGCCCGCGCCCGCGCCGCCGGGGTCACGCGCATGGTGACGATCTGCACCCGCCTGCGCCACGAGCCGCGCGTGCGCGCCATCGCCGAGCGCCATGAGGGCGTGTTCTATGCCGCCGGCACCCACCCGATGAGCGCGGCCGATGAGCCCATGGCCACCCTGGCCGAGCTGAGCGCCATCGCACGACACCCCAAATGCGTGGGTATTGGCGAAAGCGGGCTCGATTATCATTACACCGCCGACAGTTCCGCGCGTCAGCAGGAAAGCCTGCGCATCCATATCGAGGCAGCGCGCCAGACCGGGCTGCCGCTGATCATCCATGCCCGCGCCGCCGATGACGACATGGCCCGCATCCTGGGCGAGGAACACCGCGCCGGCGCCTATGCCTGCGTCATGCATTGTTATTCTTCGGGCGCGGCGCTGGGCGAGACGGCGCTGGGGCTGGGGTTCTACCTCTCGGCCTCGGGCATCGCCGCCTTTCCCAAGAGCGAAGCCTTGCGCGAGATATTCGCCGCCGCGCCTGTCGAGCGTGTGCTGGTGGAAACCGACGCGCCCTATCTGGCGCCGCCGCCGCATCGAGGCAAGCGCAACGAGCCGGCCTATACAGCCCATACCGCCCGCGCCATCGCCCCGCTCTGGGGGCTGGATTATGCCGAATTCGCGCGCATCACCTCGGCCAATTTCGACCGGCTCTTCGCCAAGGCCGCGCGGGCGCGGCAGGTGGCGTGATGGCGCAGGCGGAAATCGAGCAGCCAGCAGGCAGGCAGCAGCGCGACCGGCTTCGCGTCACCATCCTTGGCTGCGGATCATCCGGCGGGGTGCCGCGGCTGGGCGGCGAATGGGGCGAATGCAACCCCGAGAACCCGAAGAACCGCCGCCGCCGCTGCTCGCTGCTGTTGGAACGCATCGGCCAGGGCGGCATCACCCGGGTGCTGATCGACACCTCGCCCGACATGCGCGAACAGCTTCTCGATGCCGGGGTCGGCGCGCTGGATGCGGTGGTCTATACCCACAGCCATGCCGACCACATGCACGGCATCGACGATCTGCGCATGATTGTCTTCAACACCCGCCGGCGGCTGCCGGTCTGGGCCGATGGGCCGACACAGGATGCGCTGATGTCACGCTTCGGCTATGCCTTCGCGCAGCCGGCGGGCTCGCCCTATCCGCCGATTCTGGATCTTTACACCATCGAGGGGGCCTTCGAAGTGGAAGGGCCCGGCGGCGCAATCGCGCTGACGCCGTTTCGTGTCAATCACGGGTCGATGGATGCGCTGGGCTTTCGCGTTGCCGATCTGGCCTATCTGCCCGATGTGGTGCGCATCCCCGATCAGTGCTGGCCGGTGCTGGAAGGGCTTGATTGCTGGATTGTCGATGCCTTGCGCCGCCGCCCGCACCCGACGCATGCACATCTGGAACTGACGCTGGAATGGATCGCGCGGGTGAAACCCAAGCGCGCGGTGCTGACCAACATGCATGTCGATCTTGACCACGACGAGGTTAATACCGAGACACCCGAACATGTCATCCCGGCCCATGACGGCATGGTGCTGGAGTTCGTGCTGTGAGCGCCAGGGGGCGCACGCGGCGGCGGCGGCGGTAGGGGCGCGGCAATGCAGGCCCTGGTCGATGTCATCCTGCCCGTGTTTCTGGTCGTCGGCGCCGGTTATGCCATGGCCTGGCGCGGCTGGATGAGCGATTCCTCGGTCGATGGGCTGATGAAATTCGCGCAGAATTTCGCCATCCCCTGCCTGCTGTTTCTTGCCATCGCCCGGCTCGACCTGGGCCAGGAATTTGACTGGCGCCTGCTCACCAGCTTCTATGCCGGCGCCGTCACCGGCTTTCTGGCTGGGCTGCTGGGCGCGCGCTTCCTGTTCGGCCGCCCCTGGGAAGATGCGGTGGCGGTGGGTTTTGTCTGCCTGTTTTCGAATTCGCTGCTGCTGGGCCTGCCGATCACCGAACGTGCCTACGGGACCGAGGCGCTGGCGGCCAATTTCGCCATCGTCGCGCTGCATTCGCCGGTTTGCTACATCATCGGCATTACCGTGATGGAGGGCATCCGCGCCCGTGGCCGGGGTCTTCTGGCCACCATGGGGCGGGTTGCCGGGGGCATGGCCTCGAACGCGCTGATCATCGGCATCGTGTTGGGCGTGGCGGTCAACATGACCGGCTTGGCGCTGCATGGCGCGCTGGTCGAGGCGCTGGAGCTGATCGCCCGCGCCGGGCTGCCGACGGCGCTTTTCGGCCTTGGCGGGGTTCTCTACCGCTACCGGCCCGAGGGCGATCTGCGGCTGATCGGCTATGCCGTGGCGGTGTCGCTGATCCTGCACCCGGCCATCACCTGGGGCCTGGGCACAGGGCTTGCCCTGAGCGAGGCGCAGTTCCGCTCGGCGGTGATCACGGCGGCGATGGCGCCGGGGGTGAATGCCTATATCTTTGCCAACATGTATGGCCGCGCCAAGCGGGTGGCGGCTTCGTCGGTGCTGATCGGAACAGCGGGCAGTATCGTCACGGCCTGGCTGTGGATGATGACGCTGAGTTGAGCCCGGCTGCCGCGCGCCGCCCCACTCACCCACCCGCGATGCGCGGGCGCCGGTCACCTATCCGCGTGCGGGTACCCGGGTTATGCGCGCGCCCAGCGCGTTCAGTCGCTCGTCGATGCGCTCGTAACCGCGTTCGATCTGCTGGGCGTTGTTGATCACGCTTTTGCCTTCGGCGCACAGGGCCGCGATCAGCATCGCCATCCCGGCGCGGATGTCCGGGCTTTCCAGCCGCGCCCCGCGCAACCGCGACGGGCCGGCGACCAGCGCCCGATGCGGGTCGCACAGAACGATCCGCGCGCCCATGGCGATGAGCTTGTCGACAAAGAACATCCGGCTTTCGAACATCTTTTCGAACATCAGCACCACGCCGTCGCATTGTGTCGCGGTGACGATGGCGATCGACATCGTGTCGGCGGGAAAGGCCGGCCAGGGTTGATCGGAAATCACCGGGATATGGCCGCCGAAATCGGCCTGCACCGTCATTTCCTGCCCCGGCGGGATGCGCAGATCATCGCCCTTGATCTCGCAGCGAATGCCGAGGCGCTCGAAATTCATCAGCGTCGAGCGCAGATGCTCGATCCCGGCGCCCGTGATCGTCAGATCCGAGCCGGTGACGGCGGCCAGCCCGATGAGCGAGCCCACCTCGATATGATCGGGGCCTATCCGATGCGTGCAGCCCGAAAGCGAGCGCCCGCCATGGATGGTCATGCAGTTGGTGCCAATGCCCTCGATGTGCGCGCCCAGGGCGCTCAGGAAATGCGCCAGATCCTGCACATGCGGCTCCGAAGCGCAGTTGCGCAGCACCGTCACCCCCTCGGCGCAGACTGCGGCGCATAGCGCGTTCTCGGTGGCGGTGACCGAGGGCTCGTCAAGAAACACATCGGCGCCGCGCAAGCCATTGGCGTGAAACCGGTAGGCATCATCGGCGATGATCTCGGCGCCCAGTTGCCTGAGCGCCAGAAAATGCGTGTCCACGCGTCGCCGGCCAATGACGTCGCCACCCGGCGGCGGCAACACCACCTCGCCGCAGCGCGCCAGCATCGGGCCGGCCAGCAGGATCGAGGCACGGATGCGCGCGCACAGATCCGGGTCCAGCTCGGCGGGGCGCAACTCGGCGGCGTGGATCCGCAGCGTGTTGCGCTCCACCCAGCGGGTCTCGGCGCCCACCGTGCCGATCAATTCAACCAGCGCCTCGACATCGCGGATACGCGGCACATTGTGCAACAAGACCGGCTGATCGGTCAGCAGCGCCGCCGCGACAATGGGCAGGGCGGCATTCTTGTTGCCGCTCGGCGCGATGCTGCCCGACAAACGCTGCCCGCCCTCGACGATGTACTGGACGCTCTCGCCCGCGACTGCCTGTGCCATGCCCTGCTTTCCGCCCCGCTCGTGACCCTCACGCCTGATTAGCAAACCGGGTCAGACGCTGAAACCGCAAACAGGGCCAGCGAGGGCCGCTTGGCACGAAATTGCCTCCTTCATCTTGCTGAAAGCACGCCGGGGGGAATCGCCGAAGGCGATGGGGGGCAGCGCCCCCCTTGTCGCCACCGGCTCAGCCCAACACCTCGGCCAGCGCTTGTGCCGTGACCCCGGCGATGGTGTCGGCTTCGGCCTCGTTCAGGCACAGGGGCGGGGCAAAGCCCAGAATATCGCCGCCAGGCATGGCCCTTGCGATCACCCCGCGGCGGGCCATCGCCGCCACGACCTGCGCGCTGGTTGCCCCCGGTGCGGCATCGAAACCTGCGCGGGTTTCACGGTCGCCGACCAGTTCAACCGCGCAAAGCATCCCTTCGCCGCGCACCTCGCCGACACGGCGGTGCGCGCCCACGGCTTCGGCCATTACCTTGTTCAGATAGGCGCCGGTGCGCCCGGCATTCTCCACCAGGCCCAGACTGTCGATCAGCTCCAGATTCGCCACGCCGGCGGCGGCGCCGATGGGGTGGGCCGAATAGGTCCAGCCATGGCCGAAGACGCCGTTCTCGTCGGTGCCGCGCTCCAGCACCTCCCACACCCGCTCACCGATGATCGAACCCGAGAGCGGCGCATAGGCCGAGGTCAGCCCCTTGGCGATGGTGATGATGTCGGGCTCGATTGCGTAATGCGTGGAGCCGAACATGCTGCCCAGCCGGCCGAAACCGGTGACCACCTCATCGGCAATCAGCAGGATGTCGTGCTTTTTCAGTACTTTCTGAACGCCTTCCCAGTAGCCAGCGGGCGGCGGCACGATGCCGCCGGTGCCCAGCACCGGCTCGCCGATGAAGGCGGCGATGGTGTCGGCGCCCTCGCGCTCGATCAGCGCTTCAAGCTCGCTGATCAGATGGGCGGTGAATTCCGCCTCAGACATGGCCCGATCGGGGCGCTGGTAGAAATAAGGCGCCTCGGTATGAACCACCTGCGCCAGCGGCAGGTCGAATTTCGCATGAAAGAGCGGCAGCCCGGTAAGCGAGCCCGAGATCAGCCCCGAGCCGTGATAGGCGCGCCAGCGCGAGATGATCTTCTTCTTTTCCGGCCGGCCGAGGATGTTGTTGTAATACCAGATCAGCTTGACATTGGTGTCATTGGCGTCCGAGCCGCCAAGCCCAAAATAGACCCGAGACATGCCCTCGGGCGCGCGGTCGAGGATCATTTTCGACAGCGTGATCGAGGCCTCGGTGCCATGCCCGGCATAGGCGTGGAAATAGGCAAGCTCGCGCGCTTGCGCTGCGATGGCCTCGGCGATCTCCTGCCGGCCATAGCCGACATTGACGCAGTAAAGCCCGGCAAAGCCGTCGAGCAGCCGGTTGCCGTCGCGGTCGGTGATGTGGCAGCCCTCGCCACTGGTGACGATACGCTGCGGCGCCTCGCCGCGCGAGAACTGCGCCAGATGGGTCGAGGGATGCATGAAATTCTCGCGGTCCCATTGCGCAAGCTGGTCATTGGTCAGCATGTCTTGTTCTTCCTTTCCTTCGCGCGCGGCTCAGTGCCAGTCGCGGCAGACATATTTGATCTCGGTAAAGGCCTCCAGCCCCCAGCGCGCGCCTTCGCGCCCGATGCCGGATTGCTTCATCCCGCCAAAGGGAATCGGCGCGCCGGTCACCTTGGTGCGGTTGACGGCCACCATGCCGAATTGCAGCGCCCTTGTCGCGCGGTATATGCGCCGAGGGTCGAGCGTGTGCAGATAGGCCACCAGCCCGTATTCGGTGGCGTTGGCGCGGGCAATGACCTCTTCCTCGTGCTCGAACGGGGTAACGGCGGCGACCGGGCCGAAGGTTTCCTCGCGCATGATCGCGGCGGTGTCGGGCACATCGACAAGCAGCGTGGGCTTGTAGAAGAGCGGCCCCAGCGCTGCGCGGCCACCGCCGGTCAGGCAGCGCGCGCCCAACGCCATGGCATCGGCGACATGCGCCTCCTGCTTGGCCAGCGCGGCTTCGTTCATCAGCGGGCCGATATCGGGGTCTTCCATGCCGGGCCCCAGCCGCAGCGCGGCCACGCGTGCGGCGAATTTCTCGCAGAAGGCATCGTAATGGCCGCGCTGGATGTAGAAGCGGTTGGCGGCCAGGCAATCCTGCCCCGAGGTGGCGAATTTGGCCTTCACCGCCTCGTCCACCGCCTGATCGAGATCGGCGTCATCGAAGACGATGAAGGGCGCATGCCCGCCCAGTTCCAGCACCAGCCGCTTGACCGTGTCGGCGCCTTGACGGTAGAGCAACCGGCCGATCTCGGTAGAGCCGGTGAAGGAAAGCGCGCGCACGCGTGTGTCCTCCATCCAGGCGCCGACGATCTCGGGCGCCTCGCCGGGCACAACGTTGAACACCCCCTCGGGCAGGCCGGCGCGATGGGCCAGCTCGGCCAGCGCCAGCGCCGAAAGCGGGGTCTGCGCCGCCGGATGCACGACGCAGGTACAGCCCGCCGCCAGCGCCGCCGCGGCCTTGCGGGTGATCATCGCGGAAGGGAAGTTCCACGGCGTGACCAGCGCCGCCACGCCCACCGGCTCGCGCCAGATTTCGACCTCGGCATCGGGCAGATGCGAGGTGACGCTTTCGATATTGGGCCGGCGCGCCTCTTCGGCGTAGAATTCGAGAAACGAGGCGGCATAGTCGATCTCGCCGCGCGCTTCCGATAGCGGCTTGCCTTGCTCGGCCACCATGATTAGCGCCAGATCCTCGCGATGCGCGCGCATCAGCTCGAACCAGCGGCGCAGGGCGGCGGCGCGGTGCTGGGGCAGGGCGACGGCCCAGTCGGGAAAGGCGGCCTGGGCGGTATCAACGGCCGCGCGCGCCTCGGCCGCGCCCAGCCGGGCCACCTGCGCCACCAGCGCGCCGGTGGCCGGGTCGGTGACATCGAGTTGCGCCGCACCCTCGCGCCAGCCGCCGATATAGCCGGCCCGGCGCAGCAGGGCCTTGTCGGCGAGACGGGCACCGAGCCCGTTTTCGGGGCTGCGGGCTTCGTGTTTGCGTTTGGTTGCCGCATGCATGAACGGATCTCCTTGCGCCATGCCTGGATTTGCTCGCGCAGCATAGCGCCACCACGCCAGACGATTTGCCGCTTCCGGCGCGCGCGGGGAAGGCGATCCGTTCAAAAAGAGCCGCGATTCAGGATGATCCGTCCACCAGCAGCGCCAGCGGCGGCGGCGCCGACTTCACCGGCTTGGTCACGATATAGCTGAAATAGCGCTTCACCCCGGCGCGGCGTTCCAGAAGTGCATCCATCAGCGCCTGATAGGCCGCCACATCGCTGGTAATGACCTGCAGAAGATAGTCATAGCCCCCGCCCAGCGCCCAGCAGCCAGTAATCTCTTCGAGCGCGGCCACCGCGCGCTCGAAAGTCTGGAAGCTCTCGGCGCGGTGGCTTTCCAGCTCGACAGTGACAAATACCACGACATGCTGGGCCAGCCTGGCCAGCGCCACCTCGGCGCGAAAGCCACTGATCAGCCCGGCGCGCTGCATCCGGTCAAGGCGCTGCCAGCACGGCGTGGGTGACAGGTTCACCCGCCGCGCCAGCTCGGCCTTGGCGATGCGGCCCTCGCGGGTGAGGATCGAAAGGATCGCCAGGTCGCGGTCATCGAGAGCAAGTTGGGTCATGGCGCCATCTTTCGCCCGGCGCGCGGCTTGTCAATGCGCTGCTCTCGCCTATGCCCTGCAACCATCCCGCCCCGTCGCAGGGCGGTGCCGGCAGGGCGGCTTTCACAAGGCTTGCCCGAACGGCATCGGGGCGCTATGCGAGCCTTGGCCTGCATGTGGGCGACGAGGGAATTCCACGCATTCCCCGTCGCGCGTGCCGGCAAACACCCATTGGCCCAGAGCGAGCGAAGCACGAAAAAGCACCCGAAGCCCCGGCGCGCGCGTAGCGGAGATGACAAGCCGCGAGCATGGCTGCTGTCGAGGGGTTCTTACCAGGCGAGGCTGCCCATGATCGAAAACCCCATCGCCCCCACCATCCCCTATGATGAGGATGGCAAGCACCACGGTTTCCTGCGCCTGCCGCATTCGCGCAACGAAAGCGCCTGGGGCGCGATCATGATTCCCATCACCGTGATCCGCAATGGCGACGGGCCGACAGCGCTGCTGACCGGGGCCAATCATGGCGACGAATACGAGGGCCCCATCGCGCTGCAGGTGCTGGCGCACGAGCTGGAACCCAGGCAGATCAGGGGCCGGGTCATCATTGTGCCCTACATGAACTATCCCGCATTTCGCGCCGCCACGCGGGTCTCGCCCATCGACATGGTCAATCTCAACCGCGCCTTTCCCGGCGCCCCCGATGGCACCGCCACGATGAAGATCGCCGATTACTTCACCGAAACACTGGTGCCGATGGCCGATATCGTGCTCGATTACCACTCGGGCGGCAAGACGCTGGATTTCCTGCCCTTCGCCTGTGCGCATTACCTCGATTCGGTCTCGCAGCAGGCCGCCTGCGTAGCCGCGGTCGAGGCGTTCAACGCGCCCTTCACGCTGATGCTGCGCGAGATCGACAATATCGGCATGTATGACACCACGGTCGAATCGCAGGGCAAGGTGTTTGTCACCACCGAACTGGGCGGCGGCGGCACCGCCACCGCGGCTTCCGCGCGCATCGCCCGGCGCGGGGCGCGCAACGTGCTGATCCATGCCGGCATTCTGGAAGGCGAGATCGAGCGCGAGCCCTCGGTGCTGCTCGATATGCCGGGCGATGACTGCTACCATTTCGCCACTGTCGAGGGGCTGGTCGAGCCGCTGGTCGATCTGGGCGAGCCGGTGATGGCCGGTGCGCCGCTCGCGCGCATCTGGTCGCCCGACCGCACCGGGCTGATGCCGCTGGAAATTCGTGCCCAGCGCTCGGGGGTGCTGGCGGCGCGGCATTTTCCGGGGCTCATCCAGACCGGTGATTGCCTGGCCGTGGTCGCCACCGCCATCGAGGGCGGCGAACTGCCGATCAGTTGATCAGGCGCGGCTGAGCTGGGCGCTTCTCGCGTGCCCGTCACGCCAAAGGCGTGCTTGCAGCAAGACGGCAGTCGCGGCCCGCGCTGAAACCGAATCTGGCCTCAAACCCCCACATTGGGGCCTTCGCAAAGCAGCGGTGCGGTGCTGCGTTCGGCTTCGTAAAGTTCGGTCGAGGGGCCGTCCGGGCCCTGAAAGATGGCGCGCAACCCGCGCTCGGTGCGGTGGAAATGCCAGCACTGTTCCTCGGGCATTGCCTCGTAGGAAAAACAGATCATGTCGTCGCGCGGATACCAGATGCCTTCCTCGCATTCCTCGCCCATGAAGGCCCAGATCACCCGCCGCCCGGGCAGATACTGTTCCATGCCATAGGGCACGCCCTCGAAGGTGAAGGTCAGCGTGTAGCCGCTGGTGTAGCGCTCGAAGCTCTCGGCATCCAGCGGTGTATCGGCATGCAGCGCAGTGCCGCCTGCCAGCATGGCGGCCGGTAGCAGGGCGGCGAAGAGGGCATTGCGCATTGGGTTTTCTCCGGTCATGAACGCCGGCAGCTTGCCAGAGCCAGCGCGCTGGCACCAGCCGTGGCGCCCGGCGGCGCACTCACGAGGCCGCGAGCAAGGCGGTGCATGCCATTGCCCACTTGCCAGCCGCCGGGTGCGGGCGCAACATGATGCGGCTGCCCACATCCAGCCTTGCCCCAGCCCCTTTCCCGGAGCCACCGCCATGCCCGCCCCCTTTGCAGCCAGCCCGAACCTTCGTGCAAGTCCCGCCCTGGCCCTTGCTTTGCTTCTTTTCGCCGCCGCCGGCGTCAGCGCCGACACGCCCACAAGCAACGCAGCCGAAAAGCTGGCGCATATCGAGGCGCTGATCGCCGAGGGAAACGCACAACAGGCGATGGCCGAGGCACGCACGCTTTATCTCGATCTGGCCGCGCGCGCGGGTTTTGCCATCGGTGAGGCCGTGCTCACAACCGAGCCGGCAACGGGCTACGGGGTCTATGAGCCGCGGCGTGACAATGTCTTTGACCCCGACGAGCCGATGCATGTCTATGTCGAGCTGACCGGCGCCCGCATCACCGAGCGGTCGGGCGGGGTCAACGAGATGCTGTTCGAGGTGGAATTCGCGGTGCTCGATTCGCAGGGCACGCAGCTGACCGATGTCATCAGCATGGGCGAGGTGAGCCTTCTGAGCCGCGCGCGCGGCGTGGATCTGTTTCTCGAACTGACCTACAACCTGACATCGGCGCCCGCAGGCGAGTATGTGTTGTGGACCGAAATCACTGACGCGGCCAGCCGGCAGAGCGTGACCTTTGATCTGCCGGTGGCCATCGGCGGCAACTGAATCGGGGGCGGGAACCAGCCAGCCGGGCCCTACCAGCGATCGAGCGCGCGCTCGTCGTCTTCCTTTGCGGCCACCCATTCGGCCCCTTGCGCGCCGATCTCCTTCTTCCAGAAGGGCGCGCGCGATTTCAGGTAATCCATCAGGAATTCCGCCGCTGCAAAGGCATCGGCGCGATGCGCCGAGCCGGTGGCCACCATCATGATCATCTCGCCCGGCGCCATAGGCCCGTGGCGATGAATGATCGCCACCGCATCCAGCGCCCAGCGCGCGCGTGCCTGCGCCTCGATATCACCCAACGCGCGCTCGGTCATGCCCGGGTAATGCTCGATCTCCATCCGTTGCATCCCGCCGCCGGGAAGGTCGCGCACAACACCGCAAAACGTGACCACAGCGCCGGCACCGGCGCGCGAAGCAGCCTTGGCGAAAGCCGCGCATTCGGCCCCGTAATCAAACGGCTCCTGCTGCACCCGCACCGCCATCGCGCCCCCCCCCTTACCCGCCGGTCATGGGCGGAAAGAAGGCCACCTCGCGCACCCCGTCAAGCGGGGCGTCGAAATCGGCCAGTTCCTGATCGAGCGCCACGCGCAGCGCCTTCAGATCGGAAAAGGCCAGTGCGTAGCGCTCCTCACGCGCGCGCAGTTCCTCGATCAGCCCGCCCACGGTCGCGGCCGCGGTATCCACCTCCTCGCGCGGCACACCGATACGCTCGCGCAGCCAGGCGAAGTAAAGCACCTTCAGCGTCATTTCTCCTGATCCTTCAGATAGGGCAGGGCCTTGCGAAAATAATCCCAGCCGGTGACCAGGGTCAGCAGACCGGCGATCCAGATCAGCACCAGACCGAAGGTCCAGACCATCTCGCCGCCGTAATTGGCCACTTGCAGCAGGTTCATCTCTTCGCTCAGCCCTGTGGCCTCCATCTCGGCCATCAGCGCGCGGTTGCGCACCAGCGCCTGCTCGCGAATGTACTCCAGCCCCATGGCGCCGAACAGCACAGCAATGCCCACCATCTGCGCGGTGGTCTTCCACTTGGCAAGCTTGGTTACCGCCAGCAGGCGCGAGGTGTTGCCCAGATATTCGCGCAGCCCCGAGACGAAGACCTCGCGAAACAGGATCACCGTGGCCGGCAATATCAGCCACGGATCCATGCCCGAATAGCCGGTGATGACCAGCAGCGCGATTACCACCATCGCCTTGTCGGCAATGGGGTCAAGCATGGCGCCGATGCGGCTTTCCTGCTTCCACAGCCGCGCCAGATAGCCGTCGAACCAGTCGGTGAGCGCCGCCCCCAGAAACAGCACCAGCGCCAGCCAGTCGGCCCAGGGGCGATGGAAATACAGAAACATCACCGCCACGCCCGGCGCGGCGAGCAGGCGAAGCGTGGTCAGTATATTGGGCACGGTCCAGAACATCGGCTCCTTCCTAGCGCCAAAGCACGCGCGCGGCAAAGGGGAAAGAGCCGCGCCGGCCAGCGCGCGGAAATCCGCCTCTTCAATATGCCTGAAATACGCCGGGGGGAGTGCGCGAAGCGGACAGGGGCAGCGCCCCCGGCCACACCAGCCCCCTGCGCATGGCTTGCATTCGCGCCCCGCTGCGGCTAGGCCACGGCGCGTGGTCGGCAGCGGATGGGCGGCATGGACGGTATCGCGGAAATCAGGGCGAAGCATCTCGATGCAATCGGCAAGGCGGGCGATGGCGAGGCGCTTGAAACCGTGCGCCTGGCCGCGCTGGGAAAAAAGGGCGAGATCAGCCTGAAGATGCGCGAGCTGGGCCGCATGAGCCCCGAGGAACGCAAAAGCGCCGGCCCGGCGCTGAACGCGCTGAAGGACGAGATCGACGCCGCGCTGCGCGCGCGCAAGGCTGCACTCGACGATGCCGCGCTCGAGGAGCGGCTGGCCCGCGAATGGCTCGACATCACCTTGCCGGCGCGCTCGTGCCCGCGCGGCACGGTGCATCCGGTCAGCCAGGTCATGGAAGAGATGGCGGCGATCTTCGCCGATATGGGCTTCGCCGTCGCCGAGGGCCCGCAGGTGGAAACCGACTGGCACAATTTCGACGCCCTCAACATCGCCCCCGAGCACCCGGCGCGGCAAGAGCACGACACCTTCTTCATGCATCGCGAGCCGGGCGACAACCGCCCGCCGCATGTGCTGCGCACCCATACCAGCCCGGTGCAGATTCGCGCCATGCAGGCGCAGGGCGCGCCCATCCGCGTGATCGCGCCCGGGCGCGTTTACCGCATGGACATGGACCAGACGCACACACCCATGTTCCACCAGATCGAGGGGCTGGCCATCGATCGCGACATCACCATGGCCAATCTGAAATGGGTGCTCGAGGAATTCTTCTCGGCCTATTTCGGCCGCCCGGTGCGCACGCGCTTTCGCGCCTCGCATTTTCCCTTCACCGAGCCCTCGGCCGAGGTCGATATCCAGTGCTCATGGGTGAATGGCCAGCTGCGCGTCGGCGAGGGCGATGACTGGATGGAGGTGCTGGGCTCGGGCATGGTGCACCCGCATGTGCTGCGCTCGGCCGGTATCGACCCCGGTCAGTGGCAGGGCTTCGCCTTCGGCATGGGCATCGACCGCATGGCGATGCTGAAATACGGCATCCCCGATCTGCGTGCCTTTTTCGAATCCGATCTGCGCTGGCTGCGCCATTACGGCTTCGGCGCGCTGGAGATGCCCAGCCTGCACGCGGGCTGAGGCGCTGGCCCGCGCCACGCCATGCCATGCAGGGCCAGTTGACAAGGCTCAAATCCACGGCACGCGAATCATGCTAGTCTTCTTCCTTCCCCGGGAGGAGGGCCCAGCCATGATCAACGAGAATGACATCATCGACATGACCTGTCTGACGCGGGCCGAGATCACCGCTATTGCCGAGCACGAGCATATCGGCGCGGTCGAGGCCGCCGAGCTGGGCGAGTATCTCATGCATGCCCATCACGGGCCCCAGCGCGTGCAGCAGATGATCTGCGAGGACATCCGCGAAGCGCTGCATGCCGATGACGTGCCGCGCGCGCGTGCGCTGTACATGACGCTGCACCAGTATCTGGCAATGCATCCCGAGGCGTTGCGCGGCAATCGGTAACGGCCCTCTTGTGCCGTCTGGTCCGTTGGCGGGCGGTTTCGCCGGCCAATAATCCCCTGCGCGTTCCCAACACCCTTCGGGCGCAGGTGCCGGTTGGCAACGGTCGGGGCCTTGCCATAAGGCGCGTTGGTTGCGTAGGTTCGCTTTTGACGAGGGCGCGCTCGCGGCGCCTGGCAATTGCATGGGAGCGAACATGCCGCAGATCAGCCACGCCTTTCGCAACCTCCTTTCCGCCGCCCTGCTGGCGACCGCCGGGGCCGGGCTGGTGGTCGTGCCCGCCGCCGCCGACGAGCCGGGCGAGGTGGTCACCCGCCAGTATCCCGATGGTGGCATCTACGAGGGCACCTTTCTTGACGGGTTGCAGCACGGCGAGGGCACCTACCGCCTGCCCAACGGGTTCGAATATACCGGCGAATGGGACCGCGGGCAGATCACCGGCCAGGGGGTGGCGCGCTATCCCAACGGTTCGGTCTATGAGGGCGAATTCCTTGATGGCAGCCCGCATGGCCAGGGCCGCATGGTGTTTCCCGATGGCTCGACATATGAGGGCAACTGGGATCAGGGCCGCATCATGGGCCAGGGCACGCGCCGCTTTGCCACCGGCGTTGTCTATACCGGCGAGTTCGACGACAGCCAGCCGCACGGCCAGGGCGTGATGGAGCGCCCGGGCGGGCTGCGCTACGAGGGCGAGTGGCGCCACGGCATGCGCGAGGGGCGCGGCACCATCACCTATCCCGACGGCTCGGTCTATACCGGCGAGATGCGCGAGGACGAGCGCCACGGCGAGGGCCGCCTGACCCGGCCCGACGGCACCATCTATGACGGCGAATGGGCCGAGGGGCTCTTGCACGGCGCGGGGCAGTTGACCCTGCCCAGCGGCGACCGGCGCGAGGGAGAGTTCGTGCAGGGGCTGCTGCAGGGGCTCGGGCGGGTCACCTATGCCGATGGCGGGCTCTATGAGGGCGAATTCGTCGATGATCTGCGCCACGGGCGCGGGCGGCTGACGACCGCTGACGGGCATGTCTATGTCGGCAGCTGGGTGGCCGACCGCATAGATGGCGAGGGGGTATTGACCCATCCCGATGGCGCGCGCTACGAGGGCCAGTTCCGCGACGGTCAGCCCCACGGCCAAGGCACCGTTACCTATGCCGATGGCTCAAGCTATACCGGCGAGTGGGTCGAGGGCAGGCAGGAGGGCGAGGGCCGCGCCGATTTTGGTGACGATCTGGTCTATGAGGGCGCGTTCAGTTCGGGCCGCCCGCACGGGCAGGGGCAGATGAGTTTTCCCGACGGGCGCGTCTATGAGGGGCGCTTCGAGGCGGGACAGCGCGAGGGCGCCGGCGTGATGACTTATCCCGACGGTTCGCGCTATGAGGGCAATTTCGCCGCCGGCGAGCGCGACGGCGAGGGCCGGATCGAGATGGAGGATGGTTTCGTCTATGAAGGCCAGTGGCGCGCCGGCCGGATCGAGGGCGCGGGGGTGGCCACCTACCCCACCGGCGATGTCTATGAAGGCGAATTTGTCGACGGCCAGCGCGAGGGGCGCGGCGTGCTGCGCTACGCCGACGGACAGGTGCTGAGCGGAATCTGGGAGGCCGGCGTGCTGATCGAACCCGACGAGGCTGAACCCGAGACCGGTGATGCCGGCGAGGCGCCCCCGGCCGAGGAGACCGAGGAGGGCTGAGGCGGCCTGTTCGCGCCGATCTCGGCGACCTGCCGCTCTATCCGCCGATCAAGCCGCAGCCCCGGCGGAATGGCGTCGCCCGCCCGGGGGCGCGCGGCAAACGCCCCACCCACCCGCCCGTGTTCGCCGCGCCCCCCCGGGCGGCAATCGTTTCATTCAACCGGCTTCGGATCGCGGGACGGGCAACCATGCCCGCCCTCATCCGCCCTCAACGGGGCGGGGGCAGGCGCGCGGCATCGAGCGCGCAGGCGCGCGGGCGCGTGGCCGCATCGCAGGGGCGGGGCTGAAGTGCGGGTGTCAGGCACAGGCGCAGCTCGTGGATGGCGTTGCCCCGGCAGGTGAGCAGCAGCATGTCGGCGTCGAATGCCGGGTTGGCGGCAATGAAGGCGGCTTCGAGCGCCTCGGGGGGCAGCACCGCGTCGCGCCCCGCCTGATGTTCATCTGGCGCGAGATTCCCGGGCAAGTTCACCCGTTCCATCGCCTGGCGGCTGAGCGCGTAGTATCGGGCCGCGCTCAGCCCGCTGCAGCGCCCATGCTTGTTCCACTGATGCCAGGCCGCCCCCGCAACGCCGAAAAGATCGGCCTGGCGCGCGGTTTCGCGCCGCGAGGGATTGCGCTGCGGCGTGGGGCAGTATTCGGGCCAGCTGCCATCGGCGTGCTGGGGCCAGAGCCCGTGCAGCACCCAGCCATGCCCGCTGCCCTCGGCGCAGCGCGGATCGGCGCGCGCATCGCCGCTCTGTTCGCAAAAACCGGGCATCCAGCTCAGCGCCAGGATGTAGTAATCGAACTCGCCGGCGCGGTTTTGCGCGCCGGCCGTGCCCGGCCCCATGCCGGCCACCGCCAGAAGCAGCGCGAGAAGACCCTTCAGGGCCGCATTGCGCAGCGCCAGCGCCATGATTTTCCCTTCCCTCGCCCGCCCGGAAGCCTTATATAGCGGCCATCCCCCTAAAGCGAGGATGCGCGGCATGGGCCCGCGGCCGGCAACCCCGGCGGGCGATGTTCCGTGGCCTCGCTCAAGGCAATGCGAAGGAATGACGAGATGGCAAAACCCCTCATGGCCAAGGCGACCGCCGTCTGGCTGATCGACAACACCACGTTGAGCTTCACACAGATCGCCGAGTTCTGCGGCCTGCACGCGCTTGAAGTGCAGGGCATCGCCGACGGCGATGTCGCTGCCGGGGTCAAGGGCTTTGACCCGATCGCGCATAATCAGCTCGACGAGATCGAGATCAAGAAGGGCGAGGCCGATCCGGCCTACAGGCTGAAGCTGAAATACAACCCCGCCGCCGCCGGCGAGGAAAAGCGCCGCGGCCCGCGCTACACGCCGCTTTCCAAGCGCCAGGACCGCCCGGCGGCCATCCTGTGGCTGGTCAAGTTTCACCCCGAGCTGGCCGACGCCCAGATCCGCAAGCTGGTGGGCACCACCAACCCCACGATCCAGGCGATTCGCGAGCGTTCGCACTGGAACATCCAGAACATCCAGCCGATCGACCCGGTGGCGCTGGGTCTGTGCCGGCAGTCCGAACTTGACGAAGAGGTGCAGAAGGCAGCCAGGAAAAGAGCTTCCGAGGGCGAGGTGATGGATGACGATGCCCGCCGCAAGCTGGTTTCCACCGAGCAGTCGCTCGACATGCCCGCCGAGCCCAAGCTGCCCTCGAACATTGCCGGGCTGGAGAATTTCAGCCTCACGCGCGACGCCGAGGAGAAGCCCGACCCGGCCGACTATGCCGATGCCGAAAGCTTCTTCAACCTGCCGGGTGACGGCGAGGGCGATGAAGGCGAAGACGACGAAGACGACGACGCGCCGCGCGGGCGCCGGTAAGTGCGGCGCGCCGGATAAGCACCGGTTAAGCTCGGTGCGGCCCGGGCACGCGAATGGGCCGCCGGCTGCGGTGGCATGGGTTTCGGCGCGGTAGCGATGCAGGCGGCAGGGAAGCAGTGACGGTATCGGGCGAGCGGCGCGTGACGGCCTGGGGCGCGGTCACGCTGGCGGTGCTGGGCGGCGTCATGGCGGCGGTCCATGTCGGCAAGCTGCCGCCGGCGCTGCCGGTCATGCGCGACGAGCTGGGCTTTGGCCTGGTGGCGGGTGGCTTCGTCATCTCGCTGTTCAACCTTCTGGGCATGTTCCTGGCGCTGATCGTTGGCGCGCTGGCCGGCGGTCTGGGCCGGGAAAGGCTGGTGCTGGCGGGGTTCGTCTGCCTGGTCGCGGGCGGCGTGACGGGGGCGCTGGCGCAGGATCTTCCGGTGCTCATGCTCAGCCGCCTTCTCGAAGGGGTGGGCTTTGTCGCCATCGGCGTTTCGCTGCCGGCGGTGGTGCTGGCCGCCTCGGCGCGGCGCGATCAGGATTTCGCGCTCGGCATGTGGAGTGTCTACACGCCGCTGGGCATGGCGCTGGCGATGCTGGCCGCGCCACTGGCGCTGTCGGGCCTGGGCTGGCGCGGCTTGTGGCTGGCGGTGGCGCTGCTGTGCCTGCCGGTGGCGCTGGCGATCTGGTGGCAGATGCGCGCCGTGGCGATGCCGTCGCCGCCGCGTCGCGCCGCGCTTGGTCTGGTGCGCGAGGCGGCGTCCACCGCCGGGCTGCAGCATGTGGCACTGGTCTTCGCGCTTTATGCCTTTCAGTGGGTGACGCTGATGGTCTGGCTGCCCACTTTCCAGACCGAAAGCCTGGGCGCCAGCCTGGAGCGTGCGGCGCTGGTCACCGCCATCGTGGTGCTGGTCAATGTGCCCGGATGCCTGCTGGGCGGCTGGCTGATGCGCCGCGGCGCCTCGGCGCGGGCGCTGGTGCTGACCGGCAGCACCGCCATGGGCGTGACGGCAATCGCCATCTTCCTGCCGATCCTTCCCGATGCGGCGCGGCTGGCGGCCTGCCTGGTGTTTTCCTTTCTCGGCGGGCTGGTGCCGCCCAGCCTGTTCAACTGCGTGCCGCGTGTGGTGAGCGGGCCGCAACTGGTGGGTGCGGGCAACGGCATGCTGATGCAGGGCTCGGCGATGGGCCAGTTCGCCGGCGCGCCGCTGGTGGCGTGGGCGGTATCGCTGGCCGGGGGCGACTGGCGCTTTGCGCTGGTGCCGATGCTGGCGGCAGCGCTGGCGGCCTCGGTGGTGGCGCTCGCGCTGCCCCGGCGCCATATCGGTTGAGCCGGTCTTGATCTGGGCGAACGGCGCTTGCTGGCTATGTTTGCCGCCGGGCACCCCCGCCATGGAGCGGGCGAAAAAGGGCTGAATCCTGACAAGTGGCTGGCTGGTGCCGCAGAAGGGACTCGAACCCCCGACCCACGCATTACGAATGCGTTGCTCTACCAGCTGAGCTACTGCGGCATTGGCGGGTGTCGTTTAAACCGCCGCGCCGCGCCGCGCAAGGGTGGAGTTTGCTGCTTCTGGCAGTGGTGCGATGGGGGCTTGCTCGCGGTGCCCGCTTGGCCGCCAGGGCACAACGCAAGGGGCCGCCCGGTCGGCTGACGGGCGGCCCCTGCAAGCGTTTGCCTGTGCGCGGCTCAGGCGGTCGCGGCGCGTGCGCGTTCCACGATCTGGCCGAAGGCCTCGGGCTCGTGCACGGCGAGGTCGGCCAGCACCTTGCGGTCAACCTCGATCCCGGCCTGATCCAGCGCGTGGATGAAGCGCGAATAGGTCAGCGTGGGGTCGATCGCGCGCACCGCGGCGTTGATGCGCTGGATCCACAGCGCGCGGAAACTGCGCTTGCGGTTCTTGCGGTCGCGGGTGGCGTACTGGTTGGCCTTGTCCACCGCCTGAGCGGCGGTGCGGAAATTGCGCGAACGGGCGCCGTAATAGCCTTTCGCCGCCTTGACCACCTTGCGGTGGCGGGCGTGGGTTACCGTGCCGGATTTGACGCGTGCCATGGTCTGATCCTCCTCAGCGGTCGTAAGGCATGTAGGTTTTCACGATCTTCGTATCCGCCTCGCTCAGCACCATGGTGCCGCGCGCATCGCGAATGAATTTGTTCGATCGCTTGATCATCCCGTGGCGTTTTCCAGCCTGGGCCGACTTGATCTTGCCGGTAGCGGTGGCCTTGAAGCGCTTCTTGGCGCTGGCCTTGGTCTTCATCTTGGGCATTTCCGTCTCCTGTTCCTGCGAGCGGTGGATACGCGCGACTCGGCATGCCACATTGGCCGGCCGCGCGGTTACAAGGCCCCGCCTATAGGCCCCCCCGGCGAAAAGCGCAAGGGGGACGCAATGGCTCAGCGCGTGCCGATCAGCCCCATCGATTCCAGCGTCAGCAGCACCTGATGGGCGCAGTGGTCGACATCGACATTCTCGGTGTCGACGCGCAATTCGGGCGCCTTGGGCTCTTCATAAGGGTCTGAAACACCAGTGAATTCCTTGATCTTTCCCGCGCGTGCCAGCTTGTAGAGCCCCTTGCGGTCGCGGCGCTCGCATTCCTCGATCGAAGTGGCGACATGAACCTCGACAAAGGCGCCATAGGCCTCGATCATCTCGCGCACGATGCGCCTTGTGGCGGTATAGGGGGCAATCGGCGCGCAGATGGCAATGCCGCCATTCTTGGTGATCTCGCTGGCGACATAGCCGATGCGCATGATGTTCAGATCGCGGTGTTCCTTGGAAAAGCCCAGCTCCGACGACAGATGTTTGCGCACCACATCGCCATCGAGCAGTGTCACCGGCCGGTCACCCATTTCCATCAGCTTGATCATCAGCGCATTGGCGATGGTAGATTTACCTGAGCCGGAAAGCCCGGTGAAGAAAACAGTGAAGCCCTGATGCGCTCGCGGCGGGAAGCGGCGGCGAAGCTCGCCCACCACCTCTGGGAAAGAGAACCATTCGGGGATATCCAGCCCCTCGCGCAGCCGGCGGCGCAGCTCGGTACCCGAGATGTCCAGCACGGTGCTGCCTTCGGGCACCTCGTTGGCCGGGTAGTATTGCGCCTTTTCCTGCACATAGACCATGTGCTTGAAATCGACCATCTCCAGCCCGATCTCGTCCTGATGCTGCGTGAACAGCGCCTGCGCGTCATAGGGGCCGTAGAAATCGGCGCCCTGGCTGTTCTTGCCCGGCCCGGCATGGTCGCGCCCCACGATCATGTGCGTGCAGCCATGGTTGCGACGGATGATGCCGTGCCAGACTGCCTCGCGCGGGCCGCCCATGCGCATGGCGAGGTTAAGCAGACTCATCGTCGTAGTGGCGGCGGGGTATTTGTCGAGCACCGCCTCGTAGCAGCGCACGCGGGTGAAGTGATCGACATCACCCGGCTTGGTCATGCCCACCACCGGGTGGATCAGCAGGTTCGCCTGCACCTCGCGCGCGGCGCGGAAGGTCAGTTCCTGATGCGCGCGGTGCAGCGGGTTGCGCGTCTGGAATGCCACGACCTTGCGCCAGCCCAGCTTGCGAAAGCGCGCGCGCAACTCGTTGGGCGTGTCGCGTCGTGCCTTGAAATCGTAATGCACCGGCGCCTGAATGCCCATGACCGGCCCGCCCAGATAGACCGGGCCGGCGATATTGTGCAGGTAATGCACCGCCGGATGTGCCGGATCGTCGGCGCCGAAAACCGATTCTGCCTCGCGTGCCTTGTCGGGGGTCCATTTGTCGCTCACCGACAGGATGGCCAGAATCACGCCTTCCGGGTCGCGCAGGGCGATGTCCTGGCCGGGCTCGATACTCTCGGCGAAGGCGGTCGACACGTCGAGCGTAACCGGCATCGGCCACAATGTGCCATCGGCCAGGCGCATGTTCTCGACCACACTTTCATGATCGGCGCGATCCAGGAAACCCTTGAGCGGGAAGAAGCCGCCATTCATCAGCAATTCGAGATCGCAGAGCTGGCGCGGGGTCAGATCCCACGAGGGCAGCGAGGCGGCTTCGAGCTTGAGCTTGCGCGCGGATTCCTGCGAGACATAGAGTTCGGGGATGGGGGCATGGTTGGGCTGAGTCATCGAAACGCCTTCGTCGAAACTTGAATCGGCAATCGTGGCGGCCCGGGCTGGCGGGTGCGCCGGTTCGGGCCGGCCATGCCAATGGCGATATTGCCGGCGGGCGTCAACCCCCGTCGCGGACTGCAAATGCGGCAGGAAGGCAATTCGCGCCTGTGATCTCCGCTGACAGCCTTGTTGACCGGCGTGCCTTGCCAAGCTGGGCTACACGAGGCAGATGAAGGGCAATCGACCGGCGAAAGGAGCCGCTTCATGCATCCGCCTTCCCCAGCACGGCCTTCGCCGCTTTTACGCCAGATCCTAGAATTCGGCCCGCTGCTGGTGTTTCTCGTCACCTATTTCGTGATGCGCGAGCGACCGGTCATGATCGGCGAGACCGAATATGCCGGTTTCATCGTGGCGATCGTGGTGTTCACGCCGCTGCAACTGGCGGCAACGCTGATCCTGCGGCGGCTGAGCGGGAAGATATCGCGGATGCAGGTGACGATGCTGGTGCTGGTGGTGGTGCTGGGCGGCATCACCGTGGCGCTCAATGACGAGCGTTTCTTCAAGATGAAGAGCACCTTTGTTTTCGGCGCCTTCAGCCTGCTGTTGTGGATCGGGCTGTGGCGCGGTCAGTCATGGCTGGCCTATGTGCTGGAGGATGCGCTGCCGATCAGCCGCGAGGGCTGGATGATCCTGACCCGGCGCATGGCCTGGTTCTTTCTGGCCTTCGCCGCCGCCAACGAGGTGATCTGGCGCAACTTCTCGACCGATGTCTATGTCATCTGGGATACCTTCGGCCAGATGGGGGTGATGTTCGCCTTCCTGGTGTCGAATTTCCGCCTGATCGAGGCACATTGGCAGGAACCGGGCGAGGGCTAGGCCCGGCGGCGTTCTTCAATGCCGCTCGATTGACGCCGACAATAGGCGCGTCGACGCGCCTTTCGTCGCGCCCCGCTGGCAGTGTTCAGCCCTTGTCGCCGACATTCTCGGCAAAGGATTTCTCGAAGGCGGCGAGTTGCTCGGCGCTGGCCTCATGCTGGTGGCTGGCGCGCCAATCATTGTAAGGCATGCCATAAACGATCTCGCGCGCCCCGGCCTTGTCCAGCGTCACCCCCTCGGCGGCGGCGGCTTCCTGATACCAACGGCTCAGGCAGTTGCGGCAGAAACCGGCCAGATTCATCATGTCGATATTCTGTGCATCGGGCCGATCCTGCATGAGATGCTGCAGCAGCCGGCGAAAGGTGGCGGCCTCGATACGCGTGCGGGTCGTGTCTTCCATGGTTCCCCCCGGTCTTGTGCTGACAACCGACCTGGGGCCTGTCGCCGCGACGGTCAAGCCCCCGGCATGCACCGATGCTGCGCTAACGGTTGCCGGCGTGTCATCATTGCGCGATAGAGAGCAGGTGATCAAGGCGGCCCATCCCAGCGGCCGAGACAGGACAAACCGGCATGAGACGCAACCGAAATGTCAAGATCGTGGCCACGCTGGGCCCGGCCTCGAACGACTACGAAACGATCTTGGCGCTGTTTCGCGCCGGGGCCGATGTATTCCGGCTGAACATGAGCCATGGCAGCCATGACGAGATCGAGGCCCGCCATGCGCTGGTGCGCCGCATCGAAGAGGAAACCGGCCGCCCTATCGCCATTCTCGCCGATCTGCAGGGCCCCAAGCTACGGCTGGGCAGCTTTGCCTCGGGCGCGGCGGAGCTCGAGGAAGGCGATCGCTTCCGGCTCGACCTGGACCCCGCGCCGGGGGACAATCACCGAGTCAGCCTGCCCCACCCCGAGGTCTTCGCGGCGCTGGAGCCCGGCGCCAGCCTGCTGGTCGATGACGGCAAGTTGCGGCTGAAGGTGCATCGCTGCGGCGCCGATTTCGCCGAATGCAACGTGATCGTGGGCGGTGTCGTATCCGACCGCAAGGGTGTCAACGTGCCCGATGTGGTCCTGCCGCTGAAGGCGCTGTCGGAAAAGGACCGCACGGATCTGGAATTCGCCTGCTCGCTGGGTGTGGACTGGATCGCGCTCAGCTTCGTGCAGCGCGCCGGCGATGTCGAGGAGGCGCGCGTTCTGGTTGCCGGCCGCGCGGCGATGCTGGCCAAGATCGAGAAACCTGCGGCGCTGAAGGAATTCGACGCCATCCTCGCCGCCGCCGATGGCGTCATGGTGGCGCGAGGCGATCTGGGGGTGGAAATGCCGGTGCAGGCGGTGCCGCCGATCCAGAAGCGGCTGGTGCGCCGGGCACGGGCGGCGGGCAAACCGGTGATCGTGGCCACGCAGATGCTGGAATCGATGATCGCCTCGCCCATGCCCACGCGCGCCGAGGTTTCGGATGTGGCCACCGCCATCTATGAGGGCGCCGATGCGATCATGTTGTCGGCCGAATCGGCTGCCGGCAGTTACCCGGTAGAGGCAGTGCGCACCATGCACAACGTCGCCATATCGGTCGAGAGTGACCCGACCTGGCGCGAGATCATCGTTGCCTCGCGCCATATCGAGCATACTTCGGTCGCCGATGGCATCGTTGCCGCCGCGCGCGAAATCGCAGAAACCACCGATATCAAGGCGATCTGCTGCTTTACCGAGTCGGGCTCTACCCCCGGCAAGGTGGCGCGCGAGCGCCCGCAGGTGCCGATCATCGCGCTCAGCCCCCGGATCGAAACCCTGCGCCGGCTATGCCTGACCTGGGGCACGCATTGCGTGGCCACCGGCCCCATCGACCGCTTCAAGTCGGCGGTGGTCAGCGCGGCGCAGGCGGCACGCGAATTCGGCTTCGCCGAGGCGCGCGACCAGATCGTGGTCACCGCTGGTGTGCCCTTCAACGTGCCCGGCACCACCAACATCCTGCGCGTGGCGCCCTGCGACGAACGATTGATCTACCGGGCCGAAGCCGACTAGCGTGGCGCATTGGCCGATCGGCGCTGGACGCGAGCCCCGCCCCGGCGCGGGCGGCATGCTGGAGGCAGAATGGAACGCGATCTGCTGCTGCTGATCGGGCTGGCTTTCTTGCCGCTGGCCTTTGTCGCCCTTGTTTCGGCATGGGCCGACCGGCGCCGGCCGGTGCCGGGGCTGATCTTGCTGGTGATGGGCTGCGCCATGGCCGGCTGGGCGCATTTCACCCATCCCGGGGGCGGCTACGAGCCCGCGGAAATCCTGACGATGGCGCTGGAAATGCTGGGCCGGCTGCTGAACTGATCCGGCAGTTCCGGATGGTTGCATCGGTGGTGCGCGGGTGGCGCCCGACACGCAGGGAAGGGCGTGTAGCGCCACCGGCGAGCCGCTGTCCTATAACGCTTGCGCAAGCTGGCGCAGTTCGAATTTCTGAATCTTGCCGGTCGAGGTTTTCGGCAGTTCCTGAAACACCACCCGCTTGGGCGTCTTGAACCCGGCCAGCTTCGCCCGGCAGAACTCGATCAGCGCGCCCTCGTCTTCCTGCGCGCCTTCTTTCAGCTCGACAAAGGCGCAGGGCACCTCGCCCCATTTCGCATCGGGCTTCGCCACCACCGCGGCCAGCATCACCGAGGGGTGCTGCATGAGCACGCCCTCCACCTCGACCGAGCTGACATTCTCGCCTCCCGAGATGATGATATCCTTGGCCCGGTCGGCGATCTTGATGTAGCCGTCAGGGTGGCGATAGGCGATGTCGCCCGAGTGGAAATAGCCGCCCTTGAACGCCTCGCGCGTGGCCTCCGGGTTCTTGTAATACCCTTTCATCACCCCGTTGCCGCGATGCATGATCTCGCCCAGGCTCTGGCCGTCGCGCGGCACCGGGTTCAGGTTTTCATCGGTTACGGTGACCTCTTCCATGAAGGGCATGGCAACCCCGGTGCGCGCCTTGACCGCGGCGCGTTCCTCGCCTGGCAGGGCATCGAAACCGTCATGCCAGGTGCATTCGGTGGCTGGGCCATAGGTTTCGGTCAGCCCGTAGACCTGGGTGACATTGAAACCCAGCGGCTCGATGGCGGCCAGCGTGGCGGCGGCTGGCGGGGCGCCCGCGGTGAACACCTCGACCACATGATCGAAGGGCAGGCGTTCATGCTCCCTGGCGTTGATGATCGTGTTCAGAACGATCGGCGCGCCGCCGAAATGGGTGGCTCCCTCGCGTGCGATGGCGTGGTAGATGCCCTGCGCGGTGATGTCGCGCAGGCAAATCATGGTGCCGCCCAGCAGCGGCAGCATCCAGGGGTGGCACCAGGCGTTGCAGTGAAACATCGGCACGATGGTCAGGTAACGCGGGTAGAGCGTCAGCCGCCAGCTGATCACCTGCCCCATCGCAGCCAGATAGGCGCCGCGGTGGTGATAGACCACGCCCTTTGGCCGGCCGGTCGTGCCCGAGGTGTAGTTCAGCGCCAGGCTTTCCCACTCGTCGTGCGGCATCACCCAGTCAAAACCGGGTTCACCCGCCGCCAGCAGATCCTCATATAGGCGATGCCGGCCCGAGGGCACGTGCCCGGCCTCGCTGTCGGGCACCTCGATGATGAGCGGCGCATCGGCGCGCCCGGCGATGGCGGCCTCGGCCAGTTCGGCAAAGGCGCTGTCCACCAGCACCACCTTCGCGCCGCCATGTTCCAGGATGTAGCGCACCGTTTCGACATCGAGCCGGATATTGATGGCGTTGAGCACCGCGCCGCAGGCGGGCACGCCGAAATGCGCCTCGGCATGGGCGGGCAGGTTGGGCAGGATGGTGGCGACCACATCGCCTTGCCGCACCCCCAGCCCGGCCAGTCCCGAGGCCAGCCGGCCGACGCGCGCGGCATACTCGGCATAGCTCCGGCGGATGCTTCCATGCACCAGCGCCTCGCGCGTGGCAAAGATGTCGGCGGCGCGCATCAGGCTGGATAGCGGCGTCAGCGGCGTATAATTGGCCGCGCATTTTTCCAGCCCCGTCTCGTCTGCCAGCCAACCCATGCCTTTCCTCCCTATTGCCAAGTGCTTCAGCTTCTGGTCAGCCATATTGGCTGCGCCGCGGCCGGCAGGAAAGAGCAAAGGAAGCCCATGTCGTCAGGAATGCCGGAAAACCGCACACTGGCCGCGGCGGCATCGGTGCTGGGTTATGCCACGCTGATCGGGCTGACCGACAATTATGTGCGTGTCGTCGCCGCCGATACCGGGCTGTGGCAGTTCCATTTCATCCGCACGCTGATGGCGTTGCCGCTGTTCCTGCTCGCCGCTGCCCTGCTGGGCCTGAAGCTGCGGCCGGTCAATCTGCGGGCGGTGGTGGCGCGCTCACTGGTGCATGGCTCGGCGCTGATGGTCTATTTCGGCTGCCTGGCCTTTCTCACCGTGGCGCAGGTGGCGGCGGGGCTGTTCACGGCGCCGATCTTTGTGCTGCTCCTGTCGCGCTATGTCTATGGCCACGCGCTGGGGCCGGTGCGGATCGTCGCGGTGGCACTGGGCTTTGCCGGGGTGATCATGCTGCTGACACCGGGCAGCGATCAGCCGCTGGGCTGGGCAAGTATCCTGCCGGTGGCGGCCGGGGCGCTCTATGCGCTGGGCAATCTGGCCACGCGCGAATGGTGCATGGGCGAAAGCGCGGCCACACTCACGCTGGGCTTCTTTCTGGCGCTGGGTACATTCGGCCTTGCCGGCACGCTTCTGTTCACCCTGCTACCCTTTGCCGTGCCCGAAGGCACGGCGGGGTTCGTGCTGCGTGGCTGGGTTTCTCCCTCAGCCGATTTCCTGGCGCTGACGGCGTTGCATGCTCTGGGCTCGGTGCTGGGGGTGGGGATGGTGGTGCGCGCTTATCAGCTTGCCGAGGCCAGCCGAGTTTCGGTGTTCGAATATGCCGTCCTGCCGATCGCCGCAGGATGGGGCTGGCTGTTGTGGGGCGAGTCGATCACCTGGCTGGGGCTGTCTGGCATGGCATTGATCGCGGGCGCGGGCAGCATGATCGCCCTGCGCGGGCGCTGAGCGGTTGAGAATCGAAGACTGTATGCGTTGCGTGCACAACACGTTTGCGCGGTTGCCGCGATCTTCCTTGCACAGGAAACAATTGTGGCAAGACCGTGCCGCTGTTGCCGAAAAGCCGGGGTTTCCTCGCAAATTGTGGCAGGATTGTTTTTTGCGAATGCATTTTTCCACAAGTTTTCCGCAATGCCCGCCTTCTTTTGCCATTCCTGGGTGGCTGAGTAACAGCGTGGATACCGTTGGGAAGACGGAAGGGTAAAGCGATGCTTCAGAATTGGGTTCTCGAATCGGGAAGGCGGAAACCGTTCTCCGCGTTTTCTTACGCTGATCGTGGTGATGTCTGGCCTGTCGAGGACATCACCGGGCATGGGGGCTGGGACAGTCCGATGATTGCCGAAGGGATGGTGGCCGGCACGCTTGTCGCTACCGAGATGGGCTGGCTGCCGGTCGAGGATCTGCGACCAGGCGACCGGGTGGTGACCTTCGACAACGGCATGGTACCGGTGCGCGACGCCGCACTGAGCGAGCTGATGACCGGTGGCAGCCGGGTGCCACGCGCCTACTGGCCGCTAATGGTGCCGGAAAAGGCGCTGGGCAACCGCAAGGAGATGCTGTTGCTGCCCGAACAATCCGTGCTCATCGAATCGGATGAGGGAGAGGATCTGTTCGGCGATCCGTTCCTGCTGGTCGCGGCCTCGGCGCTGGACGGATATTGCGGCATCGAGCGCGTGGCGCCGGCGCCCGAGATGAAGATCGTCACGCTGCGCTTCGATTCCGAAGAGGTCGTCTATGCCAACGGCATGGTCCTGATGCACTGCCCCAAGCCCGCCATCGAACGGCGCCAATCGCCCGACGAGTTGATCGAGGGCGGGGAGGATGTGCTCTATCAGCGGCTGCCGCGTGCGCAAAGCGCGATGCTCGTTCAGGCGATGCGTACATCGGCTGCCGGGCCGGCGGCGCCGGTGCACATGGCCGGCTGAGGCGACGACAGCTTCGCAAGACCCGCCCCGGGAAAGACAAAGGCCCCGCGCCCATGTGCGGGGCCGTTTGCGTTGCATACGGTTTTCGGTCAGGCATGGGCGCTCCTCGGCAGGCGGACCGGACCCGCCGACCCTGGCTGGCGGAAGGCATGTGCCGTTCCTGCCGAAGCGGCGCGGGCGTCTATTTCGCGGGTTTGCCTGCCTTGGCTGTTGCCCCAGACGCCTTTCTCCGCGTGGTCTTGGTAGTGGATTTGGCCGTGGTCTTCGCGGCAGATTTCGTGCCCTTTGCTCCGGTGCGGGCCTTGCCGCCCTTGCCACCCTTTGCCGCCTTGGCCGCAATCAGTTCCAGCGCCTGATCCAGGGTCACGGCTTCGGGCTCTGTGTCCTTGGGCAGGGTGGCGTTGATCTTCTCCCATTTCACATAGGGCCCGTAGCGGCCCGCCATGACCGCTATCTTGCCGCCCTCGGGGTGCTCGCCCAATTCGCGCAAGGGTGCCGCCGGTGCCCCGCGCCCGCCACGCGCGGCCTTTTGCGCCAGTAGCTCGACCGCGCGGTTCATGCCCACGGTGAACACCTCGTCCACCTCGGGCAGGTTGGCATAGACGCGCCCGTGCTTCACATAGGGCCCGTAACGGCCGATGCCGGCCTCGACCGGCTCGCCATCTTCGGGGTGGCTGCCCACCAGGCGCGGCAGGTTCAGGAGCGTCAGCGCGCGCTCGAGATCCATGATATCAGGCGTCCAGCCCTTGGGCAGGCTGGCGCGCGGCGGCTTTGGCGTTTCCTCGTTCGCCTCGCCGCGCTGCACATAGGGGCCGAAGCGGCCGGTGCGCAGATAAATCGGATCGCCCGCGTCATGGCCCAGCAGCCGGCCCTCGCCGGAAAGCTCGGCCTCGGCCTCGTCGGTCACGCCCAGCGGGCGGGTAAAACGGCATTCGGGGTAGTTCGAGCAGCCGATGAACGCCCCGCCCGAGCGCGCGGTTTTCAGGTTCAGCCGCCCCGCCCCGCATTTCGGGCATTGCCGCGGGTCGGTGCCATCCTCGCGCGGCGGGTAGAGATGCGGGCTGAGAACCTCGTCGATCTTTTCCAGCACTTCGGTGATGCGTAGCTCGGCGGTTTCCTCGATGGCGGCCGAGAAATCCTCCCAGAAGCGCGCGAGTACCTCCTTGTAGTCGCGCTCGCCCGCCGAGATGTCGTCGAGTTGCTCTTCCAGATCGGCGGTGAAGTCGTATTCCAGATACTTGCGGAAATAGTTGACCAGGAAAATCGTCACCAGCCGCCCCTTGTCTTCGGGGATCAGGCGATTCTTTTCCTTGCGCACATAGCCGCGCTCCTGAATCGTCGAGACGATCGAGGCGTAGGTCGAGGGCCGGCCGATGCCCAGCTCTTCCATCCGCTTGACCAGCGTCGCCTCGGTGTAGCGCGGCGGCGGCTGGGTGAAATGCTGCTCGGGCGCAATCTCGCCCTTCTTCAGCGCGTCGCCCTCGGCCATCTGCGGCAGGCGCGCGCCGTCTTCCTCGCCTTCCTCGTCGCGCCCTTCCTCATAGACGCGCATGAACCCGTCGAACAGCACCACCTGCCCGGTGGCGCGCAGCCCTACCTGACCGTCGCGCGCGCCGATCTCGACTGTCGTGCGCTCCAGCCGCGCGGCCTCCATCTGGCAGGCGATGGTGCGCTTCCAGATCAGATCGTAAAGCCGGCGCTGGTCGCTGTCGGTCAGGCGCAGCTTTTCGGGGTCGGCGCCCATATCGGTGGGACGAATGCATTCATGCGCTTCCTGCGCGTTCTTGGCCTTGTTCTTGTACATGCGCGGGCTTTTCGGCACATAGTCGGCTCCATAGCGGCGCTTGATCTCGTCGCGCGCGGCCATCACCGCCTCAGGCGCCATGTCGATGCCGTCGGTGCGCATGTAAGTGATGTGCCCGGCCTCATACAGCCGCTGCGCCGCCGACATGCACTGCTTGGCGCCCATGCCGAACTTGCGGCTGGCTTCCTGCTGCAAGGTCGAGGTCATGAAGGGCGCGGCGGGGTTGCGGCTGGCGGGTTTCGCCTCGACCGAATTCACCGACAGATCGCGGCTGGTGACCGCCTGCACAGCCATCTCGGCGGCGGTTGAATCCTTCAGCGAGAACTTTTCCAGCTTCTCGCCGGCCAGGCTGACCAGTCGCGCAGTGAAGACCTTGCCGCGCGGGGTGGTCAGCTCGGCGCTGACCGTCCAGTATTCCTGCGCGCGAAACGCCTCGATCTCCATCTCGCGCTCGACGATCAGGCGCAGGCAGACCGACTGCACGCGCCCGGCCGATTTCGCGCCGGGCAGCTTGCGCCAAAGCACCGGCGAGAGGTTGAACCCCACAAGATAATCCAGCGCGCGCCGTGCCAGATAGGCGCGCACCAGCTCCATATCCACCTCGCGCGGGTTCTTCATCGCCTCGGTGACGGCCGATTTGGTGATCGCGTTGAACACCACGCGCTTGACCGGCGTGTCCTTCTTCAGCGCCTTCGATTTCGCCAGCGCCTCGGTCAGGTGCCACGAGATCGCCTCGCCTTCGCGGTCGGGGTCGGTGGCGAGGATCAGGTCGTTATCCTCTTTCAGCGCCTCGGCGATGGCGCGCACATGCTTGCGCGAATCCGCCGCCACCTCCCATGTCATGGCGAAATCGTGCTCGGTATCGACCGAGCCATCCTTGGGCGGCAGGTCGCGCACATGGCCGAAAGAGGCCAGTACCGTGTGGCCGGGGCCAAGATACTTGTTGATGGTTTTCGCCTTGGCAGGCGATTCGACGACGACAACGGCCATGCAAACCTCTGGTTTCCTGAGCCGGCGTGCAGTTCGCGCGCCGGTGGAGCCGGGCATAAATGGAGGGCAAGCGCGGTGAATGTCAACGTGCGGTCGGTTTTGTGCCCGGCCCGGTGCCCCAAAGGGCCATGCGGGCGAGGCAATTCCCATTGCCGCGCCGATGGGCTAGGCAGAGGCAGGAACGATCCGGCCGGGAGTGAGGACAATGAACGAAACGCAAGGTTGGGAAGGTGCGGTTGCGGGCAAGTCCGTGCTGCTGACCGGCGCCAGCCGGGGCATCGGTGCTGCCACCGCGCGGCTGTTTACCGCCAGCGGCGCGAAGCTTGGCCTTGCCGGCCGGCCATCTGAGGCGCTCGAGGCCGTGGCCGCCGAGACCGGCGCCGCGCTGCTGCCCTGCGATGTCGCCGATTACAGGCAGGTCGAGGGCGCGGTGGCGGCCATGACCAAGCGATTCGGCGGGCTTGACGTGTTGATCAACAATGCCGGCTCCATCCATCCCATCGCGCCTGTGGCCGAGGCCCACCCGGGCGACTGGGCGCGCCAGATTGCGGTCAATCTCAACGGTGTGTTTCACGGGATGCGCGCCGCAATGCCGGTGATGCTGGCCGCCGGTCGCGGCACCATCATCACCGTGGGCTCGGGCGCGGCCTACAACCCGCTTGAGGGCTGGTCGGGCTATTGCGCCTCGAAAGCCGGGGCGCTGATGCTGACCCGCAACGCGCATCTGGAAGCCGGGCGCGCGCTGCGCATCCTGTCGCTCTCGCCGGGCACGGTGGCCACCGACATGCAGGCGGCGATCAAGGCATCGGGGGTCAACCCCGTCAGCCAGCTTGACTGGTCAGTGCATGTGCCGCCCGAATGGCCGGCGCGTGCGCTGTTGTGGATGTGCAGCAATGAGGCCGACGCGTTTCGCGGCGGCGAGGTCAGCCTGCGCGAGCCCGATATCCGCGCGCGTCTGGGGCTGGCGGCGTGATCCGGCGGACCGAGGCGGGCGCGCTGTGGCGGCTGGTGCTGGACCGGCCGGAAAAGGCCAATTCGCTGACCCGCGCCATGCTGGCCGCGCTGCTGGACGAGATGGACGCGGCCGAGGCAGCCGGGGTGGCAGCGCTGGTGCTGACTGGCACGGGCCGGGTGTTCAGCGCCGGCGCCGATCTTGACGAGGCAAAGGCGGGGCTGGCCACCGACCCGATCTGGGAGGAGGTCTCGGCCCGGCTGGCCGCGCTGCCCTGCCTGACGATTGCGGCGCTCAACGGCACGCTGGCCGGCGGCGCCTTCGGCATGGCGCTGGCTTGCGACATAAGGCTGGCTGTGCCCGGGGCGAAGTTCTTCTACCCGGTGATGAAGCTGGGCTATCTGCCGCAACCTTCCGACCCGGCGCGGCTGGCGGCGCTGGTGGGCCCGGGGCGTGCGCGGCTGATCCTGATGGGCGGCGCGAAGATCGAGGCCGAAGAGGCGCTGGCCTGGGGGCTGGTCGACCGGGAGGCGCCGAAAGAGGGGTTGATGGCAGCCGCCGAGGCGCTGGCCGCCGATGCCTGCGCCGCGCCGGCCGGCCATGCGGGGCGCATCAAGGCGATGATTCCGCGCAGTTGGGGTTAGCGCGCGTTGTAGCGCGCTGCAGGTGGCCGGGCACAAATCGATTGCGCAATGTCGCGCCCGGCCCGCGCGGGGTGGGCGAGAAGCGGGGGGGGGGGCCCCGCGCCCCCCCCCCCCCCCCCCCCCGGGGGGGGGGGGCGCCGCCGCCCGCCCCCCCCCCCCCCCCCCCCCCCCCCCGGGGGGGCGGGGGGGCGCTGCAGCCCGGCGGCGGGGGCGCGGCTGATCGGGCTTGATGGAATGTGGCGCGTTTCGCCCGGCGCGGTTTGCGCCAACAGTGGCGTTTTGTCGCTGGGCCGCCATCGGGGACGGTGATAGGCTTCCTCTCATGCAACGCATGCGCATCTTCGCCCTGACCCTGCTGGCGCTGGCCGTGATGGCCTCGAGCGTCACCATGGTGCAGGCCCGCCACCAGGCGCGCGGCGTGGGCGAGGTGGTGCTTTGCACCGGCTATGGCATGGTCAGTGTCGAGATCGATGCCGAGGGCAATCCGGTGGGCCCGATGCTGCCCTGCCCCGATTGCATCATGGCCACGGCCGCGCTCGATACCGGCCCCGCCACCGCCCCGCACCCGGTCCTGCGGCTGGTGGCGCTGGCCCATGCGCTGCGCGACCACCCCGCCCCGGCCAGCGGGGCGCCGGTCTTTCGCCATGCGCGGGCGCCGCCTGTCGCGGTCTGACGGCACAGAACTTTCAGACCCATCAAACAGACAGGAGGAACCGATGTTCCGCACCCTTCCCATTGCCGCCGCCGCGGCGCTTCTCGCCATGCCCGCCCTTGCCTGCGACGGGTTCGAGGCAGACGACGCCTATGCCCGCGCCGCCACCGCGATGTCGCAATCCGGCGCCGCCTTCATGGTGCTGCGCAACCAAGGCGACAGCGATTGCCGTATCACCGGCGCGCGTTCGGATGTGGCGCAGCGAGTGGAACTGCACACCCATATCGAGGACGAGCAGGGCGTGATGCGCATGGTCGAGATCGAGGGCGGTATCGCGCTGCCCGCAAATGGCGAACATGCCCTCGAACGCGGCGGCGATCATGTCATGTTCCTTGGGCTGAACCGGCCGCTCGAGCAAGGCGATGTCATCGCGTTGACGCTGATCTTCGAGGATGGCGCCGAGGTCGCGCTTGAGGTTCCGGTGGACAATGAGCGCCAGCCGATGGGGCATGGTCATTCTCATGGCCATGGGCACGGTAACGACTGAGGGCCTGCCGGCGGGGAAGGGTTTTTTTGAAAACCCTTCCCCGCCTGCTCAGAATACGACCACCGAGCGGATCGACTTGCCCTCATGCATCAGTTCGAAGCCTTTGTTGATCTCGTCGAGGCTGAGCTTGTGGGTGATCATGGGGTCGATCTCGATCTTGCCCTTCATGTACCAGTCGACGATCTTCGGCACGTCGGTTCGCCCCTTCGCGCCGCCAAAGGCGGTGCCCTTCCACACGCGGCCCGTGACCAGCTGGAAGGGGCGCGTGGCGATCTCGCGCCCGGCCTCGGCTACGCCGATCACCGTCGATACACCCCAGCCCCGGTGACAGGCTTCCAGCGCCTGGCGCATCACATCGGTATTGCCGGTGCAATCGAAGGTATAATCCGCCCCGCCATTTGTCAGCTCGACCAGATGCGCTACGATATCGCCCTGAACCTCGCGCGGGTTGACGAAATCGGTCATGCCGAAGAGCTTGCCCCATTGCGCCTTTTCGGAGTTGATATCGACGCCCACGATCATGTCGGCGCCGACCATGCGCGCGCCCTGGATCACGTTCAGCCCGATCCCGCCCAGCCCGAAGACGATGACATTGGCGCCCGGTTCGACCCGTGCGGTGTTGATCACCGCGCCGACGCCGGTGGTGACGCCGCAACCGATATAGCAGATGGTCTCGAAGGGGGCGTCATCGCGCACCTTCGCCACCGCGATCTCGGGCAGAACGGTGAAGTTGGAGAATGTCGAGCAGCCCATGTAGTGATGGATGTTCTGGCCCTTGTAGGAAAAGCGGCTGGTGCCATCAGGCATGACGCCCTTGCCCTGGGTGGCGCGGATGGCGGTGCACAGATTGGTCTTGCCCGACAGGCAGCTTTTGCATTGCCGGCATTCGGGCGTGTAGAGCGGGATGACGTGATCGCCCGGTTTCACCGAGGTCACCCCCGGGCCCACCTCGCGCACGATGCCCGCGCCCTCATGGCCCAGGATCGAGGGAAATATCCCCTCGCTGTCGAGCCCGTCGAGCGTGTAGGCATCGGTGTGGCAGATGCCGGTGGCCTTGATCTCGACAAGCACCTCGCCCTCGCGCGGGCCTTCGAGATCAAGCTCGACGATTTCCAGGGGTTTCTTGGCCTCGAAGGCGACGGCGGCGCGGGTCTTCATGGGGCTCCTCCTTGCTTGCGGTGCTGACGGTAGCGGGCGTTGGCGCTGTTATGCTATTTCATTGCGTCGGGCTTGGCGGGGCAGGGGGCTGCCGCCCCCTCTGGCCGTCTGCGACGGCCATTCACCCCGGCGAGTATTTTCGTGGCAAGAAGAAGGCGCATGCGCTTCAAGACGGCTTGCGGGGTGCCGGGCCAGCGCGTAGCTTGCCGCGTCATGAGCACCGCCCTTTTCTCCCATCCCGCCTGTCTCGACCATATCACCCCCGATGGCCATCCCGAGCGGGCGGCCCGGCTTCAGGCCGTGCTGCGTGCGCTCGATGCACCCGCCTTTGCCGGGCTCGAACGCCGCGAGGCGCCGCCGGCGCCGGAGGCCGAGTTGCTGCGCTGTCATCCGCAATCTTATGTCGATACGATTCGCGCCGCGATTCCCGAGACAGGCAGCCGCGCGCTGGATGCCGATACGCATGTTTCGCCCGGCAGTTTCACGGCGGCACTGGCCGGGCTGGGGCAGGTGCTGGGCGCGCTTGATGCGGTCATTGCCGGCGAGACAGGCTATGCCTTTGCCGCCACCCGCCCGCCCGGCCATCATGCCGAGACGGCGCGCCCCATGGGGTTTTGCCTGTTCGGCTATGTCGCCATTGCCGCGAAACGCGCGCTCGATCATCACGGGCTTTCACGCGTGGCGGTGGTGGATTTCGACGTGCATCACGGCAATGGCACGCAGGATCTGCTGTGGAACGAGGCGCGCGTGCTGTTCGCGTCCAGCCAGCAGATGCCGCTCTGGCCAGGCACCGGCGCCATGTCCGAGCGCGGCGCGCATGACAATGTCATCAACATGCCCTTGCCGCCGGGCGCCGATGGCGCGCGTTTCCGGGCGATGTGGGAGGAGCACGCACTGCCCCGGCTGGCGGATTTCGCGCCCGAGCTGGTGCTGGTTTCGGCCGGGTTCGATGCGCATATCAACGATCCGCTGGCGCAGCTGGCGCTGGAGGAAGAGGATTTCGTCTGGATAACTCAGAAGCTGTGCGATCTGGCCGATTCCCATGCCGGGGGGCGGCTGGTTTCGGTGCTCGAGGGCGGTTATGATCTCGATGCGCTGGCGGCGAGCGTGGCGGCGCATGTGACGGTCTTGATGGAGCGGGGGGCGTGATGTCCGACGGCGAGGAGCGGCCGGTTGAAGCGATGCGTTTCGAAGAGGCGCTGAAGGAGCTGGAAGAGGTGGTCACGCGGCTTGAGGCCGGCGATGTGCCGCTGGAGGATTCGATTGCCCTTTACGAGCGCGGCGCGAAGCTCAAGGCGCATTGCGAGGCGCGGCTGACCGAGGCGCAGGCGCGCATCGAGCAGATCACCATGGCCGAGAACGGCACCCCTTCCGGCACGCGCCCGTTTGAAACCGAATGACTTTCACGCCGGTTCTGAAGGCGGCCGCGAGCCGGGTGGAAGCACGGCTTGAGCAGGCGCTGGCCACGCTGCCCGAAAGCCCGGTGCGCGCGGCGATGACGCATGCGCTGGTGGGCGGCAAGGGGCTGCGCGGCTTTCTGGTGCTTGAGGGAGCAGCGCTGCATGGGGTGGCGCCGGCGCATGCGCTCAATGCCGCCGCCGCGATCGAGGCGATGCATGCCTATTCGCTGGTCCATGACGATCTGCCGGCGATGGATGACGATGATCTGCGCCGCGGCCGGCCCACCGTGCATGTGCAATGGGACGAGGCCACGGCGATTCTGGCCGGCGATGCTTTGCAGGCGCTGGCCTTCGAGCTGGTCTGCCTGCCCGGCCAGCCGCGGGCGGCAGAGCTGGCGCTGGAGCTGGCCCGCGCCGCCGGTGCGGCGGGCATGGTGCTGGGCCAGGCCCGGGACATTGCCGCCGAGACCGCCCCCGCCCCGCTGACACTTGACGAGATCACCGCGCTTCAGGCGGGCAAGACCGGCGCGCTGTTCGGCTGGGCGGCCTGTGCGGGGCCGCGCATGGCCGGCGCCGACCTTGCGCCGCTTTCGCGCTATGCGGCGGCGCTGGGGCTTGCCTTTCAGATTGCCGACGACATTCTGGATTATGAAGGCGATGCCCGGCTTGCCGGCAAGCGGCTGCGCAAGGACAAGGAAGCGGGCAAGGCCACCTTCGTGTCGCTTCTGGGTCTTCACGATGCGAAGGCGCGCGCAGCCGCACTGGTTGACGAAGCCTGCGCCGCGGTCGATCATTACGGCACGGGTGCCGAGAACTTGCGGCAGGCGGCGCGTTTCGTTGTCTGCCGGCAGAAATGAGGAACCGCGAAGCGATGAGCGTTGACCAGCCCAGAACCCCGCTTCTTGACCGCGTGCACAGCCCTGCCGACATGCGCGGCCTCAGCGACGGCCAGCTGCGCCAGCTTGCCGACGAGCTGAGATCCGAAACCATCGCTGCAGTATCGCAGACCGGTGGCCATCTGGGCGCGGGGCTGGGTGTGGTGGAACTTACGGTTGCGCTTCATGCGGTGTTCGACACGCCGCGCGACCGGCTGGTCTGGGATGTCAGCCATCAGAGCTATCCCCACAAGATCCTCACCGGCAGGCGCGACCGTATCCGTACCCTGCGCCAGAAAGGGGGCCTGAGCGGTTTCACCAAGCGCGCGGAATCGCCCTATGACCCCTTCGGCGCGGCGCACAGTTCGACCTCGATCTCGGCTGCGCTGGGCTTCAAGGTGGCGCGCGATCTGGGCGGGGCGCCCGATCCGGCGCTGGGTGATGCCATCGCGGTGATCGGCGACGGCGCGATGAGCGCGGGCATGGCCTTTGAGGCGCTGAACAATGCCGGCCATCTGGGCAAGCGGCTGTTCGTCATCCTCAACGACAACGAGATGTCCATCGCGCCGCCCGTGGGGGCGCTGTCATCCTATCTCTCGCGGCTTTATGCCGAGGCGCCGCTGCATGATCTCAAGGCCGCCGCAAAGGGGGCGCTCAGCCTGCTGCCGCCGCCGATCCAGGAAGGGGCGAAGCGCGCCAAGGACATGCTCAAGCACATGGCCGTGGGCGGCACGCTCTTCGAGGAATTGGGCTTTTCCTATGTCGGCCCGATCGACGGGCATGACATGGACCAGCTTCTTCCGGTGCTGCGCACCGTTCGCGCGCGGGCGACGGGGCCCACGCTTGTTCATGTCATCACGAAGAAGGGCAAGGGCTATCGCCCCGCCGAGGCCGCGGCCGACAAGGGCCATGCCACGTCGAAATTCGACATGGTGACGGGCAAGCAGAAGAAGGCGCCCTCGAACGCGCCCAGCTATACCAAGGTCTTTGCACAGTCGCTGATCCGCGAGGCCGAGAGTGACGAGAAGATCGTCGCCGTCACCGCTGCCATGCCCGACGGCACCGGGCTGAACCTCTTTGCCGAGCGCTTTCCGCGGCGCTGTTTCGATGTCGGCATCGCCGAGCAGCACGGCGTGACTTTCTGCGCGGGCATGGCAGCGGGTGGGTTGAAACCCTTCTGCGCGATCTATTCCACCTTCCTGCAGCGCGGTTACGACCAGGTTGTGCATGACGTGGCCATCCAGCGACTGCCGGTGCGCTTTGCCATCGACCGGGCCGGGTTGGTGGGCGCGGATGGCGCCACCCATGCCGGCAGCTTCGACGTGGCCTATCTGGCCAATCTGCCGGGTTTCGTGGTCATGGCGGCGGCCGACGAGGCGGAGCTGGTGCATATGGTCGCCACCGCCGCGGCGCATGACGAAGGCCCCAGCGCCTTTCGTTTCCCGCGCGGCGAGGGGGTCGGGGTGGACATGCCCGAGCGTGGCCAGCCACTGGAAATCGGTCGCGGCCGGATGATCCGCGAGGGCAGCAGGGTGGCGATCCTGTCCTTCGGGGCGCGGCTGGTCGAGGTTCTGAAGGCATGCGAAGGTCTGGATGCGCGCGGCATCGCACCAACCGTGGCCGATGCACGTTTTGCCAAGCCGCTGGATCGCGAGTTGATCTTGCAGCTGGCCCACCATCACGAGGCGCTGATCACCATCGAAGAAGGCGCCATCGGCGGTTTCGGCAGCCATGTGGCGCAGCTTCTGGCCGAAGAAGGCGTGTTTGACAGCGGGCTGAAATTCCGCTCGATGGTGCTGCCCGATATCTTCGTCGATCAGGCCAGCCCGGCCGACATGTATGCGGTGGCCGGCATGAATGCGCCTGATATCGAGGCAAAGGTGCTGGTCACGCTGGGGCTGGGCCAGATCGATGCCAGGCGGGCGTGAGAAAAGCGCTTGACGGGCTTGTCAAGGTGTTCGCAAACGCCTTGCCCCGCCCCGTTGCTGCCTGATACCTGTTCCCCCGACGAATTTCGTGGCCGCCACTGTCGTCCGTTGCCAGTGCCTGAAGCAGTGACCGCCTGAAACGGGTTTCGTGCTGGCGTTACGCGTGGCACGTCCAATGGGAATACCGAGGCAAGAGCCCATGATGAACCATCAGCGTGACAGCGGCATCCAGACGCCCCCCGATATCGCCCCCGCGGCCTTTACCGACCCTGACGCGGCGGTGGCGCAGCTGCAGCGCCTTTACGCCGCCTCGGTGCATTTTCTGGCCGAGCGTTTTTCGAAGGTGCTGGCCGGCCCGGCCGCCGGCGGCCGCTTTCGCGCCCATTACCCGGAAATCCGGCTCACCACCACCAGCCACGACTTCCCCGACAGCCGGCTTTCCTTCGGCTATCTGGCCGAGCCGGGCACCTACGCCACCACCGTAACCAGGCCCGACCTGTTTCGCCACTATCTGCGCCAGCAGATAGCGCTCTTGCTCAAGAACCACGGCCAGCCGGTGACGATCGGTTATTCGCGCACCCCGATCCCGCTGCATTTCGCGCTGGCCGGCCCCGAGGCTGAAATCCCTGGCGCCGGTGATCTGCCGCTCAATCTGCGCGATTTTTTCGATGTGCCCGATCTGGCAGTAACCAATGATGCCATCGTAAATGGCGAGGGCGCGCGCAATGCCGATGGCTCTATCCCGCTGGCGCCCTTCACCGCGCAGCGCGTCGATTACTCGCTGGCGCGGCTGGCCCATTACACCGCCACCGACCCCGAGCATTTCCAGAACCACGTCCTGTTTACCAACTACCAGTTCTATGTCGACGAATTCGAGGCTTTCGCGCGCCGGGCGCTGGCCGATCCTGATTCGGGCTATACCGCGCTCACTGGCCCCGGCAACACCATCATTACCAGAGCGGATGAGGCCTTGCCGATGCCGGAGCGCTTGCCGCAGATGCCGGCCTATCACCTGAAACGTGATCGCGCGCAGGGCATCACGCTGGTCAATATCGGCATCGGTCCCTCCAACGCCAAGACGGCGACCGACCACATCGCGGTGCTGCGCCCGCATGCCTGGCTGATGGTCGGCCATTGCGCGGGGTTGCGCAACTCGCAGCGGCTGGGCGATTTCGTCCTCGCCCATGCCTATCTGCGCGAGGACAATGTGCTCAACGAGGATCTGCCAGTGTGGGTACCGATCCCGGCGCTGGCCGAGATACAGATCGCGCTGGAACAGGCGGTGGCCGAGGTCACGCAGCTGGAAGGCTATGAGCTCAAGCGCATCATGCGCACCGGTACGGTAGCCACTATCGACAACCGAAACTGGGAGCTGCGCGACCAGTCCGGCCCGGTGCAGCGGCTGTCGCAATCGCGCGCCGTGGCATTGGACATGGAGAGCGCCACCATCGCCGCCAACGGTTTTCGTTTCCGGGTGCCCTATGGCACGCTGCTGTGCGTTTCCGACAAGCCGCTGCATGGCGAACTGAAGCTGCCGGGCATGGCGTCGAGCTTCTACCGCACGCAGGTTGCGCGGCATTTGATGATCGGCATCCGTGCGATGGAGCGGCTGCGGGAAATGCCGCTCGAGCGCATCCACAGTCGCAAATTGCGCAGTTTTGACGAAACCGCCTTTCTCTGAGGGTTGCTGCGGGCAGGAAAACGCCGGAAATCGCGTCTGGAAGCGGGTTTTTCGTCTTGATTGGCGTCAAGTCCATTGTGTCATGCCCTTTCTTGCGGCTAGATGCGGCGCAGTTGGCCCGGCGAAGAGTGACGGCACCAGCCGGCGGGCCCGCGAGGGATAAACGAAAAACGGAGCGACCCATGTCGAAACCCATGACCAAGACCCAGCTAGTTGCCGCGCTCGCCGAAGAGATGGGCTCGGACAAGAAAACCGCCAATTCCGCGCTCGACGCCATCGGCGCGCTGGTATCGCGCGAAGTGGCCGCCGGCGGTGCGGTGATGCTGCCGGGGATCGGCAAGATCGCCTGCCGTGCCCGTCCCGAGCGTCAGGTGCGCAACCCGCAGACCGGCGAAACCATGACCAAGCCGGCCGATCGTGCCGTCAAGGTCACCATCGCCAAGGCGCTGAAGGACAGCGTGAACGCCTGAGGGTTGCCCTCGGTCGTCACGGCAAGGGCCGCCCGCAGGGGCGGCCTCTTTTCGTTTTTAGGGGCGTCTCCTGATATCCCTGGTGCCTGGTGGCAGGGTCGGAAGGCCCGACCAGGCTCACCGGGGAAATGCCCGCCGGGAACGGATTGGTGACAGCATGCGCTGCCGGTCAACGCATGTGACCCCAAGCGAGGCTTGCCCTTGCGCCGCTGACATCGCATGTTGGCGGGCGATACCGGGAAGGGCGAGGCCAGATCGTGACGGATATCGACAGGGTTGCTCCGCTTGGCGGCCCGCCAGTGCCACCGGCACAGGGGCCGGCGGGCGGGGCGCTGCGGCGCACGAATGCGTTTCGCTCGATCAGCGCACTGATGCTGCGAGAGATGGCCGCGCGCTTCGGGCGCAAACCCGGCGGCTATATATGGGCTGTGGTGCAGCCGCTGGCCATCATCATCGTGCTTGCCTTTGCGTGGTCACTGCTGATGCGCTCGCCCAGCCTTGGCACCAGCTTTCTGCTCTACAAGGCAACAGCGCTGCTGATCTTGCAACTCTATCAGAACACCGCCACCGTCGTGGGCAAGGGGCTCAGCTATTCGCGCGCGCTTCTTGCCTATCCCGGAGTAACCTGGATCGATGCACTGCTGGGGCGTTTTGCCCTCAACGCCATGATCGGGATCGTCGTGGCCTGGATCATCCTCACCGGAATCATGGTTTACGAGGATATCCGAACGGTGCTCGACTGGCCGAAGATCTTTCTTGCCGTGGCGCTGACCTGTATGCTGGGCTTTGGTGTCGGCGCGCTGAACTGCTTCCTGTTCGAGCGGATACCGGTCTACGAGAACATCTGGCGCATCATGACTGCGCCCCTGATGCTCATTTCAGGGGTGATCATCCATTACGAACAGATGCCCCATCTGGCGCAGCGGGTGCTTTGGTACAATCCGGTCCTGCATCTGACCGGGCTGATGCGCGACGGTTTCTACCCGACCTACCGGCCGGAGTATATTTCGCTGCCCTACATTCTGCTCTGGGCGCTGGTGCCCATGGCACTGGGGCTGTTGCTGGTGCGGCGGCATAATCTGGATCTGATCAACAGCCGCTAGCCAGGCCGGCCGAGGCTAGCTGTCGTAGCCACCCTTCTGGTGCCAGCGCCAGGCATCCTGGATCATCAGCTTGAGCGATGAGCGGCGCGGGTGCCATCCCAGTTCGCGCAGGGCGCGCTGGCTGCCCGACACCAGCGACGCGGCATCGCCCTGGCGCCGTGGCCCTAGGCGGAAAGGTACCTTGCGGCCGGTGGCGGCACGGGCGTGGTCGATCACCTCTCGCACCGAGAAACCGGCGCCAGTGCCAAGGTTGAAGACGCGGCCTTCCTTGCCCTCGATCAGCCATTCCAGGCCCTGCACATGCGCTTCGACCAGATCGACGACATGCACATAGTCGCGGATGCAGGTGCCGTCATGGGTGGGGTAATCCTGGCCGTGGATGACAAGCTCATCGCGCTCGCCGCATATCGCCTGCAGCATCAGGGGTATGAGATGTGTCTCGGGGCGATGGCATTCGCCGATTTCGGCCTCGGGGTCGGAACCGGCAACGTTGAAGTAGCGAAAGATCACCGAGCGCAACCCGTCCGAATGCCCGAAATCGCGGAGCATTTCCTCGATCGCCCTTTTCGTCGAGCCATAGGCGTTGAGTGGTTGCAAGGGGCTGTCCTCGGCCAGCACCACGCCATCCTGTTCGCCATAGACCGCGCAGGTCGACGAGAACACCAGCGCGCGACAATCCGCCGCCAGCGCCGCCTCGATCAGGTTGAGAGCGCCCAGCACGTTGTTGCGCCAGTATTTCCCCGGATTTTGCATCGCCTCGCCAACCAGGCTGGAGGCAGCGAAATGCATGATGGCCACGGGCCGGTATTCGGCAAGCGCAGCATCGATCGCGGCGCGCTCAAGAAGATCGGCACGCACAAGCGGGCCGTATTTCACCGCTTGCGTCCAGCCGGTGGACAGGTTGTCGAAGCTTACCGGCACGAAGCCTCGCGCGGCCAGCGCCTTGCAGGCATGCGACCCGATGTAGCCCGCGCCACCTGTTACAAGGACATGCTGCACGTCTGACCTCTTTTCGACAACCTGGCGCCGCGGCGCCCGTAAGGTGCTTTGCCCCGCGGCCCCTCTTGATCAGGCGTTTATCCTTGCGGGCCCGGCATCGGCGTCGTTGCGCTGGTCGGCGCTGCGCAGCCGGTCGCGGATAAGAGCGGCGAAGGGGGCGCCGAACTCTTCGTCGGCGAGGGCGAAATCGACGATCGCCTCAAGATAGCCGAATTTCGAGCCGCAGTCATAGCGGCGCGAGGGATTGATCATGCCCGCCACATGTCCCCGGCGGGCAAGGATGTCGATGGCATCGGCAAGCTGGATCTCGCCGCCAGCGCCCGGTTCGAGCCTGCGCAGCACCTCGAAGATCTCGGGGTCGAAGACATAGCGCCCCAATGAGGCCAGATTTGACGGCGCGGATTGCGGATCGGGTTTTTCGACCACACCGGTGATATCGAACAGCCCCTCGCCATGGTCTGCGCCGGGAACGACGATGCCGTATTTCGATACCTCCTGCGGTTCCACCTCGGCCACCGACAAAACCGACTTGCCCGAGCGAGCAAACGCATCGACCAGTGCCGAGGTGGGCAGTATTTCGCCCAGCATCAGATCATCGGCAAGAAGCACTGCAAAGGGTGCATCGCCCACCGCCGGCTCGGCACACAGCACCGCATGGCCCAGGCCCAGCGGCTCGGGCTGGCGCACGAAGATGCAGCTGACGCCCTCGGGGATGATGTTGCGCACCATGTCGCGCAGCTTCTTCTTGCCCTTGGCCATGAGTTGGCTTTCCAGTTCGAGATTGGCGTCGAAATGATCGCCCACCGCACGCTTGTTGCGCCCGGTGACAAAAACCAGTTCGGTAATGCCGGCGGCAATCGCCTCCTCCACGGCATATTGCACGATCGGTTTGTCGATGATCGGCAACAACTCCTTGGGCATCGCCTTGGTAGCCGGCAGAAAACGCGTGCCCAGCCCGGCGACGGGGAAAACGGCTTTATTAATACGTTTCATGAAACGCTCCTCCACATGATGGCCGCTGCGGGCAATGCCACCCGTTCACGCAAACACAAACCGTGCCGCCGGGTGTAGTGCATGGATAGGCGTGCCGCAATCGGGCAATTGAGACGATGGTTGCCCATGCGCAAACCCCCGCGCGGCAAGAAAGTGTATAGACAAGAAGGTGTATGGAAAAGTCTTGCGCGCGCCCCTGGCGCGCTCGTTGCCCGCCGCGCGCCCTTGCCACGCCCGCCCCCCCGCGCTAGGCATCCTTGCCAGCCATCCGGGAAGGACGCCATGCCCGACGATCTGATCAACTCCTTCATGAACGGCCCCGACGAGAAGGGGCGCTTCGGCATTTTTGGTGGCCGGTTCGTCAGCGAGACCCTGATGCCGCTGATTCTCGAGCTTGAGGCGCAGTATGAACGCGCCCGCACCGATGACAGTTTCTGGGCCGAGATGGACGGGTTGTGGACGCATTATGTAGGCCGGCCCAGCCCGCTCTATTTCGCCGAGCGGCTGAGCGATCAGCTGGGCGGCGCGAAGATCTACATGAAGCGCGACGAGCTCAATCACACCGGCGCGCACAAGATCAACAACGTGCTGGGCCAGATCATCCTGGCGCGGCGCATGGGCAAGCGCCGCATCATCGCCGAAACCGGCGCCGGCCAGCATGGTGTGGCCACGGCCACGGTCTGCGCCAAGTTCGGGCTGCAATGCGTGGTCTACATGGGCGCGCATGATGTCGAGCGTCAGGCCCCCAATGTGTTCCGCATGAAGCTCCTGGGCGCCGAAGTGGTTCCGGTCACCAGCGGGCGCGGCACGCTGAAGGATGCGATGAACGACGCGCTGCGCGACTGGGTGACCAATGTGCGCGACACCTTCTACTGCATCGGCACCGTGGCCGGGCCGCACCCCTACCCGGCAATGGTACGCGATTTTCAGTCGATCATCGGCAAGGAAACCCGCCAGCAGATGATGGCGGCCGAGGGCCGGTTGCCCGACACGCTGGTCGCCGCCATTGGTGGCGGCTCAAACGCGATGGGGCTGTTCTATCCGTTTCTCGACGACGCATCGGTGCGCATCATCGGGGTCGAGGCAGGCGGCAAGGGCGTGAACGAGGAAATGCTGCACTGTGCCAGCCTCACCGGCGGGCGGCCCGGCGTGCTGCACGGCAATCGCACCTATCTCTTGCAGGATGACGACGGCCAGATTCTCGAAGGCCACTCCATCAGTGCTGGGCTCGACTATCCTGGCATCGGCCCCGAACATGCCTGGCTGCACGAGACCGGCCGCGCGGAATATGTATCTATTACCGATGCCGAGGCGCTCGAGGCGTTCAAGACCTCCTGCGCGCTGGAAGGCATTATCCCGGCGCTGGAGCCCAGCCACGCGCTGGCGCATGTGAAGAAGATCGCGCCCGACCTGCCGCGCGACCATCTGATCGTCATGAATATGTGCGGGCGCGGCGACAAGGACATCTTCACAGTGGCGCGGCATCTGGGGGTTGAGTTATGAGAAGGTTCCTTTTGGCGGCTCTGGCAGCATGCTTGCTGCCCGCGCCCGCGCTGGCATTCGACGGCACCTATGGCGATACCTGCGTGCCCGATGGCGACAACGTGCCCATCACCATCGAGGGTGACCGCATCTTCTTCTACGAATCCCAATGCCGCCTGACAAACCCTGTCATGGTGCGCGACATGGAAGGCGCGGTGCTGTTCGACATGCAATGCGAGGGCGAGGGCGAAGTCTGGACCGATCGTGCATTTTTTCAACCGGGCTGGGATGGCGCGTTGATCTTCGTCTCGCGCGGCTTTGCGCGGATGCTGCCGCGCTGCGATTGAAAACGCCGCGCGGGTCCAGGTTGCCCGCCCCGAGTGGCCTTCAGCCCGCGAGTTGATCGCAAGCCGGTTGAAAAAAAGCGCCCCCCGCTACACCGGCGGCGCGTGTTGTTTACGCGTCTATGCCTGCCTTGCCGTCAGCCCTTCAGGTCGAAGCGGTCGGCATTCATCACCTTGGTCCAGGCGCCGATGAAGTCGGTCACGAATTTCTCGCCAGCATCGTCCTGGGCATAGACCTCGGCCAGGGCGCGCAGGATCGAGTTCGAGCCGAACACCAGATCGACGCGCGTCGCCGTCCATTTCGCCTTGCCCGACTTGCGCTCGACGATCTCGTAGAGATTGCTGCCCTTCGGCTCCCAGCGATAGTTCATGTCGGTCAGGTTGACGAAGAAGTCGGTGGTGAGCTGACCCTCGCGGTCGGTGAAGACGCCATGCCTGGTGCCGCCATGATTGGCGCCCAGCGCCCGCATGCCGCCGATGAGCACGGTCATCTCGGGCGCGGTCAGCCCCATGAGCTGCGCGCGATCAAGCAGCAGCTCTTCGGCGGTGACCACATATTCCTTCTTCATCCAGTTGCGAAAGCCGTCGGCGACGGGCTCCAGCGGCACGAAGCTGTCGGCATCGGTCATCGCGTCGGTGGCATCGCCGCGGCCGGGCGCGAAGGGCAGCTCGACATTGTAGCCCGCGGCCTTCGCCGCCTGCTCGATGCCGACATTGCCCGCCAGCACGATGGTATCGGCAACGCTGGCGCCGGCCTCGGCCGCGAGCGGCTCAAGCACATTGAGCACCTTTTGCAGCCGCGCCGGTTCGTTGCCTTCCCAGTCCTTCTGCGGGGCCAGGCGGATACGCGCGCCATTGGCGCCGCCGCGCATGTCCGAGCCGCGGAAGGTGCGCGCGCTGTCCCAGGCGGTGGCGACCATCTCGGCCACGCTGAGCCCGCTTGCGGCGATCTTGCGCTTGAGTGCGCCGATATCATAGCCGGTCGCACCAGCGGGCACCGGGTCTTGCCAGATCAGATCCTCGGCAGGTGCCCAGGGGCCGACATAGCGCGCCTTGGGGCCCATGTCGCGATGGGTCAGCTTGAACCAGGCGCGGGCAAAGGCATCGTCCAGCAGTTCCGGGTTCTTGTAGAACTTCTCGGAAATCTTGCGATATTCCGGGTCCATCTTCATCGCCATGTCGGCGTCGGTCATGATCGGGTTGACGCGCTTCGTCGGGTCTTCCGGATCGACGGGCTTGTCTTCTTCCTTGATGTTGACGGGCTCCCACTGCCAGGCGCCGGCGGGCGATTTCGTCAGCTCCCACTCGTAGTTGAGCAGCAGGTGGAAATAGCCATTGTCCCATTTCGTGGGGTGGGTCGTCCAGGCACCTTCAAGGCCGCTGGTCACCGCGTCGCGGCCGACACCGCGGGACTTGCGGTTGATCCAGCCAAAGCCCTGCTCCTCGATCGGCGCGGCCTCGGGCTCGGGGCCCAGATTGTCGGCCGAGCCATTGCCATGCGCCTTGCCCACGGTGTGCCCGCCGGCGGTCAGTGCCACGGTTTCCTCGTCATCCATCGCCATGCGGGCGAAGGTCTCGCGCACCTGGGCGGCGGTTTTCAGCGGGTCGGGCTGGCCGTTCACGCCTTCGGGGTTCACATAGATCAGCCCCATCTGCACCGCGGCGAGGGGGTTTTCCATCGTCGCCGGGTTCTCGACATTCTCGTAGCGGTTGTCCGAGGGTGCCAGCCATTCCTTCTCGGCGCCCCAGTAGATATCCTTCTCGGGGTGCCAGATATCCTCGCGGCCAAAGGCGAAGCCATAGGTCTTCAGCCCCATCGATTCATAGGCGATGGTGCCCGCCAGCGCGATCAGGTCGGCCCAGCTGAGCTTGTTGCCGTATTTCTTCTTGATCGGCCACAGCAGGCGCCGCGCCTTGTCCAGGTTGCCATTGTCGGGCCAGGAATTGAGCGGCGCGAAGCGCAGATTGCCGGTGCCGGCCCCGCCGCGGCCATCGGCGATGCGGTAGGTGCCCGCCGCGTGCCACGACATGCGGATCATCAGGCCGCCGTAATGGCCCCAGTCAGCCGGCCACCATTCCTGGCTGTCGGTCATCAGGGCGATGAGGTCTTTCTTCAGCGCGTCGAAATCGATCGTCTTGACCGCCTCGCGGTAGTTGAACCCCTTCAGCGGGTTCGGCTTGCTGTCATGCTGATGCAGGATGTCCAGGTTCAGCGAATTCGGCCACCAGTCCACGACCGATTCGCCCGATTTGCTGATCGCTCCATGCATCACCGGGCATTTGCCGCTGTCGTTGCCGTCCATGGCTTTTCTCCAATGATTGCTGTGTCGATTCCGGTTTCACGTCGGGGGCGCAGATGCCTGCCTCACATAGTGAGGCAGACTCGGTGCATTTGCAACGACCGCGTCCTCCCCGACGCTTGTCTTGTCTATAGCCCAGTTGAGTGATTAGATTAAGTTTGATTTTCTGATTGGCGTGATAGGTATGGCTTATGAGGGCCCTGACGCTGAAACAGATGCGCTATTTCGAGGCGCTCGCCCGGCACGGGCATTTCGGCCGCGCCGCCGAGGCCTGCGCCATCTCGCAACCGGCGCTGTCGATGCAGATTCGCGAGATGGAGGAATCTCTCGGCTCGCCCCTCTTCGAGCGCGGCGCACGTCGGGTGCGGCTGACCGGCTTCGGCCAGGCCGCGGCTGGCCATATCGGGGCCATCATGCGCGAGGTCGAGGCGCTGGGCGACATGGCGCGCGCCGCCCGCGATCGGCTGGTCGGCCCGCTGCGGCTGGGCGTCATTCCCACCATCGCGCCCTACCTTCTGCCCAGCCTTATCGGCCGCCTGACGCGCGAACATGCCGGGCTCGATATCCATATCCGCGAATCGCTCACCGGAAGGCTGATCGAGGAACTGGGCGACGGGCGGCTGGACACCGCCATCGTGGCGCTGCCGGTGTCAGAGCCGGCCCTGCAGGAGGTGGCGCTGTTTTCGGAAAGCTTCATGTTGGTGCGCCCGATGTCCGAGGCCGACAAGCCAGTGCCGGGCCGCGAGGCGCTGCGCGAGATGCGGCTTTTGCTGCTGGAAGAGGGGCATTGCTTTCGCGATCAGGCGCTGGCCTTTTGCAATTTCGGCGCCGCGCGCCCGCGCGAATTGCTCGATGGCAGCTCGCTTTCCACGCTGGTTCAGATGGTGGGGGCGGGTATCGGGGTAACGCTGATTCCCGAAATGGCGGTGCCGGTCGAAACGCGCTCGGCGGCGGTATCGGTGGCAAGGCTTGAAGGCGCGCAGCCCTCGCGAAGCGTCGGCATGGTCTGGCGCCGGGCCAGCCCGCTGTCGCGGCAACTCATGCAGGTGGCCGAGATCGTCCGCCAGGCCGCCGAGGCGCTGCGCCTGCCCAAGCAGCAGGTTATGTGCAGCGGTGCGCCGGCACGCTGACCGGCGTGGCACCGATCATGACAGGTTTTGTCCACTGGAGGGCACGAGGCTACAATAAAATACATCTGCCATGTAACCAAGCCGGCTTACTGGCGAACCTGTTGGAAATGTCTCGGCAATACTCGAAAGACCTGCCCTTGTCCCCAGCCAGCCAAGCCAGGTCCGAACGGATCGGCCCCGAAGGGCTGGCGGCGCTCATGCAGGCCGGCCAGGAGGGCGACCAGGCCGCCTACCGGCAGCTTCTCGAACAGGTTTCGGGACGGTTGCGCGGGTTGGTGCGCGCGCGCGCGCGCGCCATGGATGGGTAATGCCGATGTCGAGGACATGGTGCAGGATATCCTGCTTTCGCTGCATCGCGCCCGCGCCAGTTGGGACCCCACGCGCCCCTTCCTGCCCTGGCTGGTGACCATCGCGCGCAACCGCTTGGCCGACAACGCCCGCCGCTACGCCCGCCGCAACGCGCTCGATCTGGCGGTACGGGATATCACTGAAACCTTTTGCGATGTGCCGACGAATGGAGGGGCAGAGAGCGTGGTCAATTTTCTGGCGGTGCGCGAGGCGATGAACTCGCTTTCTCCCACCGAAAGGCGCGCTGTCGAACTGGTGCGCCTTCGCGAAATGTCGCTGGTCGAGGCCGCCGAGGAAAGCGGTTCCACCGTTGCCGCGATGAAGGTCGCGGTTCATCGTGCCATGTTGAAGCTGCGCACCGCGCTGCGCGCAAAGGAGTGAGAGCCGTGCAAGGGGATGCCCCAGACCATGCCCGCGCCACCGAGGCAATGATCGACCGTCTGTCCAGGGCGGCCGGGCCGGTGCGCCCGCTGCCGCCGCCGTGGAAGCGCGTGCCGGGCTGGCTGGCGCTGGCGCTGGGCTTCGCGGTGGCGATGATCTGGGCGATCGGGCCGCGCCCCGATCTTGCCGAACGACTGGTGGATGCGCGCTTTCTGCTCGAGCAGGGCGCGGCGCTGGCCACGGCCATCGCCGCGGCGATGGCGGCGCTGGCGCTGACCGTGCCGGGCATGGGACGCGGCTGGCGGCTTGTGCCGGTGTTGCCCGGCACGTTGTGGCTGGGCACACTGGGGCTGGGTTGCCTGCGCGACTGGGCAGCAATGGGCCCCGAGGGCTTGCGCCTGAGTCCCGACCCGGCCTGCTTCACTTTCATCGCGCTGATCGGCTCGCTGCCGGTGGTGGTGCTCTACATGATGCTGCGCCGGGGCGTTCCGCTCGCGCCGCGGCTTACGCTCGCGCTCGCCGTGCTGGCCTCGGCCGCCATCGGCAATTTCGCGCTGCGCTTCTTCCACATGCAGGATGTCGCGCTCATGGTTCTGGTGTGGCAGGTGGGGGCGGTCATGCTGATGGCGGCGCTGGCCGCGCTGGCCGGGCGCCGGATTCTGCGCTGGTCCGACAGCGGCCTGCCGGCATGAGGGCAAGCCATCGGCGACTGGGTCGACGGCAGTGAAGAAGCAGGGCGCGACGGGCCCGGCTGTCGCCGGGTCGGCGCGGTGATGCGACTGTTTCGCCTGCGGACCGAGGCGCTGATTCGCGCCCGTGAACCGACCGTCGGTGAGCACCGCACCGAAAACCCCGCAAGCAACATTCTCATCGTTCGGCAATTCCAGAAGAACGGCGATATCGCCATCAATGTCGAACCCCGGCGCGCGCATCGCCAAGGCGCCTGGTAGAGAGTGTCGTCGCGCGCCATCGCCCGATCCGGTGCCCGAAATCCGGGCTCCATCAGCGAAATCGACGGGGAACCGTCGGTTTCCTGACCGATTACCGTTGCGAAAATCGCCCCAAGATGGGAAACAGCGCGCGCCGCGCCGGTCGGGCGCTCACCCGACC
>JAFIEG010000082.1 GCA_020832665.1 Pararhodobacter sp. | reverse complement strand
AAAAAGCTGCGTAATCATTGAACCACAAACTCTCCGGTAAACCCGGGGCGGTTCAGGTACTGTCCGGAGAACACCCTTGCCCCGACCGCCTTCAGTCGCTGGCGGAGCTGATCCCGGTCTTCCATCTCGGGAGCGAGCGGCTCGCCGCGTCGGCGGTTGATGACGCTTCCATTCGGGAGCGTCCAACATTCGTCCTGAAGCGCGATGGCGGGGAGGGACAAATGCTCCCAACGGTCGGATCCCGATAGCAGGTGGCCTGTCAGATCGTCCGGGTGCAGCCGTTGCATGACGACGATGACGACGCCTGATGCCTTGTCGTTGAGCCGCTGGATGACTTCTTCATCGAACCAGCGGTTGACCGCTGCACGCGCAGCGTCGTCGTTTGCGATGGCCGGCGGCATGGGGTCGTCTATGATGACAACATCAGCACCGCGCCCGATCTGGCTGGCCTGTGACAGCACCGGCATGCGCCGTCCGCCCTCTGGCAGAACAATGGCTCCTGGCTTCGGGCCGAGCCTGAGATGCGGAAAGACGGCACGCAGCCGGGTCGAGCGCAGCAGCCTGTCGGTGCTCTCGCCCAGATCACTGACCAGAGACCGGGTGCCGGCTATTGCCATGATCTTCTTTGTTGGATCTCGACCGAGAACCCAGACAGGAAACGCGACGCTCGCAGTCAACGACTTCAAGCTGCGTGGTGGGACGTTGATGATCAGCCGCCGAATCTCACCCCTGGCGCAGCGCTCAAGACGATCGGCCATGAGGCCGATGTGCCAATTGTCGTGCAGCGTTCGGCCCGGGTGCAGTTCGTGAAAGACGAACCGATTGAAGGCGCCGAAGTCGGAGCGGTATAGGCGTAGAACGAGGTCAGACCGACTGATCTTCATCGGCGCCTCCCTTCATCATCCTGGCGAGCTTTGCCTTAAGCTCGGCCTCATCCTCAGCGGCAACGCGAAACGGCTCCGGGTCATTGCGGCGCTTGAGATGCCGGAACAGGAACTGCAATTGGCGCAGGTCGCCTTTAAGGGCGCCTTGGATCATCTGCTTGACGATCGCCTCGCGTGTCGAAATTTGTCTCACGCCATTGCCGTCACGCAGGGTGATCAACCTGTCGAGTTCCTCGTCGAGCAACGTATTCATGTTCTTGGACTTCGGCGGCCTACCCCTCGGATTTCCGGACAGCCCCTTCTTGAATTGCCTTGCCTTCGGAGGCTTGCCGTAGCCGACCTCGTAGTCTGCATCCTGCATCTTCGTCTTCCGGGTCATGACGGGGCCTCCTCGCCACGTTCGGTGGTGATGGCATAGAAGGTCTGCCCCGTTGCCTCGAGCGTAGCCGTCAGTCCCGTTTCCTGCTCAAAACGCCGGATCGCGACATCAACGTAATGTGGATCGATCTCGATCCCGGCGCTGCGCCTGCCAGCCCGCTCTGCGGCCAGGAAGATGGTGCCGGAACCGGAAAACGGATCGAGGACAAGATCGCCTGTTCTCGAGCAATCCATCATGGCATCCGCCACCATGGCCACTGGCTTCACCGTTGGGTGCGCCCCGAGATCCGACATGCGACCTTTGCCAAAGCTGTTCACGCCGGGATATGACCAGACGTTGGTCCGGTAACGCCCGTGACGGCCGAGCTCGACATTGTTGACATGGGTGGCTGTGCCCGCCTTGAACACGGCCACAAGCTCGTGCTGCGACCGATAGAGAGATCCCATTCCTGCCTTTAAATCTAGTTGGATAGCGTTGGTGCTCGGTCGACATGCGGACGTACTGGGCGGCACGCCTGGGCCGCGCTCCCTCGGGAGCCGTGGCCCTCTCATCCTTTTTGTCCCTCCAGCCCAACTGCCGAGCCTCTCATTCATCGGATTCGCCTAATTGGCGGGAATGCCTGCGATTCCATGGGGCCGAAGCTTAGACGCGGAGGGCCGGAAAAATGTTTCCTAACATGGGCAAGACTTTTCCAGATGAAGACGGACGGAGGGGCGACCGATTAGAATACCAGGCGGCGATTTCGGCCGCGCTGAAGCGAGAGCTCGGTGGATCCCACCGGGCGATCAAGACGGCGATGAAGTGGACGGGTGTCTCGGAGCGTACGGCGAAGAACTGGTTTGCGGGGTCACACGGTCCGGCCGGGGAGCATCTGATCGAGCTTCTCCGACACTCGGACGAGGTGGCTGCCGCGGTGCTCTCGTTGTCTGGACGCTCCGAGCTGCGGGTCGTTGCGGGACTTCATCAAACCCGTGAGACCCTGCGGCAAGTGCTCGAGGCCCTGGACGCACTCTCGGAAGCTTCCGCGCCAGAGGCGGCTGAAAACGAGTAGTCGGGGTTTCGCGCCAGGTATGCGGCACTCCTGATTAGAGCGACGCTGAGTTCGAGATCGCTCTGCTCGATCAAAACCGAGAAAAGTCAAAAAGTTAGCAAATAGCCCGGGGTTCCCCGGGTGTTCTCGCGTGCCGCCCTTTTAGTAGAGACTGGTTCGCATTGGTCTCCCAGCACCGCCAATACTCATTGATTTTATTTATAGAAACGCCATTTCACGGCATGGGCCCCAACAACGTCCCCACTAAACGACATCCATAGAAACCGGGCAAGGCTGTCCGCAAACGTTTGTGATCATTGACTTTTTCCGCGTTTTGGCCTAACGATACTTCCGTTCGACTTGCTGCGGTCAGAAGCCGTACGCGAGGTCTAAACCTCTGGATTGCATTGGATTGAGCCCACCGCAGCGTGCAGCGCCCTAACGGGGCATGGTTCAATCAGGCGCATTTGCGCCGCAATACCGGAGGCCGCGATGGCTCCTGAAAACGCACTCCTGAAAACGCACATGCGTCGGGTGCAAACTCACGTTTTCTCACGGTCACTGATGCCGCCAAGGCACTTGGGATTTCCCGTCGGTTTTTTTCGGTCATGGAGGCCGCCAAACACCTCGGGGTTTCCCGTTCAACGGTTTACGCACTGCGCGCGCGAGGCGAACTCCGCGTCTGCAAAATTGCGGGCCGTACAGTGATCTCCGCAACAGAGCTTGACCGTTTCGCCGCTCAGATCGAGGGGGCCGCAGCATGACCGATTCCGCCCTCACCCCCGCTGCTGGCTTCGCCGCCGCCCGCGCCGCACAGGGGCCGCTCGCCCCCGCCCGGCACAACCTCGAGGATTTCCTCGACTAGGCAAGTGAAGCGAACGGCGATTTCAGTGATTGACTCGGATGCAGAGCTGGGTAAGATAAAGATGAAACAGAATTCAGTTTCATAAAAGAATCGTTCGAACCCGACAGAGGAGAAGATGATGAACTGCAAGCAAATCATCGCGCTGGGTTGCGTGGCCACACTGGCATCGTTTCCCGCCGTTGCGTCCGATATCGACGGCCGCACCGTCTGCGTGAACCGCTATGCCTCGGCACCTGTGATCGACGAGGTGGTCGATGGTCTTCGGGCGGGGCTGGCCGAGGCTGGTGGTGAAGGGGTGGCGTACAACATCCAGAACCCCGAGGCCGACGCGGCCACGCAGCAGATCGTTTCGCAGCAATTTGCTGCCGGAGGGTGTGATGTGATCATCACCGTGGGCACAGCCGCCACGCAGGCCATTCAACAGGCCACATCCACGGTGCCCGTGGTGTTTCTGGCGGTGTCGACGCCGGTCGAATCGGGGCTCATCGAGGCGCTCGAACGCCCGGGCGGCAATATCACCGGCGTATCCGATCCGCTTCCGGTCGAGGCCGAGGTGGATGGCATGCTCGCCATCAAGCCGAGCATCCGAACCATTGGCCTGATCTACCGCGTGGGTGATGCCGCGGGGGATGTTCTGGCGGCGCGGGCGCGGACCCGGATCGAAGAACACGGGCTGGCACATGTGACTGCCGGGATCGCCAATGCCGGTGAAGTCACTCAGGCCGCGCAATCGCTTGTGGGGCGGGTCGATGCAATCCAGTTTCCTTGCGATACCACCACGATGTCTGGTGTGGTTGGCGCGCTGGCAGTGGTCGAGGAAAACGGAATCCCGGCATTTGGCTGCACCACCAATTCAGTGCAGCAGGGCGCTGTTCTGGCCGGCAGCTATAATTACCATGATGTCGGTCGCGCGGCAGGTGCGCTGGCCGCGCAGGTTCTGCGCGGTGCCGATCCGGCGGAAACTCCGATTGTCGTGCCGGAGATCGGCGGGTTCGAACTCAACGCAACCGTCGCCGAACAGCTTGGCCTGACCATCCCGCAGGACATGCTGGACAACGCCTTCGCCACCTATTGAGAACAGGGACGCCAAGAAATGGAAACCTTGCTGATCGGCGCCCAGATCGGGCTGCTTTACGGGCCGCTCGGGCTGGGCATCTATCTGGCGATCAGCGTGCTAAGCCTGCCGGACCTGACGCTGGAAGGATCTTTCGGCGTCGGGGCCGCCACCGGAGCGGCGACGGCGGTTGCCGGGTTCGACCCTGTTACCGCCATGCTGGCGGGAATGGCAGTCGGGGCCTGTGCCGGGCTGATCACCGCCGTTCTGCACACAAGGTTGCGGATGAATGTTCTGCTCACGGGCATCCTGATGACCTCGGCGGCGTGGTCGGTGTCCATCGCGATCATGGGCACGGGCAACGTTTCCCTGGTGCGCATCGACACGCTGTTCACATGGGTCCGCGGGTTCGGGGTGAGCCAGCAGAACGCGACAATCATTGTCGCCGGGGGTGTCTCGCTTCTGCTTGCCGGTCTGCTGGCCGCCTATCTGCACACCAGCAGCGGGCTGGCCATGCGCGCCACCGGGCTGAACATCCAGACCGCCCGCAGCTTCGGCATTCGAACCGAACGCTACCAGATCGCCGGGCTGGCCATGGCCAACGCCCTTGCAGCCGCGTCCGGCGTGCTGGTCGCGCACAGCCAGGGCTTCATGGATGTCTCCATTCAGGGCGGCATCATCGTTGTGGGGCTGGCCGCATTGATCGTCGGAATGACAATCCTGCCTTCGGAAAAGATCATTCCCGGCATCATTGCCGTGCTGGTCGGGGTGGTGGTCTATCGCATCGTTATCGCGTTCTGCTTGCGTGCGGGCATCCCCCCGGCCAACCTCAAGTTGCTGACAACGCTCATCGTCCTCGCCTTCATTGCAATCCGCATGCATGGTGGCGGCCTGTACAGGATCAGGGAATGGCGTCAGCGCAGGCGTCAGCACATTCAGTTCCTGGAGGAAAACCGTGTCGTCAAGCTTATCTGAACAGCCGGCCACCCCGCGCGGTGCGCTTGTGACGGTGCGTGGTGCCGAGAAGCAGTTTCCGGCACTGGGCGGGCGAGAAATGATCACCGCGCTGGACGGGCTGGACATTACCATTTCGCCGGGCAGTTTCGTGGCGCTGATCGGTTCGAACGGGGCGGGCAAATCCACGCTTCTGTCAGTGCTCATGGGGGCACAATTCCTTGACGAGGGCGCAATCGAGATCGACGGCGAAGCTGTCACGGATCAGCCTTCCTGGCAACGCTCGGACAAGGTGGCGATGGTGCGCCAGAACCCCGAAAACAACGTGCTGGGCGGGCTGACCATTGAGGAAAACTTTGCGCTGGCTGTGATGGGCCCTCGCCGCGGGCTGCGCCTGCGACGTTATCCCCGTGCCGAAATTCGCGCAAACGCTGCCGCCGCCCTTGCCGGCTTCGGCATGGGGCTCGAGGACAGGCTGGATGAATCCTCGGCCACCTTGTCGGGCGGGCAGCGGCAGGCGATCGCCGTGGCGATGGCTGCGGTGCGCAAACCGCGGCTTCTGCTGCTGGACGAGCACACCGCTGCGCTGGACCCGAAACGCGCGCGCATCGTCGGTGAGGCGACGACAGAAATTGCACGCCAACATGGCATGACAACGATCATGGTCACCCATGACCTCGCCCATGCCATGCACCAGACCGACCGCGTGCTCATGATGCATCGCGGCCGGGTCGTGCTGGACTTGTCCGGGCCCGAAAAGGATGGAACCGGCGTGTCCGATCTGGCCGGCATATTCGAGCGGGTGGTGGGCGAGGCGCTGCCCGACCGAACCCTGCTGGCCGTGTCCTGAAAAAGGAGGGAACATCAAGTGAGTACCGCGCAAGGCCCAGTCGCGCAGAACAATCCGCCCCCGGATTTCAACGCCCTGCCAATGGGCGAGCGCTATTGCGCCAGCCTCGCCGCACAGGCCGAGGGTGCCGGTGGCGAGGCCAAGAGCGCCCGCACCCGTGCGCGGATCAAGCTGGCGGCCTTCGGGCTGCTCAAGGAGGGCAGCGATCTGTCGCAATTCACCATTGCCTCGGTCACCCGCGCCGCCGGCGTCGCCACCGGAACATTCTATCTGCATTTCACTTCTACCCGCGAGTTGCTGATCGAGATCGTGAGCGAGTTCATCGAACTGGACATCACCCCCGTGCTGCCGCGCCGTACCGATGCGGGGCCGCTGTTTGTGCGGATGTGCGAGAAGTTCCGCGAGGCGGTGCGATCCTTTCGCGACTTGCGCCATTTCTACGCCGCCGTGTTCGAGCTCAAGCGCCGCGATGACGAGGTGAATCGTGTCTGGATGGCGATCACCATCCGATGGGGGCGGGAACTGGCGCAGATCGCCACGCGGCATGCCGCGGTGCAGTTCTCGCCCGCCTGCATGGAAATGCTGGGCCAGTCCGCCAGCGGTGCAGCGGACGATCTTCTGGGGCTGATCTACATCGATGAAGTTTTCGGTGCCGAATTCGCCGAAAACCCCGAGAACGACCGCCACGTTGCCGAACTGCTTGCCCTGATCCGCCATCGCGTGCTGTTCGGGCGCGATCCTGATCCGGCCCTGCTTTCGGATTGGGTGCGCGCCGAAGGGCACCTGGCGGTGGCGCCACAAACCGAACCGACATAATGAGAGAACAAACGATGGTATTTCGTTTCCAGCACTTCGTGACGCGCCCCAACAGCCCGGAAATGCCCCGTATTGCCCGGGCCGAGGGCATCTATCTGTGGGATGGTGATGGCCATCGCATGATCGACGGTTCCTCGGGTGCGATCTCGGTCAATATCGGCCATTGCAACCCCGAGGTCACGGCCGCGATGCAGGCGCAGATCGAGCAGCTGACCTATGCCAATCCCATGCAATGGGAGAATGGCGCCAATATCGAACTGGCCGAGCGGCTGGCCGCTCTGGTGGGGTGGGGCTTCGATGCGGCCTTCTTCGTTTCGGGCGGGTCCGAGGCCAACGAGGCGGCGATCAAGCTGGCCCGCCAGGTGGCGCTGGCGCGTGGTCAGGATGCGCGGCGCAAAGTCATCAGCCGCGTTCCCAGCTATCACGGCGCCACCACGGCGCTGCTGGGCGTGGTGGGCGATCCGAACTATTCCGATCCTTTCGATCCGCTCTTCGTGTCGCATCCCAAGGTGCCCGCGCCGATAACCTATCGCCGCCCGGCCGGCGAAACGCCCGAGGCTGTGACCGAACGCTGCCTGACGGCGCTTGAGGACACCATTGCCCGCGAGGGGCCGGAAACGATCCTGGCGTTTCTCATCGAGCCGGTGGGCGGGGTGTCCACCGGGGCGCTGGTGGCTTCCGACCGCTACATGACCCGCATTCGCGAAATCTGTACGCAGCACGGCATCCTGCTGATGTTCGATGAAATCATGTCCGGCGCGGGCCGCACCGGCCGGTTCCTTGCAGCGCATCACTGGCCGGATTGCCGACCCGATATCGTGACGCTCGCCAAGGGTGTCAGCGGTTCCTACGCACCGCTTGGCGCGGTGATGGCGGCCGGTGAACTGGTGATGGAGGTGCGAGCCGCCGGAGGGTTGCGCCACGGACATACCTATATCGGTCACCCGCTTTCCTGCGCCGCATCCAATGCCGTTCTCAAGGTGGTCGAGGGGCAGGGGCTGATCGAGAATGCCGCGCGCATGGGCGAAAGGCTGCGTGCGGGGCTGGAAACGCTGGCATCGCGGCACCAGGCCATCGGCGATGTGCGCGGGCTGGGCCTGCTGCTGGCGATGGAGATCGTGCGCGAGCGCAACACGCGCAGCCCCTGGCCCGCCGAGGCGATGGCCAGCGAGTATCTGGTCCAGTGCTGCCGCCGCAATGGCGCTTCCTTCTATTCGCGCCGAACCGCCGGGGGCAGCAATGGCGAGTGGTTGATGATCTGCCCGCCGCTGACCTGTGATGCGGACCAGATCGACGAGTTGCTGGGCGCGCTCGATGCCGGGCTGAGCGAATTTGCCCGCACCATGCCTGCAGCTGTCGCCTGACGGGGGGAAAGATGACAGATGCGATGATTGTGGGCTGGGCGCATGGCGATTTCGGCAAACGGCCAGAGCCCGATCTGGCCAGCCTGATCGAACCGGTGGCGCGCGCCGCGCTCGAACATGCCCAGGTTTCGCCGGCCGAGGTCGATCTGATCTCGGTCGGTGCGTTCGGCGCGGGTTTTTCGCCGCAAGGTTATGTTTCTGCCCAGGTGGCGATGGGGCTGCCGGAACTGGCGCATTGCCCGGCGCTGCATCTGGAGAATGCCTGCGCCACCGGCTCGGCTGCGCTCTATGCCGCGCTCGATGCCATTGCCGCCGGCCGCAGCCAGGTTGCGCTGGTGGTCGGCGCCGAAAAGATGACCGCCACGCCGCCGCCCGCGATATCGGAAATCATGCTGTCGGGCTGCTATCGGCGTGAGGAAGAGAAACTGGCCGGCGGCCTGGGCTTTGCGGGGCTGTTCGGGTACATCGCGGGCGAATATTTTCGCCGCTACGGCGAGCGCAGCCGCGAACTGGGCATGATTGCCGCGAAGAACCATGCCAATGGCTGCCGCAATCCCCATGCCCAGTTCCGCAAGGATCTGGGCGAGGCCTTCTGCACCACGGTTTCGGGGCAGAACCCGCTGGTCGCAGCGCCCCTGCGCAAGACCGATTGTTCACCCATCTCGGATGGCGCCGTCGCGCTGGTTCTGGCTGCGCCGGGGCGCGCGCAAAGCATGCCGCGTGCGCTCAGGTTCCGCGCGCGTGCGCAGACGGGCGATCACCTGCCGCTGTCGCGCCGCGATCCGCTGGAATTCGCCGGTGCCCGCCGCGCCTGGGCCGCCGCGCTGGCCGAGGCCGGCGTCACGCTGGACGATCTGGCGCTGGTGGAAACGCATGATTGTTTCACCATCGCCGAGATGATCCAGTACGAGGCCATGGGGCTGGCCCCGCGTGGCGAAGGCTGGCGGGCGGTGCGCGATGGCATCATCCGGCGAGACGGCGCATTGCCGGTCAACCCCTCGGGCGGGCTGAAGGCACGCGGCCATCCGATTGGCGCAACCGGGGTGTCCCAGCATGTCATGGTTGCCATGCAACTGACCGGCACGGCGGGCGAGATGCAGCTTCCCCGCATCACTGGCCCCGGCGCGGTGTTCAACATGGGCGGCATCGCGGTATCGAACTATGTCTCGGTGCTGGAGGCGGTGAAATGACCTGTTCCCGCCCCCCTGGCAGGGCCGCGATGAATCTCGCCTGGCCGCTGGCGCAAACCGCGCGGCGGTTTCCGCAACGCGCCGGTCTGATCTGGCGCGAGACGGTTTTGAGCTGGCACGAGATCGACAGCAAGGTCTCGGCACTGGCGGCGGCATTGAGCGCGCTGGGGCTGGGGCCCGGCGAGCGCCTGATGATCCACAGCCCCAACTGCCCCGAAATGGTGCTGACGATGTTCGCCTGTTTCCGGCTTGGCGCGGTCTGGGTGCCGACGAACTTCCGGTGCGCGCCCGATGAGATCGGCCATGTTGTTGCCACCTCCGGCGCCCGGGTGCTTGTCTGCCATTCGGATTTCCCGGCTCATGCTGCCGCTGCACGCGCCGCATTGCCCGAGGGTGCGCCGGTCCTGTCGATCGGCGAGGCGGGTTTCGCCGATACGACCGTGCAGGCGGCGATCGCCGCGCATGACGGCATCGCGGTCGGGCATGCCCCGGTAACCCCCGATGATCCCGCCTGGTTCTTCTTTACCTCTGGCACCACCGGCAAGCCCAAGGGAGCGGTTCTGACCTGCGGAACGCTGGCCTTCAACATCACCGCCCAACTGGCCGACATGATGCCCGGGCTTGATGAAACCCACGCATCGCTGGTTGTTGCCCCGCTATCGCACGGTGCCGGGGCGCATCTGTTGCCGCAGGTCGCGCGCGGCGCGGTGTCGGTGCTGATGCCCGATGCGCGGTTCGACGCGGCCGAGGCAATTCGGCTGATCGAGGCGCACCGCATCACCAATCTCTTCACCGTGCCGACCATCGTGAAAATGCTGGTCGAGCATCCGGCGCTTGCCCGGCACGATCATTCGTCGCTGCGCCATCTCGTCTATGCCGGCGCGCCGATGTATCAGGTGGATCAGCAGCGCGCGCATGAGCGGCTGGGCGAGGTACTTGTGCAGTATTACGGGCTGGCCGAGGCCACCGGCACGGTAACCGTTCTGACCCCGCGTCAGCACCGGCTGGTCATGGCTGATGCAAACAAGGCCGGCACCTGCGGTGTTGCGCGCTCAGGGACCTGTGTCAGCCTGCGCGGCCGCGATGGCTCGGAGGTGCCGGTTGGCGAGGTAGGCGAGGTTTGCGTGGCGGGGCCGGCGGTCTTTGCGGGCTATCACGGCGACGCCGCCGCCAGCGCCGAGGCCCTGCGCGATGGCTGGCTGCTTACCGGCGATCTGGGGCGCTTCGATGCCGAAGGGTTCCTGTATCTGACCGGGCGGGTTTCGGAGATGTATATTTCCGGCGGGTCGAACATCTACCCACGGGAGATCGAGGAAAAGCTTCTGGAGCACCCCGGCATTGTCGAGATAGCCGTTCTGGGTGTGCCGGACCCCGATTGGGGAGAGGTTGGCGCAGCCTTCTATGTATGTCGCCCGGATGCGCAAACCGACCCGGAAACGCTGGCCAGTTACGCCGCCACGCGACTGGCCCGCTACAAGTTGCCGCGCCACTGGACGCCCGTCGAGGAATTGCCGAAATCGGCCTATGGCAAGGTTCTCAAGCGGGTGTTGAAGCAGCAGTTCCTGACTGGTTGAACCTGATCTGCCCGCCCCCGGCAGCCCGGTTGCGCCGCCACCGCTTTGGGCATCGGCACCTTTCCGCGTGAACTTCGCCATGCCGATGCGCGCCAGAGCCCGGTGCGATGGGCGGGGGCGCCCTTCCCGGCACGGGCGACACCGTTGGCGCCGGTGGCACCCCCCGCACGGCAGGCCCTGACCGGAAGCCCGACGCTGCGGGCGCGCGGGGCTGCAGTTGTGGCCACCGTGAGTGCGGCCGTGGTCGTGTCCTTCATTGTTGCTTCGGCATGTGTGCCGCCAAGGGTGGTTTTACCACAGGCTTCGCAGCAGGCCGATTGCCGAGAGCGTGCCCAGCAGCCAGAGCGTGAAGCGCTTGAAATCCTGCGGGCTTGCCGAGGTGAAACGTCGCCCGCCCAGCCAAAGGCCGAGCGCCATGACCGGCAGCATCGCGGCCAGCATGACAAAACTCGAGCCGCGCAACAGGCCGCTCATCCAAAGCGAGGGAAGGGCAATTACGCACACCAGCGTCAGATAGGCGATCATCGTCGCGCGAAAGACCGGCGCCGCAACCTGCTGGCCGGCCAGAAATACCGCCACCGGCAAGCCGCCCGCCGCCGCGCTGTTGGCAATCCCCGATGCCATACCGGCCACCAGATTGCCCGGCGTGCCGATCTCGCGGCCGAACTGCCATCCTCTTGCCATGGTCAGGCACATGGCCAGCACCGCCACCGAGATGGCAATTCGCGCCAGATCCTCGCCCAGCCGTGCAATTACTGAAAAGCTGAACGGCATGACGACAGCGGCGCCCGCCAGCATGCCCCAGATGCGCCGCCAGTCCGCCTGGCCGCGAAGGCCGCGTGCCTGCCCGGCGCTCAGGACGATCTCACACATCACCAGCGTCGCCACCAGCGGCACCGGGTCGGTCACCAGAGCCGCCGAGGTGATCACGAGCGCCGAGAAACCGAAGCCCGAATACCCCCGCACCCAGGCCGCGCCAAGGATGCAGACGGCCAGATAGGCAACCTGCCACAGTTCCAACCCGAGCCAGGACATGCCCGATACCATTCGCCCTCAGCCGTGCTGCCTGCGCAAGTCGGTGGCATCCATCGCGGCCACTGCCTGCGGCTTGCAAATTGCGAGGCGTCGGGAGTGTTCGCCCGATACCCCTTCTGGGGCTTCCTCGGCGGCCATGCAGATAGTTTCACTCCCTTGCGTGCAGCGTTGCATTTGCTCAGGCCGACGGCGTGGCCAGGGCATCCTGAGAAATGTCCTCGAGTAACATGTCGCTGGCTTTCTCGCCGATCATGATCGCCGGCGCATTGGTGTTGCCCGAGACGATCTCGGGCATGATCGAACAGTCGGCAACGCTCAACCCCGCGACGCCCCGCACACGCAGGCGGCTATCGGTCACGGCGCCCCGGTCTCCGTCGGGCCCCATTCTGCAGGTGCCGGTCGGGTGATAGATGGTTGTCGCGCTGTTGCGCACCCAGTCCAGAAGCGCGGCGTCGTCGCTGTCGTCGATGTCGGGTCCGGGGCGGTATTCGGCAGAGATTTCGCCGCGCAACGGCTCTTGGCGCGCGATGAGCCGTGCAATGCGCACCCCTTCGACGATTGTTCGGCAGTCATTGGCGGTGGCCAGGTAATTGGGATGGATTCGCGGCGCGGTGCCGGGGCCGCCCAGTTCCAGGTGCCCCCGGCTTTCGGGGCGCAGTTGGCATACCGAGGCAGTGAAGGCCGAGAAGGGATGCACTCCTTCGCTGGGGCTGTCGGCTGACCATGGCTGGATGTGGAACTGGATATCCGGCGTTGCCAGATCAGGCGATGTCTTGAGAAACCCGCAGGCCAGCGAGGCGGCCATTGCCATTGGCCCGCTTCGTGTCATGATGTAGCGCAGGCCGATCCGCAGCTTGTTCAGCGGACTGCGCACCTCGTCGTTGAGCGTCGGACGGTGGCACTTGTATACCAGCCGCGCCTGCAGGTGATCCTGCAGGTTTTGCCCGACGCCCGGCAGATCGACGATTGGCGCGATGCCGTGTTCTTGCAAATGCGCCGCGGGGCCAAGCCCCGACAGCAACAGGATATGGGGCGAACCGATGGCCCCGGCGGACAGCACCACCCGCGCCCGCGCCCGTGCGCGCCTGATGTCACCGCCTTGCGTGCGCCATTCCACACCGATCGCGCGCCGCCCCTCTAACAGCACCCGGGTGGTCGTCGCATGCGTGATGATCCGCAGGTTCGGCCGCTTGCGAACCGGGTTGAGATAGGCCACGGCCGAACTGCACCGGCGGCCTTTGCGCGAGGTCAGCTGAAAGTAACCCACGCCCTCCTGCGTGGCGCCGTTGAAATCGGGATTGAAGCTGTATCCGAACTTTTGCGCCGCTTCGACCCAGGCATCGCAAATCGGGCGTGATAGGCGCGCATCGCTTACCGCCAGCGGCCCCCCGGTGGCGTGAAATGTGTCCTCGCCGCGTTCCTGATCTTCGGCGCGGCGGAAATAGGCCAGCACATTCTCCCATCCCCAGCCGGAATTACCCATCTGCTGCCAGCGGTCATAGTCCTGCGGCTGGCCGCGGACATAGAGCAACCCGTTGAGCGAGGATGACCCGCCCAGAACCTTGCCGCGCGGCCAGGGAAGGCTGCGCCCGTTGAGCCCCGGGTCGGGCTCGGTGCGGTAGCACCAGTCGAGCGACGGATCGCCCATTGTGCGGAAATAGCCGACGGGAACGTGAATCCAGGGGTTCAGATCGCGTCCGCCGGCCTCGATCAGCAGCACACGCAGCTTCGCGTCGGCGCTGAGGCGATTGGCAAGCACACATCCCGCGGAACCGGCGCCGACGATAACGACATCCGCTTCAAGGTCGATCATCGCCGCTCCTCCCCGGATTTCCGCACCTGAAAAATGCTTGACTCAAGAAGATATGTGTAGTTTTTTGAAACCGCAAGTCTCAAAAATAACATAAGGCCAGCAAGCTTCGATTAGTCAACTCAGGGAGGAGAACATGACTAAGCGCGACCTGACCGGCATTTCCCGCCGGGATTTCCTGCGCATCACGCAGCGTTTCGGAATTAGCTCCACGGTTCTGGCCCTCGGCGGGCTCACCGGGGCGGTGACCTTGCCGCGGCTGGCAAAGGCAGCCGAATCCGCCTATGAAAAACGGTTTTCAAGCGAGGCGCGGCACACGCTTCGCTTCGGCGCGGCCGGCTTCAACCTGCGCAACCTGCTGATCGAGCGAAATGGAATCCTCGAATTCGTCCGCGACATCGAAGAGCGGACGGATGGCGAAATTCGCGTTGAGTTCATCGGCGACAACCAGATCTGTGGCCAGCTCGATTGCGTGACGCGAACGCAGGAAGGCATCGTCGACATGTTTTCGGCCTCGACCCAGAACTCGGCCGGCGGCGCGCCCTATTTCAACGTGCTGGATTTTGCCTTCATGTTTCCAACTCGGGCTTCGCAGTACTATTTCTTCTACCACCCGGCGAGCAACGCGATCCTGCGCGAGCCGCTTGAGCGGATGCACGGCCTGAAATTCCTGTTCACGCATTGCGAGTTGCGCGGGATCATGCTGGGCAATGCATGGCGCGACCGTCCTCTGGTGACCAGCGTGACCGACCTTGCCGGCACCTCAAACCGGGTGACCGGCACGCAGCTGGGCCGCATCGCGATGGAGCTGATGCAGCTCAACCCCCGGCCCATCGCCTGGGAGGAGACGTTGGACGGCCTGCGTCAGGGCCTGATCGACGGGGCCGAAACCTGGGCGTCGGCGGTGGCCTATGCCAACATGTCGCCGGTGGTTTCGCAATGCGTCGATCTGGGCTTCTTCTGTGGCACCGAACACACGGCGATGTCGGCGGAAACCTTTAACGGGATGAGCGACGAACTGCAGGAAGCGGTCATGGAATCGGCCTATCTGGCGCAGATATCCGCGCAATTCGCCAACGAAGCGGCGCTGGTCAATACCGTCGGTTTCTCCGACCCGCAGATGCCCGGCACCATCTTTGCCGAGCACGGGGTGCGCAATGCCTTCCTTTCGCCCGAGGCCCGGCGCGAAGCCGAAGAGATGTGCTCGCCCGAATTCGTGCCCGGCCCCTGGGAACAGTGGCGCGAGCGCATCAACAACTGGGCTGGCGGCATGGACACCTACACCGAAGTCTACAACATTGCGCGCGAGATCCCGGCCGACATGCTGGTCGAGAACGTCGAACCCCGCCGCTGGTGGCGCGGCTGACCGATCGCCCCGATGCACGCGCCCGGCTCATTCCGGGCGCGTGCCCTTCCATTCATGTCAGGCGGATAATGCCAGACCCCGCACCGCGCCCGGTGCGGTTGCGGCTGGTGTCTTCTCGGTTGCTTCAAGAACGGGTCGCATCAAATGGACGAGTTGATCCAGGCCGGGCTTAGGCTTTGGCAGGCATTGGTGGCCGGCGATATCTGGATGCTGGTTCCCGCGTTGCGCCATCAGGTGCTGTTTTGGGTGGTCGCGATCGGGATCCTGCCGTTGTCGCTTGTCATTCTGGGGATATTCAAGGCTCTGCCCCTTCTTGACCGTCACCTCGAGACGACGGCGATGTTCTGCATCTACATGGGCATCGCGATGATCATTTTCGTCGAGGTGATCCGACGTTTCGTCTTCAGTGTGCAGGCGCCATGGTCCACCACCCTGCCACCCTATCTGTTCCTGCTGCTCACCTGGATCGGCTGCGCCTATAACGTGAAGCTGCGAACGCATCTGAGCTTTGGCGAGGTGCGCGCGATGATGCCACCCAAGGGGCAGCTCGCGCTCTCCTTTCTTGATGCGATCTTGTGGTACGTCATGGCGGTTGTGGTTGTGGTCGCGACCGTGCGGCTGACGGCTACCTCGGCATCGAATTACCAGCTTCTGCTGGGCACCGACAACGTGATGAGATGGTGGTTCTACATCATCGTGCCGATATCCTGGCTAATTCTGTATGCAAGGGTGATCGAGAACCTGATCGAGGATGTTCGCAAGTATCAAGCCGGGCGGGCATTGACCGCAGGCAACGAACTGCCGCGCGAGTGAGGGGCTGGACATGAGTGACGGAACGCTGACGCTGATCATTTCGCTTACCGCAACCGGGCTGTTCATCCTCGGGGTGCCGATCTTTCTGATCATCGGCCTTTGGGTCGTGGCAATGAGCTTTGTCGTCGACATCACCCTGAGCAATGTGGGCTTTGCCTTTTCGGCGGTGTTCACCACCTCCTTCGCGCTGCTGGCAATGCCGCTTTTCATCCTGACCGGTGACCTGATCAATAGGTCCGGCATCGCACACCGCATGTCCGCCTTTGCCTATTCCTGCCTGGGCTGGCTGCGCGGCGGTCTGGGCATGGCCAGTATCGGCGCGTGCGGGATGTTCGCGGCGATTTCGGGCTCGAACTCGGCCACAACGGCTACGATAGGCGGCATGATGCACCCGCGCATGGTGAAGAACGGCTATGACCCGCGCTTTTCGGCCGCGACTGTCGGTGCCGGCGGCACGGTGGGCATCATCATCCCGCCGTCGATCATCTTCATCGTCTACGGGTTCCTGATGAATCTCTCGATCACGGATCTCTTCCTCGCCGGAATCCTGCCCGGCGTGCTCATGGTCCTGGCGATGCAGGTCACCTGCTGGATCGTCTGCCGGGCGAATGGCTGGGGTCATCTGATCCGTTACGAGATCAACCGCATGATCCGCACCGCTTTCGGCGCCTGGCTGGGTTTCTTCGCGATCGGGTTGGTACTTTGGGGCATCTATACCGGCAAGTTCTCGCCCACCGAGGCAGCCGGGGTCACAGTGGGCTTCGTGATCGTCGTCGCGCTGCTGTCGCGCCCGCTCTACATGCTGATCAATCGCGGCCGGCCCGAAAGCGAGGATCTGACGCGCACCCCCGGCTGGACCGAGATGGTGCTGGTCGTGGGTTTCCGGCTGCGTGACCTGCCCGAGGTGGTGCTGAACTCGGCCCGCATCGCCGGCATGCTGGCGCCGCTGATCGGTATTTCGGTGGTGATGCAGCAGATCCTTTCGCTCATGGGCGCCAAGGCGGCCATCGAGACATTCCTGACCGGGCTTGGTGGCTACTATGCGGTGCTGCTCATGGCGATGCTGTTTGTCTTTCTTGCCGGGATGGTGCTGGAAAGCCTGCCGAACACAATCATCATGGCACCGATCCTGGCGCCGATCGCGGCAAGCGTCGGCGTCGATCCGATCCATTTCGCGGTTGTCTTCCTGATCGGCGGTTCCATCGGATTCATCACGCCACCCTACGGGTTGAACCTTTATGTCGCAAGTGGCGTGACCGGGGTGCCCTATATGCGCCTTCTGAAGTATATCGTGCCCTATCTGATCGCCCTGATCATGGTCTGGCTGGTGGTTGCCTTTGCCCCCTGGCTTTCGCTGGCCTTGATCTGAACGAGAGGGTGAAGTCCGACAGGAGCCCATGCCCTTATGCACGAGCGAGAAAACGCGACTACCGGCCAATCGGAGCGCATTCCGACCACGCTGCGCCTGCTCACCCTCATGGAGGAGATCGTCCGCCTCGGCGGGCCGGTGACACCGACCGAGTTGATGGATGCGACCGATCTGCCCAAACCCACATTGCACCGGTTGTTCCAAACCCTCGAGGCCGAAGGATATCTTCAGCGCGAACCCGACGGCCGGTCATATTCGGTTGGTCCGCGCGCAAGGCAGCTGGCCGTGGCAACGCTATCCACGATGCGCGTGCGCACCTCGCGCCTTGCGGTGATGCGCGCGCTTGCCAAGGATGTCGGCGAAACCTGCAACCTCGCCATCCCTGACCGCGAGGCGATGGTCTATATCGACCGGGTCGAAACCGAGTGGCCGCGGCGCGTGGATGTGGAGGGGGGCCGCCAGGTGCAGCTGAACTGCACATCGGCCG